>JAVRLJ010000015.1:0-15108 GCA_031961585.1 Thermoplasmatota archaeon | reverse complement strand
CACCTCTCAGAATCCATATTCACGCGTCTCAACTCTTATTGCAGGTGTTTCCTCATCCTTAAGCCCTTCAAGATATTCAAGCTCTGGAACCATTGTTATAGCCTTTGTTGGGCATACAACAGCACAGGTTGCACACCCTTTGCAGTAGGAATAGTCAACCTTTATCGGACTGAAATCTATGGCACCATCCGGGCAGTATAGATGGCAGAGTTTACAATCAATGCACTTTTTCAAATCTATCACAGGCCTCGTAAACCTCCAGGGTGTTGTGAAGCCAGCATTTCTCCTCCCCTTTTCCGGTCCAAATTCAATCAAACCGGGAACAAGAACCTCCCACCTTGGCATTGCGGAAATTCTTTCAGAATAACTTTTTGCGTTTGCGGCAGCATATTGATATTGATAGTATTCCTTCTGTGTCATGGGTTTACCTGTAAATTCCGGTAAATTCTCTTTTTCTTTCTTTTTACTGAACATTTCAGTTTCCTCTGCCTTTATGTTAACATCCATAACTTCCGCATTTTCGTATCCTTTTTTAACTGAATCACTTTTATCCTCTTTTCCCAGCATTTCGAGCGCTTTTAAAACATCATCAATTGAGATTTTTTTCCATCCCTTTGCAATTGCACCAAGTAAAGGAAAAGCAATAATTGAATCAATTTTTCCGGCGCTTACTGTAACAACCTTACCTTTCCAGTCCTGTGAAAGGTTGTATTTTTTAACAAGTTTCACAACATCCTCTGGTTTTAATGAAGTGTTCACCACAAGCACAGCATCCTTTTTTGCACCATCAAAAAGAAGCGCCCTCTGTGATGTTTTTTCAACAAGAAGGTTGGATGAAAATAGTGTTATAACATTCCACAGTTCTCCCTCGGGTTCAACCTCCTCGTGCAAAAGTACCGGGACATCCGGATTTCCGAATACAGTATAGAACATCATTGGTAAATAGTTCCTTTCAGGGCTATCATCGTATCTCATGTAATAGTAGGATTCGATGCCCTTCACAACACCTACCTGTGCAAGTATGGAATGGAAAGCTGTCATATCGCCTGTATGTATCACACCAAGACCATGGCCAACAACCCAGTCGAGGGATTCGTATTCTCCATGGGAAACACTTGAAAAAGATCCTCTTTTATCAGCATTCTTTTTCTCTGGCATTTTTATCACTGTTTTCCTTATGTTTTAATGTTTAATTAATTTTTATTAAAACAGATTCAAGTTCTCATAAAAATTCCAAAAGAAGTGCCGTGGGCCGGGATTGAACCGGCGGCCTCCAGATCTTCAGTCTGGCGCTCTCCCAGCTGAGCTACCACGGCCCATGGGGTAATTGTTTAAATTCTAAATAAAACTTTTGATTATAAGTATATAGTTTTTGTTGAATTTTTTTATTATTAATTTTATATCAGGCTTTTCAAGGTTTACAGTTTTCTCCGGCATTTCATTTTTTATTATATCCCCTATAATTCTATTGTATTCCATACTGTTTTGCATTTTTGACCTTACGGCAAAGCTTTCAAATTCAAATTTTTTTAAAATTTCAGGAATTTCCTTAAGATCCTTAACAACATAGCATTTTTCTCCACCATCTATTTTACCATCATAGAATATCAAAAGATCCTTTTCACTTTCCCTGTATATGAATTCACCATCGTCCTCCATAAACTTTTTAACAATGCTTTTCAGAAAATTGTTTTTTGAATTTTTGTCTTTAAACTCAAAATATTTCGTTTCCATTAATTTCACCTTATATGTCCGAGGGTAAATGATCCCATTATTATACCACTTTTTGACGGATTTATTTCTATCCACGATCTGCTCTGTACCTCCGTAATACCCTTAACCGTAAGATACACCTTGCCCATTTCAGACTTGAACTCTATCTCGCCATCCATGGTTGATGACACCATCTGAAGCGCATTCTCACTTACCACGCCTTTCTCCAGAAGATAAAGTGATACTGCCCTGTCCCTTTTCCTCTTTGTTGTGAATGATTGCAGAAATCTTATTGTGCTCTGTTGATCAAGAAAAACAACAACGTTTGTAAGACTCAGGAATGCAACCCTGTAATAGGGATAACTCTTTTTAAATTCTTCAGCTAATCTATCCACATTTTCCATTATGGAATTAACATCCGTCTGTGAATTAACATAAATAACGTTTGGAAGCGTTGTTTTATCACCTATGGACCTTGAA
The DNA here is from genome assembly GCA_031961585.1 of Thermoplasmatota archaeon. GTDB lineage: Archaea > Thermoplasmatota > Thermoplasmata > Thermoplasmatales > ARK-15 > JAVRLH01. The sequence goes on along the minus strand of JAVRLJ010000015.1, from coordinate 12,915 downwards.
TATGCATCTATGTATTTAACCAATCCCTTTTCCTCATAGCTTTCCCATGTTGGAAGGACAAACTTCACATCCTCTTTGAATATTTCCAGTGTTTTATCAACAAGTATAACAATTGATGGTATGCCCTTCCTCAATCCCTCAGCAAGGAATGAATAGATAAGAATTTCCTTTCCCGTGTACGCAGGTCCGTATATGAGAACATTGGATCCTATCGGAAAACCTCCATAAAGAAGATCATCAAGCCTTCTTGTTCCCGTTCTTACCTTTTCCTGGCCTATTTCAGCCTTTATTTCCTCCATGGCAAGTGAAACTTCTTCGTCTATCAATCCCTTCTCCTTTGCCTTCAATTCCTTCTCCTTCATTTCAAGGTACTTTTCCTTCTCCTTCAATTCCAGTTCCTTCTTTTTTACAAGTTCCTCAAGATCCCCTAATTTATGTTCCTCCTCCAACTTTTTCAGCTCCTCAAGTTCAAGTTTCTGTGATTCAAGTTCCTTAAGCTGTTCCTGAAGTTTTGCCTCCCTGTACATCAGATCCTGTTCCCTTCTTGCAAACTCCTCCTCTTTGAACCTGATCTTTTCCTGCAGATCCTTAAGTGTTTTGTCCATTATTTCAATCTGCGATTTCAGTGATCTGTTTTCAGACTTCAATCTTTCAATTTCACCGGCATCAACAGCATTTTCAGGCAATTTTCCTGTCCTTGAAATGGTGTTAAGAATATCCTGAAGCCTCTGTATTTCCTCCTTTAATTTTGAATTCTCATCCTTCAATATTTCAATCTCAACAGGGTTTATATTTTCAATTTTTGTTTTGTTCAATGCTGCTTCCTTTATCTCAATATCCTTTATGGCCCTCTCAACCATGAGTTCCTGTTCCTTTAACTTCATCTCGTACTCCGCAATATTTTTAATTTTTTCGTTCTGTGTATTAAGCCAGCTTTCCCAGATCTTTTTCTGTAGATCTATTCTTTTCTGCAGGTTTTCAACATCAAGTTTAAGTTCTCTGTTTTCGTCAACAATCTTTTTTATTTTTTCAACTATATTTGAACCATTCTGTATTTCAAGCATTTTCTTTATATTTTCTATTTCATTTTTATATTTTTCATTCTCACTTTTCAATCTTAATAATTCATCATTCAGATTTTTTATTTCATTTGAGAGTGAAACAATCTTTTTTACAATTATTGAATTGGGACCAAAATCCTTTTTCTCAAACATTTCATCAATGCTTTTTTTAAGGTTTTCCAGCTCTTCCCTCTGTTCCCTTATTTCGTTCTCCTTTTTAAGAACATAGCTGTAGAGCAATTTTTCCTTTTCCTTCAATGTTTGGTAATCAGGGGAAGTACTTTCAATACCTTTTTTTTCTTCACCCACCATCTCTTCAAGTGAATCTATTTCCTTAACGAGATTTTCATAACTTTTTTCAAAATCATCAAGTATTATGTTCTCCAGAATGGCTTTCTCAACCAACTGATTGTATTCTTCCCTTGTGAACTTCCTTCCGCACTTTTTACACGTTAAAGTATTTTCGTCTATTTCTCCACCACAATCCGGACAGTTTACCATTTTACTTTGATGCAATTCTCAGTATGTTGTTTCCTCTAACTATCACTACACCGAGCTTTCTCACGGAATCATTTATTCTTTCTTCACTGTCATTTATTATAAGGTTCATGTACTCATCGTATCCAATAAGCACACCCTCTATTATTCTGTTATCCTTCATAAGCATGGATATTCTCTTGTTCAGAAAATCCTCAATAACCTTTATTGGCATTGTCATATTTTTTCACCCTCAGTTGTTGTGGAAAGGTCTTGCATCATCATTAAGTTCATCATCATCAAACATTATCTGGACAATGTCCCTCATGAGTGATTTAAGCTCATCAACTTCCTTTCTTAACTTTTCAATTTCAACGGAAAGTTTTTCATAATCCCTATTCTTTTTCATTCTTATACATCCTCTCAATAGGTTCATTTTTTACCTTTATTTTAATGTTTCCATAGTCGCTGGCAATTTTTCTTATTTCAGTTCTTTCACATCTTTCACAGTAAAGGGTATCATTTTTTCTCACAAGTGGGGATCTGCATTTCATGCAAAGAGCTTTTATTACACCAAGGTTTGGTTGATTTGTTGTTAACTGAAGTGAAGGCTTTGCCCTTATTACCTTTGCCCTCACTATATCTCCTATCCTGAATGCCTTTCCTATTTCATCTATGTATTTGTTCGATACCTTTGAAATATGTATTATTCCATCCTGTTTACTTCCAACGATTTCCCTTTCAACACCCTCTATGGAAATTACAGTTACAAGTGCAAAGTCCTCAAAAAGATCCTGAACAACACCATAAACAATGTCTCCCACCTTCAGCTCAGGCAGATCGTTCACAGGTTTTACATTAACAGTCATATTCTTTTTATCGAATTCCGTAATGCCCAGTGTTTTGGAATAGATTCTTCCATTCTCCTCAAACACATTTTTTCCCGGTGCCCATTCCTCTATTGTACATATCATTTCTCCTGGCAGGACAATCCTGTTCATTTCATCACCCTTAACACATACAGTTTTACATCAATGCTTTTCATTTCCTTTCTGTGAAACTTGAAGGTATAAGGTAAATTCAATTTATAATCTTTTTCATAAGCAATGGAAAATTTTTCTCCAACCTTTTTAATTAAATATTCTCTAGCATTTTTACTGTGTAACATGTAAATGTTATTGGATAATTCCATTGCCTTTTCAATGAATAAACTGTCCGAAAAGGGAATCTGGTAACCGAATGGAGGATTCATAATTACAGTATGAACATTAATTTTGAAATCCCTCACATCCATTCTTTTAAACTCAATTTCAACACCAAATTTCTCCGCATTTTTTGTGGCAATGTTTATCGCATCCTGGTCGACATCAATACCATATACATTCTTCGCACCCAGTAATTTAGCACCTATTGCAAAAATACCATTACCTGTACCAAAATCTGCAACATCCATTCCTTTTATGTCATTGGAGGCTAAAATCAAAATATCTGCCGCTATACTGGGATCTGTCTGATACTGTTCAAGGAGTACCTTTGGTTTTTCCAGCTTATCAAGTTTTGAAAGCAATATTTCAAGATCCCTTTTTTCCACAATTCAGGAATCAAAGAGTGATATTAACATTTTTGCTTTGTTTCTGCTATCCCTTTCGTTCATTCCTTTGGTTGAAAGTATTTTCTTTATTTCCTTGTAAGCTCTCTGCCATTTCCATGTACTTCTTATATAATATGTTCTTATTATTACATCTAGTAAATCGTTCTCTATATCCATGTTGTAGTACTCCCTGAACCTTTCCTTCCAGATTTTGTAAAGAAATTTTGGAATCACAAGTGGTTCCATTGATGATCTCTCGTATGATTTCTTCACATTTATCTCCCCATAACATGGAATTATAAATAATTTTATTAATAAAATAACGAATCATGAGTTAGTTTATTTTGTATTCATAATATTTTTTAATTTTTAAAATCCGGAAAAAATTAAATCAATAATTAATATTATTGCAATCATGAAATGGATAGGGGAAGTTCAGAAGGAAGGAGTAAAACTATCGATTTCCGTTGACAGGGAAATATACAGGGGAAGATCAAGGTTCCAGAGAATAGATGTTGTTGAGAACAGAACCATGGGAAGGGTGCTTTTTCTTGATAAGACATTCCAGCTTACGGAAAGGGATGAGTTCATTTACCATGAAATGCTTTCCCACGTACCACTATTTTCAATTGAAAATCCTGAAAATGTTCTGATAATAGGAGGGGGTGATGGTGGTCTTGCAAGGGAGTGTTTGAAACATAACATTAAAAGCTTGGACCTTGTTGAAATTGATGAAAAGGTGATAGAAATATCAAAAAAGTATTTTCCAACGTTGAACGTATCATTTAATGATAAAAGAATGAATGTTATTGTTGATGACGGTTATGAATATATTAAAAGCGTGGATAAGAAATACGATGCAATACTTGTTGATTCCACGGATCCTGTTGGCCCGGCAAAGGTTCTCTTCAGCGAGGAATTTTATTCCCTTGTATTAAAAAGATTGAATGAAAATGGAATATTTGCAACACAGAGTGGATCCCCATTCTTTTATCCTGAACATCTAAAAATGGCATACGGGAACCTTAAAAAAATATTCAGGTATGTTAAGGTCTATACAGCATTTATACCCACATATCCCTCATCATTCTGGTCATTTACACTTGCATCCATGAATGAAATAGTCAGAAGAAGGGAAAGGAATTTCGAAACAATGTACTACAATGAAGATATTCATGATCATCCATACATACCAAACTTTTTGAAAAAATTGATTCAATGAACCTTCCATTCCCTCTTTTTTTCCTCAAGCATTTCCCTGTACCTTGGACCAAGTTTATCCGCAAGTATTTCAAGATCCTTAAGCTTTTTAACAAATTTTGCCTTACTATCTGAATTTAAGTATTCCTTGAATTCCTTTCTTTTTTTAAGAATATCATAGATGTAGAAAAGAGATACAAAAAATGCAATAACGGATAATCCGAAGACCCAGTAAATCCAGTTACCAAGGAAGTTGTTGAATCCATGAACGAATTTTGGTGAATCCTGTGGTATGAATAGACCGTAGAATGTAAAGAGCAGAACTATAAATGATCCGGCAAGACCAAACAAACTTATGTATAAGTAATATTCCCTCAAGGATCTGAACATCACATTGTATAATGTTTTTCTTCTATTTTATGTTTTTCAGTCCATTTAAAAAATTTTCCCATGCCTTTCTCCTGTGTGAAAAATTATTTTTTTCATCAATATCCATCTGGGCGAATGTTTTGTCTGATCCTTCAGGTACAAATATTGGATCATAACCGAAACCATTCTCTCCTTTTTCTTCGAAAGAAATTTTTCCCATTACCGATCCTGAAAAAATATGGATTGATCCATCATAGTATCCTATGACAGCCCTGAATTCCGCATCCCTGTTCTTTTCACCCTCCATAATTTTCAGTATTCCCCTGTTACCAATTTTTTTGTGAACATATGAGGAATATGGCCCCGGAAAACCATTAAGGGTTTTAATGAAAAGCCCTGCATCCTCAATGAAAAATGGTTTATCAATCCTATCAATGAGATAATTTATTGAAAATTTCACTATTTCCTCGAGTTCATCAGCCTGTATCTCGGGATATTCAAGATTTATCCACTCTATTTCAATATTTTCTCTCTCAAACAATTCCCTGTATTCCATATACTTATTTTTGTTGTGTGTAACAATCCTCATGAATATCTTCTCCTCCTTTCTATTTCCACCATCTTTTCAATGACCAGATCCGCATTTTCATAATTTTTTCTGTAACTTTCAATTATTTTATCGAAATAATTCATATGATCGTAATGTGAACTTTTAAAAGATTCTTTTAATAGATGAAGATCATCGCCCTTGTATTCCAGATCATTACCTATTTCACCCATGGAAAAATCTATAAGATATATTTTACCCTGACCGTATATTATATTGCTTGTTGTCATGTCCCCATGGGTAATACCATTGGCATGGAGAATTGCAAGATACCTTCCAATTTCCATTGAAACAAAATCTTTTTCATAATCGTTGAGGGAATTGAATATTTCTCTCAGGTTTTTTCCATCAATAAATTCCATTTCAAGGGTGAAATTTTCAAGATCAACATCAAAAATGTGTGGAACGTTTATTCCGAGAGTCCTTGCATCGTGCATCAATTTTGCTTCCCTTTTTGTCCTTTCCTTTCTGAGTGATATATCAAGATCATCAACGCGGTACTCCTTTTTTATTCTAACCTTTCTAATTGAAGGAAAGCCAAGGAAATTTGATTTTTCCATTAAAGCTTCAGCACCTGGTTTATCCGGATATTCCTTATAATGAACCTTTTCCTTTACCCAGGTTGCATCTATGGAATCTGCCCTGAATTTCTGATCAACAAAAGTATCCTCTATACCCATCCTTATACCATTTTTATACATTAAGTAACCAAGATATGCTATCATGGCACCATTATCCACACACAGATCCGGGGGAGGAACATGTATGCTTGCTCCCCTTTCTTTTCCCATAATTTCCATCATTTCCCTAAGTCTTTTGTTTCTTGCAACACCACCGGCAAGGAGAATCTCATCCTTGTGGAGGTGTGCGAGAGCTCTTTCGCTCACCTCGGTTAACATGGCAAAAACAGTTTCCTGAAGGGAATAGGCAAGATCCTCAAGGGTTGCACCATTTTTTTTCAGATTCAATGCAGCCGTAAGTATTCCAGAGAATGATATATCCAGCCCTCTTATTGAATATGGTAGTTTATGGTAAACTTTACCCTTCTTTGCAAGTTCTTCAATCTTTGGCCCGCCTGGAAATGGTATGCCAAATTCCCTTGCAAATTTGTCAAGAAGGTTACCAACACCAATATCAAGTGTTTCACCAAAAACCCTGTATCTGCCACCTGAATAGGAGATTATCTGTGTGTTTCCACCCGAAACGTATGTCATGACGGGATCTTCAGCACCGGTTGTCAATTTTCCTATTTCAAGATGGGCAATACTGTGGTTTACACCGATAATAGGTATATTTAATTTTAAGGAAATTGTCCTTGCCGCCGTTGCAACTGTTCTCAGGCATGGGCCCAATCCTGGTCCCTTTGAGAATGAAACAAGATCTATATCCCTAATATCAATTTTTGCAGTATTTAATGCATTCTTCAAAATTTCAGTGAAGTTTTCGGAATGGTGTATTGCGGCCTCCCTTGGATGAATGCCCCCTTCTTTCGGAACGTATGTTTTAATTACGTTTGCGAGTATTTTTTCATCTTCAATTATTCCGATTCCAAGCGTATGTGCTGTTCCTTCAATTCCCAGGACTATCATTCAAACACCTGTTAAGGTAAATCATTCCATTTAGATATTATTTTTTTCGGATCAATAAGATATTTTTCCATCAGAATTTTTTCAACATCAATTTCAAAGTAGTTTGAAATTGATAGAACCATGAATAAAACATCTGAAATTTCCTCCCCAATATTTTCTTTTTTCCTTATTGCCTTTGATAGTTCGCCCACCTCCTCCATCAATACACTTAGAAGAAATATGGGTCCCGATTTTTTATCAATTTCACCGTAGAATTCATTAATTTTTACCATTATTTCTTTTAATTCCATGATCCTTTTAATTTAAAATTGACTAAAAAACTTTATTATCAATACTGATTCTTTTTTAACCATGGATGAATTGATGGAAATAATAAATGATCGATCATCAGGATCTGAAAAATTGACACAGAAGGTTCTTAGTTTCGTTAAGAATTGTTATGAAAATGGAAAGGATTGGAAAAGGTATAAGGAGGAAATAATAAATGCGCATCCTGAAATGGTCCAGTTAAAAAATGTTCTTGATATTGTTGAATTTTTTGGTGAAGAATATATTGATAATATTAGTTCAAAAATTAATGAATTGAAAAAGAGTGCAATAAAAAATTCAAGAAAATTATTCAGGGATGAAATAAGATTATTGACGATAAGTTACAGTTCACTTGTGTATGGATCAATAATTGAGAACATGGATAAAATAATACAGGTGAATGTTCTGGAATCAGGGCCAGGATTTGAGGGCATAACACTTCAAAAGGATTTGGATAAAAAAGGTATAAAAACAAAGCTTTTCAATGATTCCCAAATTTATCATGCTTTGAATGAAAGTGATTTTGTTCTTGCCGGATTTGATGCTATATTAACAAAATTAAGCATAATTAACAAGGTGGGAACATTCCCACTTGCATCATCATCAAAATTTCTTGGAATTCCCTTCTATACAATAGGCACATCAATTAAATATACCGATTTGAAAATAAATTTTAAAAGGTACGATGAAAAATTCCTTTTTGATCTAACACCCTCAAAACTTATTTCTGGATTTATCCTTGACCTTGGATTTTTTGGGAGAAGGAAATTTTCTTATCTTTCCGGGATCCTTTCCGGAAAGGACTTCCTCAAGAATATCTTCATAGATGGGAAATAGGTCCTCAACGCTACTTGCACTCTTTAAAAACCTCTGGAAACTTTCCCTTGAATCAAGAATACATTGAACACCCAGTGCGGAAAGGTTTTTAAAAATTTCCTTTGTAAGAATATTTCCCCTTTCATCCCAATCAAACAAAAGTATTACCTTTCTATATTTTTTTGCAATAATCTCCGAGAACAATGGTATTGAATAACCAAAGTTGAAAATTATTATTTCTCCTTCTATTCCCATTTTTTTCAGTGCAAAATAATCCCTTTTTCCCTCAACTATTATCGGCGCATCCTTATTAAGATCCTTCAGTTTTTCAACATTTTCTAAAAAATATTCCGCATTCATTTCAATCCCATTAAGAGGATCATTCTTTCACTTTTAACAGGATCAAATTTATCAAAGCTGTAGGATCCATAAACGTTATCTATTTTTAGTCCGCTATCGTTTGCAATATCCTCCATATCATCATAGCTAACCGGATAGAGTGTTAGAACTGCACTTTCCCTTCTTAACTTTCCCTCCTCAATTATATCATAAATGTAGGTAAGGTATAATGTTTTCATATCTTCAGAAAATACAGGTACAAAGAACCTCCATATTTCAATATCCTTACCAATTTTATGGTCACCAAGGTAAACAACATTCTCAACAAACTCAGGTGGTAAAACTGTATCAATAATAATTTTTCCATTTTCAGAAAGATTTTTCTTAATTTTTTTTAGCAAAATTTTTTTCTCCCTGTTGTTGAAAAGCAGAATTGAATTAAGTGCTATAATAATAAAATCGAACTTTCCATCAATATCGGATTTTAAAACATCTCCCTGAATGAATTTAACATTTTTTCCTGAACTTTTCCTTTTTGCCTGTTCAAGCATTCTTTCATCAATGTCTACACAAACAATCTCTTCCGCATTTTTAAGATTGAGACAGACCCTGCCGGTCCCGCACATAAGTTCAAGTATTCTGCCTTTTTTTATTAATCTATTATACATGGGAATATCCTGAACATAGTCTCCATAAAGAAAATCGTAATATTTCCATTCTATATCGTATATGTTCATTTTATCTTGTATCCTATTTTTCTCAGAAATTCCTTCCTTTCCTTTTTATCCTCATCGTTCTCCACACCCAGTGGTTTGTAACCATCCATAACACCTATCACACCTGCACTCCCATTCTCCTCAGCCACTATTATTTTCAAGGGGTTTGCTGTTGCCGCAAATATTTCCGTTATTTCCTGGACATTCTTTAAACTGTTCAGTACATTTATTGGATAGGCATTTTTTATCAAAATTATGAAAAAATGGCCTGCGGAAACATTCAATGCATTTTTTATTGCAAATTCCGTTAATTCTGAATCGTTTCCCTCATACCTTACAAGCCTTTTTCCGGATGCTTCATTGAATGCAATTCCGAATTTTATTCCAGGGGATGATGTTATTAGGCATTCATATATGTCTTCCGCACTTTTTATAAAATGTGTCTGTCCAACTATAACATTCACATCTTCCGAAGGTTTTTCAATCTCCACTATCCTTATGTTCATCAGAATAAAAAATTACAAAAAAATATTTAACATTGTCGAAATTATTTTTTTAAAATTCTATGGTAAAATTTATATTTAAGGCCATTTTATTTATAATCATGGTGAACATTGTAGTGATACATACATGGGAGGATGCGCAGAAGGAGAAGGTATTTGAATTTGCAAACAGGGTTGTTACAATGGCAAAGGAGAAAAAGCTTCCAAAAACTGTGAAATTGATAAGCATAGATCTTGCAGAAAATAAGAATGTTGCCGTGTGCCATTGGGAAGCTGAGTCACTTGATCAGTTGATGCAGCTCGCCTCACAGCTCAGCCCAACATGGAAGATTGATGCATTCACCGTTAAAAACTTTTATAAAAAAGGCCTTCTCTAAACTTTTTTATTTTTTTTGGTGAAACTTAAATATCATTTTTCAATATTGACTTAAAGCGGAGGTTACCGAGCCTGGCCAAAGGTGGTGGATTTAGGGTCCACTTCCATAGGGATTCGGGAGTTCAAATCTCCCCCTCCGCACTAAATCAAAAAAAATCATAAAAATTTATATTTACATTTTCGTTATCGAAAAAGATGTCAGAATTTGATGCAATTGTTGTTGGAGCTGGAAATGCTGGTTCAGCAGCTGCCTATGTGATGGCAAAGAATGGTTTGAATGTTCTTCTTGTTGATCGTGCTGATCCACCTGGCACAAAGAACCTATCCGGAGGTGTTCTATGGGGCAACGATCTTGCACAGATCATTCCAAACTGGACAAAGGAAGCACCGGTTGAAAGATACATTACAAACAAAAAAATAGGTTTTCTAACGGAAGAATCCTCAACATACATAGATTTCAGAACAAAATTCTTTGAAAAGGAAAAGGTTGCATATTCCGTGCTCAGGGCAAAGTTTGATCCATGGTTTGCAAAAAAGGCAAGGGAGGCAGGAGCCCTTGTAATACCCGGAATTACTGTTGAAAAATTAGTTTTCAAGGATAAGAAGGTTATTGGTATTGAGCAGGGTGGGGATGTGATAACAGGCGATGTAGTCCTTCTTGCGGATGGTATAAACTCAAGGCTTTCAATAGAGGCCGGGATAAGAAGGCCCATGAGGGATGAGGATGTATCACTTGGTATAAAGGAAATAATTAAGTTGAGTTCACAGAAAATAGAGGATCGTTTTAATCTAAGGAATGGAGAGGGTACAGCAATTGAATACCTTCTTGGTTTTGCAAAGGATTTAAGGGCAGCTGGATTCCTTTACACAAACAAGGATTCAATATCCTTAGGAGTTGTAATTCCCCTTGAAGCCCTTAGAAAGAGAGGAGATTATCAGGCATACGATTTAATTGAAATTTTCAAGGAACATCCATCCATACAGCCTCTCATAGATGGTGGAAAACCAGCAGAATATGGTGCACATTTGATTCCTGAAAGCGGGCTTGATATTGCGGAAAGGATATATGGTGATGGTTACCTTTTACTTGGAGATGCTGCAGGATTTGCGTTCAGTAACGGTCTTGTTCTACAGGGTATGAACTATGCAATTGTATCAGGAATAAAGGCTGCAGAAACTGTTATAGAGGCAAAGAAAAAGAACAATTTCTCATCATCCATGCTTTCACTTTATGAAACAAAGCTCAATGAAACTTATGTTCTAAAGGATATGAGAAGGTTCAGGAGTATAAGGCAGGTTCTGACGGATCCTTACCTTTATGAAGTTTTCCCTGCTTTACTTGAAAGAACTCTCCTTGAAATATACTGGGAGAGGGGATTACCTAAGAAGAAGGTCAGTGAGGCTTTTTCAGACTGTACAAAGACAATCGGTACAGGATATGGAGAAATGCTGAAGGAATTGATTAATATATACAGGAGGTTGTGATCATGATGGATATAAAGGAAAGGTTGGGTTTGAACAAATATGATACCGATAAGGAATATGCACATATAACAATAAATGAGGAAATATGTGAAAAATGCCCGCACCATTTCTGTGTTCTTGCATGCCCCGCAAACTGCTACAATCTTATTAATGGAAAAATTGTTTTTAACTACGAGGATTGTGTTGAGTGCGGAACCTGTTCAATTGCCTGTGACAGGGGTTCCGTTTCCTGGCACTATCCAAAATCAAACCATGGTATAATATATAAATATGGGTGATTGAAATGCTGAAGATAGCTGTAATGATAAAACAGGTTCCTGATAGCCAGGATATTACAATAGATCCTGTAACAAAGACATTGAATAGAGCAGAAGCAAGAAATGTTGTTAATCCACCGGATAAAAATGCCACTGAAGCGGCAATAAGATTAAAGGAAAAGTATGGCGCATATGTATCAATAATAAGCATGGGTCCTCCAATGGCTGAAAGTGCAATTCTTGAAATGATGGCCATGGGTGCAGATGAGGGTGTTCTCATAACTGATAGGGCATTTGCTGGAGCTGATACATTTCCCACATCCTTAACTCTTGCAAAGGCAGCGGATGTACTTGGAAACTTTGATCTGATAATCTGTGGTGAGGAAACAACGGATTCATCCACAGGCCATGTTGGTCCTGGAATAGCGGAATTCCTTGATTTTGAACAGGCAACATACGTTAAGGATATTGATTACCAGGATCCCTACTTTATAGTTGAGAGGGAAATTGAGGGTGCAACGGAAACCCTGAAAATAAAAAAGCCATGTGTTGTTACAATAACATTGAATGCAAACAAGGTAAGGGAACCAACGCTGAGGAAAAAGATAGATGCTTACAAAAAGGGTGTAAAAATCATGGATAATAAGGCACTTGGACTTGATCCAAACTGTGTAGGTTTGAAGGGCTCACCAACCATTGTAAAGGACATGAAGACTGTGGAGGAAATGCCAAGGAAAACAATCAAGATTGAGCCCAAGGAACTTGACAGGGTAGTTTATGTTCTTAAGGAAAGGGGGTTGCTGTAATGAAGAACCTTTGTGCAAAACCCACACCAAACCCTGAGGAATATAAGGATTTCTGGATATTCATTGAACAGAACGATGGAAAGCTCGCAAAGGTTTCACTTGAGATGGCTGGAATAGGAAGGATACTTGCAAACAAAGCGGGAGAAAAGCTTGTTGGTGTTTTACTTGCAGATGATGATGGTTATGAAATTGCAAAAGAAATGATTGAATATGGTGTTGATAAGGTTATTTTTGTTAAAGGCAAGGTTTACAGGCATTACAGAACAATACCATACAGGAATGCAATAATGGAACTTGTTAAGGAAAAGAAACCAAAGTATTTCATATTCGGTGCAACACATAATGGAAGGGATATTGCGCCAAGGATAGCTGTGTCAGCCATAACAGGATTAACTGCTGACTGTACCGAGCTTG
>JAVRLJ010000014.1:0-15970 GCA_031961585.1 Thermoplasmatota archaeon | reverse complement strand
GTTAAAAAATTAACAGGACTTTACGTAAGATGGGCAGGATCCGTTATATTTATTGAAATTATTGTTGAAATGGATCCTTCTTTAACAATAGAGGAAGCACATCCAATAACCGAAAAAATTGAAAAGAAAATTAAGGCTGAAATCAACAATGTAATTTCAGTTGTAATTCATGTTGAACCATCAAGAAGGAAAAATTTCAGGTTGATTGTTCCTGTTAAGGAAAAAGATATAAATTCTGAAATACATGAAAAATTTTCAAAGTCACCCTACTTCGCTATCATTGACATAAGCAATGGATCATACACGGTAAATTTTATTGAAAATGATCTTAACATTGATGAAAAAAGCCTTGTGGGCGTGAAGGTAATAAAAAATCTTTTAAAGTATGGAATAACGGATATAATTACTGTTAACATAGGGGAGATTGTTTTCGGCCTTTTATCAATACATAAAATAAATTGCTGGAAAACTGATGGTGGAACACTTAAGGAAAATATTGACAGATTTCTGGAGGGAAAAATTGAAAAGTACGTTTTTAAGGATGAGACTTAATTTTCTTTGATGCTATTATTTCCTGGACAAGCTTTGCACCAAGCATTGATGTATTACCGCTGTCATAGTGTGGAACAATTTCCACTATATCAGCACCAGCAAGTTTTTCCCCTATTGAAAAAATTATTTCCCTGACATCCCATGGTGTAAGACCATATGGCTCCGGCGTTGCAACAGCGGGCGCATATGCCGGATCTATTCCATCCATATCTATGGATAGATATATTTTATTCCCCATTTCATTTATTTTTTCAATTACCTTTTTTATGCCCGCTTCCCTTACCTTAAAGGATGTAAAATACCTTAAATTTTTGAAATCATTATCAAGATACTCTTCAGGGGATACGGATCTTATACCAACACTTAAAATTTTATCCTTTCCAAGTTTTTCATATGCCCTTCTTGCCACACATGCATGGCTGAATTTTTCGTTGAGATAACTGTCCCTGAAATCTGTATGAGCATCTATGAATACAATGGATGCACCTATCCTCTTCAATGTATCCAGTGTGCCGATTGTGACCGAATGCTCACCACCAAGCATTATTGGAAATTTACCATCTCCCACTATTTCCGAGAATATGGAATTTACATCATCAATCATATCGGAAACATTGCCTGATTCGTAAAGATTTCCCATATCATGAATTTTAACGTCCCTGAAATAAAATTCTGGATCTATGAGAAAGGATTCAAGGTTTATTGATGCCTCCCTCATTGAGTTTGGAGCAAACCTTGCACCGCCCCTGAACGATGTTGTTCTATCGAATGGCACACCGAATATAACAAATTCACTTTCCTCGTAGGAAGATTCTGAATCGGCGAACTTTAAAAGGTTTGCCATTTTATGCCTTCATTATTTTTCTTTTTCCCATTGCTTCCCAGTACTGAATTTCCTGACTTTGCTGTATCTGTCCCTTCAGTTCTTCAGGTATTGGTAACTCGAATGTCTCAAAGGTTGTTGTATCCATAATCTGTGCCACATCTCCCTGAACGGAGATAACCTGGCCAGTCTTTTTGTCTATTATTGGCATTTTTACCTTGTGTTTCACAGGATAAACAACACTCCTTTTCTGTCCATCGAATACGCCAATTGCAACTATTCGTGCTTTAGCCTCACCATGCTTACCTGGCTTTGATGTAGTGAATTCAACTATCCTGCAAGGCTCATCATCAATAACTATATAACTACCTTCCCTAAGTTCCCTTACCTCAACATCCTTCCATGACATTTTTGACACCTATACATCAAGGAAATTTAAATACATTTATGAATTTTTCTAATTCAATGGTTCAAAATTTTTTTATAAAAATCCTGTAAAATTTTTTCCACCTCCTCCTTTTTTAAAAGACCCTTTTCAACAATGATTTCCTCAACCCTTTTATTCTTTTCATATGATTCCTTAACAAGTTCAGCCACATTTTTATAACCAATATAGGGTGAGAAGGCAACGGCATTTATCTGACTATTTTTTAAAAGTTCTTGAACCCTTTTTTTATTCACAACCATAAACTTAACAAGCTTTTCATCAAAAATGTTCAATGCATTCTTTAAAATGTTCATACTTTCAAGGATTGAATGTGATACAACAGGTGTAAAAACATTAATTTCAAGGTTCCCCATTTGATTTGCCAGCGAAACTAGATAATCGTTTGATATAACCCTCAGACAGGACATAATTACTGCCTCACCTATTGATGGGTTTATCTTTCCCGGCATTATTGATGATCCCTGCTGAACGGCAGGTATTTTTATTTCATTAATACCTGTACTGGGACCGGACGACATGAACCTTATATCGTTTGAAATTTTTATTGTATCCTCAGCAAGAATTCTCAGTGATGATGAAAAATATGAAAAATCTGAAAGGGATTGCATTACCTCAAACAGGTTTTCAGCCTTTCTTAAATTTCTACCAGTTGAACTTTTAAGGCATTCTATAACAATATCCTCGAATCCTTCAGGTTTATTCAATCCCGTACCGATGGCAGTTCCACCAATGTTCTACCTTAAAATAAATTCCAGGGCATTTTCAATTCTTTTAAGATCTGATTTAAGGGAATTAACATACCCTGAAAATTCCTGTCCGAAACTTATTGGTGCCGCATCCATCAAATGTGTTCTGCCAACCTTAACAACATTTCCATACTCTTCAATTTTTTTCTCAAAGGATTCAATGAGTGTTTCTATTGATTTTTTTAAATTATCATACTTTTTATTATTGCAATTCTAACTGCACCGGGATAAACATCATTTGATGACTGGGATCCGTTAACATCGTCGTTTGGATCAATTTTCAAATTAAAAATTTTTAAAGAGACTTTACTGATTACCTCATTAACATTCATGTTTGTTGATGTACCCGCACCAACCTGATAGGGATCCAATGGAAAAATAATCCATGCTGAAATTTTTAATTAAATAATCTACGGAATTCACAATTGCCCTGTACTTATCTTCTTCCAGATTTTTCAACTTATAGTTTGCATGGGCAGAACATTTTTTTATCAAAAGCAGGGATTCAATAAGATCCCTCTCAAGCCTTAAAACCCTGAAATGCAAAAATTTTCAATTGCTCTCACCGTATTAATTCCATAAAAAACATTATCCGGAATATCCACTCCCCAGAGTATATCCTTCTCCATCATATTAATCATTTATTTTATTTATATTTAAAATTTTTAAAATTTAAAATTGACTATTTTTTCTTTTTAATTAACTTTTGGAATTTTAATAATCAAAATCTTTTTTATAAAAAAATTTAGAAATCAGAGAAAATTGAAAAAAACGAGCTTTTCTGGTATTTTAGTAGTAATATTTATATACAAGAATTCTTATTTCTACCGTGTAGAACAGGATGGTGATAAAGAATGGTTGGAATTAGTGAACTGAGCAAGAATGTTGCAAAGAAGGCAAAGGTAACACAGAGAACAGCAAGGGAGGTTATAAGGATCTTCCTCAATGAAATCGTTGACTCAGTCAATGCAGGAAAGAAAGTGAACCTTGTTGGATTCGGAATATTTGAGAGAAGGGTACAGAAGGAGAGAAAGGCAAGGAATCCACAGACAAAACAGATAATAAAAGTACCAAGCAAGAAGAAGTTCGTTTTCAGGGCATCAAGCAAAATAAAATATAAATAAAATTAAATTTTTTCTTTTTTTATTACCTCTATATTTTTTATGCTTGTATATGGGTACTGACCATTTTCATCCTTTTCAAGGTATTTAACCATATCCCATATTGTTAAAAGTGCTGATGTCACCCCGGCCAGTGCCTCCATTTCAACACCTGTTTTATAATGTGCGCCAACAGTACAGTTCACCTTAATCCTGTTCCCCATGACCGTGAATTTTACATCAATCTTTTCTATGGGTAGAGGATGCGTATGGGGAATAATCCATGGTGTGTTTTTTACACCCATTATTGCCGAAACCCTTGCAACTTCAAAAACATCCCCCTTCTTTATCTCCTTTTTCAATATTGATTCAACTGTCGATGTTTTAAGAACTATCTCTCCCTCAGCCTCGGCCTCCCTGTACACTATATCCTTATTGCTTATGTCTATCATTGGTGTTAATTAAAAAAAGGAAATAAAAAACTTTTCTTATTTTTCAAGGATTATTCTTGCATCAACAACTTTCAGACCATGCTCATAGAGTATTGTGGGGTTTGCATCAAGTTCCTTTATTTCAGGGAAATCAACAACAAGCTGTGATATTCTGCTTATCGTTTCACCAAGTGCCTCAAAGTCCCTGGGTTTTTCTCCCCTAGCACCCTCAAGTATTGCCCTTCCAGATATTTCCCTTACCATATCAAGGGCTGTGGATTTTGAGAATGGAGCCACCCTGAAACTAACATCCTTGAGAACTTCAACAAAAATACCACCGAGACCGAACATAACCGTTGGACCGAACTGTATATCCTTTGTTGCACCAATTATACTTTCAATACCCTGGGGTGCCATTTCCTGTACAGCAATTCCTATTATTTCCGCGTTTGGAACCTTTTCCTTTACATTTTTTATTATTTTATCGTAGGCTGAAATAAGCTCATCCCTTGATTTTATGTTTAAAACAACACCTCCAACATCGCTCTTATGTATTACCTGTGGTGACACAATTTTTGCAACAAGAGGGAAATTAAGTGACGATAAAATTTTATCCACTTCATCCTTTGATTTCATTAGAACTGTTTTTGCCACATCAACACCATATGCCGAAAGTATTTCCTTTGCCTCTATTTCCGTTACATAGGATCTATTTTCCTTCCTTATATTATCAAGTATTGCCTTTACCTTTTCTGTATCCACATCCTCGAATCTCTGGAATTCATCGAATCCTCTTTCTATGATCCTTCCATATTCCTTCAGGGCTGCCATTGCGCTTATTGCCCTATCAGGTGCACGGTAAACAGGTATACCCTTCTTCTGCAACCATTCTGCTGCCCTTTCAGTTACCTCACCCCCAATGTAAGAAACTGTTATTGGCTTTGTTGATCTATTACAGTTTGTTGCTGCATAGATTTCCATGGAAAGTTCCTGGGGATCTGAAATTGCCGTCTCGCAATAAAGAACAGTTATTCCATTCACCCAGGGATGTTCGAGAGCTATTTTTATTGCCTTACCGTACCATTCCCCTGTTGCCATACCTGTCAGATCAACAGGGTTCTTGGCACTTCCAAAATCCGGCATTATCTCCTTCAATTTTTGTTTAAGATCCTCAGGAGGATCCTTCAATGGAATACCATACTTTTCAGCGGCATCCGTTGCAAGAACACCAACACCACCACCATTCGTTATAATTAAAAGATTTTCTCCTTTCATGGGTGGCTGGAGCGAAAGGGCAAGGGATCTATCGAAGAGATCATCAAGAGTATAAGCCTGAACCACACCCGCCTGCTTAAATGCTGCAGAATATACCTTACCTGATCCTGCAAGCGAACCTGTATGGGATGCTGCTGCAACCGCGCCCCTCTGTGATACTCCTGACTTCAATGCAACTATTGGCTTATCAAGTATTCTTTTACAAACATCAATGAACTTCCTCCCATTCTTTATACCTTCAACATAGAGCGATACGCATGCCGTATCAGGATCGTTTCTGAAATAATTTATTAGATCTGCAAAGTCAAGATCGCTCATATTACCTATACTTATTAAATAGGACATACCTACCCTGTCAACCCAGGTTCTTGCATCAAGTGCAATCAAAAGAGCACCGCTCTGTGAAATCATCGTTATTTTTCCTGGATAAGGTAGGTACGGTCCAAAGGATGCGTTCATTTTCATGGGATTGCTCATTATGCCAACAATGTTTGGACCAAGGATTCTCATATTATATTTCCTTGCTATTTCAACGATCTTTTCCTCAAGATCCTCCCTTCCAACTTCACTGAACCCTGAAGCTATAACCGCAACACCCTTCACACCCTTCCTACCGCACTCTTCTATCACCTGTGGTGTAATTGCCGCAGGAACGGTAATTACGGCAAGATCTACATCATCAGGAATATCAAGAACACTGTGATAACATTTTAAATCAAGTATTTCATCGGCCTTTGGATTTACGGGATAAATTTTTCCTTGATACTTTGAATCTAAAAGATTTTTAACAACGCTGTGCCCTATTGCATGGGGATCCCTTGATGCACCTACAATTGCTATCGATTTTGGTTTGAACATTGGATCCAGATTTTCCATAAACATACACCTATGACCCCTAATACTTTCAGGTTAATTTTATTTTTTATCCACTTTTTCCTAACTCATACTTTGCTTATTGTCGAAGTATTCCAGGGTTACTGTTTTCTGTTCCCCCGTCACCATATTTTTAATTTTAAGTGTTCCAGTTTTTGCTTCTTCATCACCAACAATTATTATAAACTTTGCTCCAATTTTATCCGCATACCTTAACTGCCATGATAGACTTTTTCCAGTAAGGTCAATATCTGTAACGTATCCTCTCCTTCTAAGTTCCTTTAAAATTTTGATCCCATATTTTCTGTTATTCCCCTGAATTGCAATAAAATAGTCAACACTTTCATCATACCTTGGCCATAAACCCTCCCTTTTCAACAATAATTCAAGAACCGCATCACCCATACCGAAACCAACGGCCGGTACCTTTTCACCACCAAATAGTTCAACCACATTATCGTACCTTCCGCCCCCAAGTATTGCCCTGAATTCACCTTTTTTATCATGTGCTTCAAAAACAATACCCGTGTAATATGCAAGTCCTCTTACAATTGAAAAATCAAAAATGAATTCACCGTAACCATATTCGATCAAAAATTCCTGAAGATTCCATAATGTTTCCATTCTTGGTTCATTTCCAATGATTGAGGAAACGGCCTTTTCAATATCTTTAAGATTCCCTTTCACACCTATTATTTTTAAAATTTCCTTTGCTGTTTCATCACCATTTATGGAAGAGAGATCCCTGTAAAATGTTTCCTCATCAACCTTACCCATTCTATCTATGATCCTTAGTGTTTTTTCAATTTCAACAACACCCAATTTTAGGAGAATTTTCTCCATCAATTCCCTGTCGCTTATCCTCAAGACATACTTTCCTTTCAAACCCAAGGAATCAAGGATTGCCATGGCAAGTGAAATGACCTCAGCATCCGATGCTATGTTATCAGATCCAAAAATATCAGCATTGTACTGATAAAATTCCCTCAACCTTCCTGACTGGGGTTCCTCATACCTCCATAATTTTGGTATTGAAAACCATTTTATTGGTTTTAAAAAATTTTTCCTCTGTGCAACCATTCTTGAGACGGATGGTGTGATTTCTGGAACAAGTGTTATTTCCCTACCTCCCTTATCAACAAAAGAAAAAGTTTGTTTAACAATCTCTTCACCGCTCTTTATTTTGAATATTTCAAGCGGTTCAACACTGGGCGTTTCAATTTCCTTGAAATTAAAAATTCTTGAAATTTCTCTCATTTTATTGAAAATTTTAACTCTTGGCACCATTTCTTCAGGATAGAATTCCCTGAATCCTTTGAGTTTCTGCAGGTTTTCCATTTTTTCACCATCACTCTTAAATCTTTACATAGATTAAAACATTTTTTATTTAAAGCTATTTTTTGAAATTCCTGCTTCATGCACAAAGCTCGATCCTATAGCCTTCCCTTTGGGCTGTATCACACTAACGAGATTAATATAGATAAAACAATATATAAATCCGCCCCTTCTCATTACCTCATTTTTGAAAGTTTTCTCGCCGAGAATGGTAAAGTTAAATGAACTTGAAAAGTTTTGAAATTTAATTTAAACTTTGAAAAGGGTATAATGGAAATCTTTAAATTTATATTGTAATGTATATTACCAATTTTAGGACTGGTGGAGATGACGGAAATAACAACCCTTCAAATATTTTATTTCTTCGCTATCCTGGGATTTATTCTAGTAGTTGCAAGATTCCTTGGATTTGTGGGTGAAAGGCTTTTTGGTCTTCCAACGGTTTTGGGGGAGATTATTACAGGTATTATAATTGGACCATTTGCTCTGGGTTATTACATATTTCCAACAGACGGAATTTTTACTCCTTTAACAACACAGACACCTGTTCCAACAACTTTATACATGTTTGGACAGGTTGGTGTTGTTATTCTTCTGTTTTATATTGGGCTTGAGAGTGATATTAACAAATTTATAAAAGGATCTTTTTACGGTATCATTACAGCCATATCGGAAGGTACAATGTCATTCCTTCTCGTTACTCTTTTTGTATATTGGTATAGTAAAGATTTATTGCCTTCACTTTTTATGGGCGCTATTTTAGCAAGTACATCTATAGGTATAACAGTTAGAGTCCTAAAGGACCTGAAAAAATTGGATTCAAGAGAAGGGATGGGAATACTTGTAATAGGTGTTTTTGATGATATAATAGGCATAATTTTCTTTATAACTGTGATGAATATAGCTTCAAACAAATTCAACCTTCAATCCATTATTCTTACAATAATTGAAGTAATAATATTCATTTTAATTTTCATAATTATTGGTACGAAGCTAAGTGGATGGATTTCCAGAATATTAGGTCTATTTAAACATAGAGAAACAAGATTTGCAATGGTTATAACTATACTATTTTTATTGACAGTTCTTACCATTCAACTCGGTCTTACCATGGTCCTTGGATCTCTCATTTTCGGTCTGGCACTTTCAAAGATTAAGCAAAAGAATGAGATCCTTCACGATCTTTCTGGTTTATACGAATTTTTTGTCCCCATTTTCTTTGTTACAGTTGGTATGATGATGAATTTGGCAAATATAATTACAAGTCTTGTCGTTACATTAATAATATTTGTTGCTGCATATCTAGGTAAAGTTGTGGGAGCTTCAATACCATCAATGTATTTTGGTTTTTCCGTTAAAGAATCTTTCAGGATAGGTAATGCATTATTGCCACGTGCGGAGGTACCTCTGGTTGTATCATCCATAGCACTTGTTCAGGGTTTTATCTCAGAACAATTTTATAATGTATCCATACTAATGGTTTTATTAACTATAATACTGGGTCCAATACTGTATATCAGACTTTCAAAGGGGGCAGAAAATGAAAGGAACAATACTGAGAAGGAAATACATTCAGAGAATAATAGGTAAGAATGCTTTTATAATTACACCAAAAAATAGGTATTCAAGATTACTTTCTGAATACCTGAATTTTTCTTATTTTTTAATATTTAATGACGATGTAAAATTCGTAATTCATCCATCACAGGAGGATGGATCCCTGAAAAATGAAAATGTTGTAATAACAACAGATCCGGCGGGAAAGGTGAAGGAAATAATAGGTGATAAAAAATTATTTTCATGTGAAAGGATAGAGGAACTAAAAACGGAATCCATAAATGTGGATCACATTTTCAGAAAACCCTATCAGGATGAAATAAAAATAATAAAAGAAGGTTATGAATTGCTTGATGAAGCGTTTGGAAGTGCCTTGAAGAAAATTTTTATTGGCATGAAAGAATATGAGATAAGGGCAGAATTTGAATACGAATTGATTAAAAGAGGTTTTGATGGTTTTGTTTATCCAAGCGTGGTACTTTCGGGTGAAAGATCCTCCTTTCCCATATCATTCACATCAAACAATGTGTTTAAAGAGAATGATGTTCTACAGATTGATCTCTCTCCCATTTACAGAGGTTTTGGCCTTCACATGGCAAGGGTGATATTTTCTTCCCTAACCGATGAAATTGAAAATGCCTGGAGTATTTACAATAAATCCTTTAACATCATTGAGGATCTTTTGAAACCCGGTACACTTTCTTCAAGAATTGATGAAAGAATTAGATCATATCTTTCAGAAAAGGGTTTTCAATATTTCCATTACACAGGTTTCCCCCTTTATAACTTTTCAAAACCTTACATATATCCTGATTCAGAAGATTCACTGGAGAGGGATATGATTTTTGTTATTTCCCCCGGTCTTTATGTGAAGAAAAAATTTGGATTCAGGGTTAAAAGGACTGTTAGAATAAGCGATCATTCATTTGAAACACTGGATAAATTCGGTACAGAATAAAGTATTTATACAAATGAAGCTTTTGATCAACCATGGGATTCAGCAAAGATCCTTCTGAAATTTTAAGAAAGGAAAAATTCACAAAAGAGGAAATCAGAATGGCAATAAGGAATGATATTGCCGCAGAGATTGACGCAATGAATTTCTATTTAACACAGGCATCATTGATTGATGATGATCTTGTTAGGAAAGTCCTCCTAGATATAGCCATGGAAGAGAAAGTTCACCTTGGGGAATTTCTAACACTTTTGAAAAAACTTGATGATGAACAGGTAAAGGCAATTGAAAAAGGTGAAGAGGAAGTTAAGGAGATGGAAGAGTAGTGAATTATGCTCTCCTGGATCGAGAGTAATGGTAAAATAATCCTTTTAGCAAAAACCATAAGGGTATTTTCCTATGGGTTCATAAGTATAATCTTACCCTATTACCTGAAAAGTCTGGGTTATTCTGCAACAATGGTTGGTATTGTTGTTACAATTGCCGTGTTATCAAACGCAATTTTTAATATAATTGTTGGTAAATATGGTGAGATTATTGGAAGAAACAGAACACTGAGAATTTTTTCCATGTTAATGATAATTTCATCAATTCTTCTTCTCATACCAAATATTATTACAATTACTTTAGCTGCAATTTTCGGTATAATAAGCGTTACGGGAACAGAAACAGGACCATTTTTAAGTGTTGAACAATCAGCACTGACAAAGTTTGTAAGGGATGAAAAAAGAACACTTCTCTTTTCAATATACAATTTTCTTGGATATTCCGCTGCCTCACTGGGTGCACTGTTCCCCAATGTTCCATTCCATTTTCTCCCAAAAGGTTATTCATATGAATCAATGATAATACTTTACGGTTTTGTTGGTTTGATCCTTTATTTCCTGTACTGGAAAATTGGCAAATCCATTGAAATAAATGTTGAAAGGAAAAATGTCAGGATTTCTGATGAAACAAAGAAAAGGATAATAAAATTGTCACTGCTTTTCTCCATGGATGCTTTTGGCGGAGGTTTCATTCTTCAGTCCATACTTGTTCTTTGGTTCAATTACAGATTTGGATTGAACATAGAGACACAAACCTGGATATTCTTCGGAGCGGGAATTATAACAGCAATATCATTTTTCCTTGCAGAAAGAATAGCGAGAAAGATAGGCCTTCTAAACACAATGGTTTTCACACATATACCATCAAACATTTTTCTTTTACTCATTGCCTTTTCAACAACACCCGTAATGGCTATTATTTTTCTATTCCTGAGACAATCACTTTCACAGATGGATGTTCCAACAAGACAATCCTATACAATGGCAATAGTTAAGCCTGAGGAAAGAACAGCTACCTCAGCAATAACAAACATACCAAGGAGCATAACTCAGGCCGGAAGCCCATATTTATCATCATACGCAATAAGTATAGGCAGTTATTCCATACCATTCATTCTTTCAGGGTCAATCAAAATAATCTATGATATTCTGATTTTCTTTACGTTCAGAAAAATAAAACCGCCGGAAGAAAAATAAATATAATGATGTACATTTCAAAATTCAATGGACAGGTATGTTATTGATCCATGGGTTTCACACCAGTATAAGGATTACAAAAAATTGAGGGATGAGTTTGGTATTGAACCATTCGATTTCCAGATCCCTGAACTTAAGGGTATATTCACAAGGGGTGTAATATTTGGGCATAGAGGCTTTCAATCAGTTTACAATGCCATAAGAAAGGGGAAGAAATTTACAATTCTTACAGGTTTAATGCCTTCTGGCAAGATGCATCTTGGCCATAAACTTGTTATTGATCAGATGATAAATTATCAGAAGATCGGAGCAAGGGGGTATATTGCTGTTGCAGATCTTGAAGCATATGCAACAAGGAATATAAGTCCGGAAAAGGGCTATGAAATTGCAATAAGAGATTATGTCCCAAATTATCTTGCCCTTGGTGTTGATCCCCAGAAAACACAGGTATATTTTCAATCAAAGAGAAAAAGTGTTATGGATCTTGCATTATTATTCCAGAAAAGGATAAACCTTAACGAAATGAAGGAAATTTACGGTTTCAGGGATGATTCCAACCTTCTTCATATTGAATCACCTTTAATTCAGCTTGGTGATATTCTTCATGTACAGCTTGATAAGTATGAGGGACCCTGTCCAACAGTTGTTCCTGTTGGTGTGGATCAGGATCCGCACATAAGGCTGGCAAGGGAACTTGTTAAAAGGAACAGGATATACAGTATTGTTGAACAGGATGGTAGAATTGTCATATTCTACAAGGGCGATGATACGGAAAATTTTATTTCAAAAGCAAAAGAAAAACTTAAAGGCATAGGTTTTGAAAAATTCAGGGAGAATATTCCATATAAAGCTCTTTACATTGATGATTCATCAACGGAAAGTAAATACGTTGTTGAGGAAGTAATGAGCGAGGTTGAGAAGGAATTCGGTGGATTTGGTTTCTTTGAGCCAAGTTCCACATATCATAGATTCATGAGCGGTCTCAACGGTGGAAAGATGTCATCGTCAGATCCATCAAGTTACATTTCAATTGATGAAGATCCAAATATAGCTACAAAGAAGGTAATGAACGCAAAAACTGGCGGGGCTGCATCAGCTGAAGAGCAGAGAAGGGTTGGAGGAAAACCTGAGGAGTGTTCAGTATATGAATTATACCTTTATCATCTTGCCCAGGATGATAATTATCTTAAAGAAATTTACAGATCATGCAGATCAGGTGAAAGGTTATGCGGTGAATGTAAAAGGGAGGCTGCAGAATTACTGAAAAATTTTCTAATAGATCTGAAGGAAAAAAGGGAAGAAAGGGAGCACCTTGTAAGGGAAATAGTGAAAAACGATTAGAACAAAATTTAAGAATAATTTTAATTTAAAGTTAAAAAGGTGGAATGGATGAGGATCCTTGTTTGCGTTGCATGGCCCTATGCGGATGGACCATTACATCTTGGTCATTTATATGGTGCATATCTACCCGCGGATATTTTTGCAAGGTACCACCGAATGATAGGTGATGAAGTTCTTATGGTATCCGGAAGCGATGAACATGGAACACCCATCACACTTGTTGCAGAAAAAGAGCATGTTTCACCAAAGGATATTGCGGATAGGTACCATGAAATAAACAAAAGGATATTCGAGCAGCTTGGCATTAGCTTCGATAACTATTCAAGAACATCATCAGATAACCATAAGGAGGTTGTGAAAAATTTCTTCCTGAAACTTTACGAAAAGGGTTACATTTATCCTTCAAAAATGATTTCCCCCTACTGCCCGAACTGTAAAAGATTTTTACCAGACAGGTATGTTGAAGGAACATGCCCATATTGTGGTTATGAGCATGCAAGGGGTGATCAGTGCGACAACTGCGGCAGGACACTTGATCCACAGGAACTCATTAATCCGAGATGCAGAATATGCGGTGCAACACCTGAATTTAAAGAAACCGAGCACTTATTCTTCAGATTAAGTTCATTTGAGGATGATCTTAAAAAATGGCTTGAGGATAAGACATACTGGAGGGATAATGTTAAGAATTTCACTTACAATTTTATAAAATCAGGATTGAAGGACAGGGCGGTAACAAGGGATATTGAATGGGGAATAGATGTTCCCATACCTGGATTTGAAAATAAAAAAATTTATGTGTGGTTTGAGGCTGTTATAGGATACCTTTCATCTACAATTGAGTACGGTAAAAAGGTGGGTAATGAGAATCTATGGAAGGATTACTGGCTCGACAAAAACACAAGACATTATTATTTTATAGGCAAGGATAACATTCCATTCCACACAATAATATGGCCTGCCATGTTAATGGGGCATGGGGAACTTAACCTACCATACGATGTTCCTGCAAACGAATACCTGAACCTGGAAGGAAAGAAATTTTCAAAGAGTTCAAACATTGGAATATTTCTGCCAGAAATACTTTCAAAGTACGATCCGGATATGGTTAGATTTTATGCAGCCCTTAACCTGCCGGAACAGCATGATTCAGACTTTTCCTGGAACGATTTCTATCTGAAGGTAAATGGTGAACTGATAGACAAATTTGGAAACTTTGTTCACAGGGTATTAACATTCACAAAGACAAGGGTTGAAAAAATACCCATGAGGGGAGAAATGGATGAGGATGATTTCCTGGCCTTGAATATGATACGTGAGACAGGGGAAAAAATGGCTGAGCATTTCAAAAATGTTGAACTAAAGAAGGCAATAAAAGAGTGGTTGAACCTCGTTTATTTTGGGAACCAATACTTTGATAGATCAGCACCATGGGATCTCATAAAAGAGAATGAGAAAAAATGCTGGACAAAGCTAAACGTATCTTTGCAGATTGTGAAGGCCCTGGCAATATACGGTTATCCATTCATTCCATTCACATCACAGAAAATATGGAACATGCTTGGATACAAGGATAAAATCGAAAATTACAGGTGGATTGAGGCATTAACACCAATTGGTGAGACAGCCTTACAGGAACCAAAGATACTTTTCAAAAAACTTACACAGGATGAAATAAATGAATGGAAGAAGGTTGATATAAGAACAATAAAAATAGTTGATGTTATGGATCACCCCAATGCTGACAGGCTTTATTTATTAAAGGTTTCACTAGGAAATGAAGAGAGGACACTTGTTGCCGGTCTTAAGAAACATTATCGCCCCGAGGAGCTCATGGGTAAATATGCCCTGATGGTTTATAACCTTGAGCCTGCGGAGATAAGAGGAATTGTTTCACAGGGTATGATCCTTGCCGCTGATGATGGAGATACTGTTTCACTCCTTGTGCCAACAGAAAAAATTGAGGGAAAGAAGGTACTTGCAAACAATTATGAAAGTACAGCGGAATCAAAGATGTCCCATAAGGATTTCATGAAGATGAATTTTGAAATTGCCAGGTTGAAGATCAATGAAAGGATCCTTGCAGAGGGAAATAAAATTCGTGAAATAGATTATAACATTGATAAAAAGTATGATGGTCTTTTAACGGTGATTTATCTTGAGAAAAACAGACCCTATATATTGAGAACGGATAATGGAATCATAACACTTGACAGGGATGTTAATTTAAATGCAAAAGTGAAATAGAATGAAATTTGATATTCACATACATTCAAAATATTCAAACGATGGTGTTCTGGAAATAAATGAAATAATAAAAATTGCAAAAAAGGTAGGACTTGATGGAATAGCGATAACGGACCATAATTCCATGGAGGCTTACAGAAAAATCGAAAGCAAAGATATTGAAATAATAAATGGTGTTGAAATATCAAGTGCATCCGGGCATATTATCGCGCTAAACATCAATGAAATTATACCGAAGGGGTTGAGTGTTGATGAGACCATAGAAAGGATACATGAACAGGGTGGAATAGCAATAGCAGTTCATCCATACAGGTTCTGGAGCGGTCTGGGTGAAAAAAACATAGTTGGAAAAAAGTTTGATGTTATAGAGGTGCTGAACGGAAGATGTAAAAAATTGAATAACAAGAAGGCAATGGATCTTGCCCAAAGGTTAAACAAACCATTTTCAGCCGGAAGCGATGCACATTTTGCAGGTGAGATAGGGAGAGCTTACATAATAAGTGATGGGGATCCCATAGAAAAAATTCTAAAAAAGGATGTAAGGGTTGATGGAAGTTCAAGGGATTTCTCTGGAACGATTAAATATGTGACCAATACGATTTACCACTGGGCCAAGAGAGGATTCAGGAGAATCTGATCATGGACCTATATGCATCATCTCAAAGTACTGGTCATAGTTTTCAAACTGAAGAATTAATTCCCTCTCAGATTTCAGGAAATAGTAATGCGACATTTCCACAGATGAAAGGTAAAGCATTAAAGAT
>JAVRLJ010000013.1:0-16421 GCA_031961585.1 Thermoplasmatota archaeon | reverse complement strand
CACTGTTCCCAAAAATTCCACGAATATTCCGTTGAAACAAGAAACTATTTCAGAAAATATATCATGGATCTGGATTTTTTGAGAAACCTTAAAATGGAGGAAAGGTTTGAAATTGATAATCTAAAAATCATACTTGTTCATGCATCACTTGTAGATCCTCTTTACGATTACATTTTTGATAACATTGATGATAATGATCTAATGAAAAAGTTCAAGAACACACAGGCTGATGTTGTTATATTCGGTCATTCACACCATAAATTTTTCAGGAAGGTTGGAAAAACAATATTTATAAATCCCGGAAGTGTTGGGCAGCCAAGGGATGGTGATCCCAGGGCTTCCTATGCAATCCTTGATACAGGAAGTATGAATGTGGAGTTCAAAAGGAAGGATTATGATATTGAAAAAACAATTAAAAAATTGAAAGAAACAGGTTTGAGTGAAAAAACTAAAAATGCTCTTATCAATATACTTATGAATGGTGGCTTAAATGGACCTTGAAGACCTGCTTATAAAATCGGGTGCGGTAATGTTCGGTGATTTCATTCTAACATCAGGTAAAAGGAGTAACTATTACATAAACATAAAGAAGGCAACAACCGATCCTGAAATATTGAGAAAGATTGCCAGCGGATTTTCAAAATTCGTTAAAAATGAAAAAATAGCAGGTATTGAGCTTGGATCCATTCCCCTTGCCGTTGCATTATCTTTAGAGACAGGAAATAAATACATAATAATAAGAAAGGAATCAAAAACACATGGAACACAGAGCTTAATAGAGGGTGATCTTGAAAAAGGTGAGGAGGTTATAATTGTGGAGGATGTAATGACTACAGGTCAATCGATAATAAGGGCCGCAAAAATTGTCAGGGAAATGGGTGGAATTGTTAAGAAGGTTCTTGTGGTTGTTGACAGGGAAGAAGGAGGAATGGAAAACTTAAGGAATGAACACCTTGAGGCAATTTCACTTGTAAAGGTTTCAAATCTTCTGAAAAAAGTTAAAACATAAAGAAGGAAAATAGAATGACACACTAATTTATTGAATTTTTTATCCATTTTTATAGTTCTTTAAATTTTATGATCACATCAACAATTGCAGGCACCATATTATTTCCGATTTTGCATTTACTCTCAATTCTCAACGTAAAGGTATTAGGGGTATTAAAATTACGGATTTCCCAATTCAAAAGATCTTGCGCATAAAATTTGGTTGAATTTGGTGTAAATCCTATATATGCAATATTGGGTGTTAGAGCACCAAATTGATCTAACGTGTTAGGATCCCAGATTGTGGCATTGTGAGCTATGATCCATGTTGGATCAAACAAATATCCGTTTGTAAAATTATCTAATTCCTTTGCGGTAAATAAGAAATTCTGTGCGAAAAGTCCAGAATTTAAAACAACATTTGAGGAAATAATTAAAGCAATTAATAGGTCCGTGCTGGATGAAAAGTAATACCAAAATATAACTTCCAAATCTATAAATTCCACTCCCATCATTTATAATTTTAGTAGCATTTGTGATATTTTCTATGTGGGTAACATTATCCGGTATTGGGATATTTATGACATAAGTTGCATTGGCATATCCCACATTAACTTTTAAAACTGGTTTATGTGTCTTTTCATACCAGTAGGATGTACCTGCTAAAACAATTAATACAGAAATTATCAATGCAAAGATCATTTTTTATTTAGCATGATAGATCCCTCAAAAATATTAATTTAATTATTATATAAATTTTTCAAGCTTATAGCTCTGTTGTGGTATTAAATATTTATTTATTTTTTTTAATAAAATAGTTAATTACTATACCATTTCACTTAAAAAATGTTAAATATGACTTAATTCTTTACCTTTTGATTTTCAAGGGAGTAAGGATGATATATAGAATAGAAAAGAGGTATTCAAAAGACGAGGTTCTGGGACTTCTTGATCCAATAATTAGGGAATGGTTTGAATCAAAATTTAAGGATATTACCGAACCCCAGGCCTATGCAATTCCTTATATTCACAAGGGTAAAAATGTTCTTGTATCATCACCGACAGGTTCGGGAAAAACTCTCACAGGTTTCCTTTCAATAATAAATGAACTTTTCCTGCTTGCAAAGCAGGGTAAGCTTGAGGATAAGGTATACTGTGTTTATGTTTCTCCCCTAAAGGCTTTGGCAAATGATATTCACAGAAACCTTGAAGAACCTCTTGAGGAAATAAACCAGCTTGCAAAGAAAAAAGGTATTGAAATACCAAAGATAAATGTTGCAGTAAGGTCCGGTGATACACCACAGAATCAAAGACAGAGAATGTTGAGAAAACCTCCTCATATATTCATAACAACACCTGAATCACTTGCCCTTGTTCTGTCATCACCAAAATTCAAGGAGAGGTTCAGGAATGTAAAGTATTTGATAATAGATGAAACGCATGAACTTTCATCAAACAAAAGGGGCGTGATGCTCTCACTCAACGCTGAAAGACTTGAAAGGTTAACGGGCCATTTGGTAAGGATTGGTCTATCTGCAACACAGTCACCAATTGAGGAAATGGCTAAGTTTGTTGCAGGTTACGATGATAACGGCGATGTTAGGGATATTTACATAGCTGAAGTGGAGGCAAAGAAATCTCTGGATCTTAAGGTCATTAC
This sequence comes from Thermoplasmatota archaeon, assembly GCA_031961585.1. GTDB lineage: Archaea > Thermoplasmatota > Thermoplasmata > Thermoplasmatales > ARK-15 > JAVRLH01. Next base: position 13,774 of record JAVRLJ010000013.1, on the reverse strand, counting down.
ACCCGTACCTGATCTTGTTAATACACCATATGAGATCGCAAATGAAAGGATGTACGATATTCTTGTTGATATAATAAATTCGCATAAAACAACATTAATATTCACGAACACCAGGAGTGGAACGGAACATGTTGCATTCAAACTTAGGGAGAGGGGAATAAAGAGTCTTGAAGCACACCATTCCTCCCTGGGAAAGACAACAAGGCTAAAGGTTGAGGAAATGCTGAAGAGGGGTGAACTGAAATGTGTTATTTCATCAACAAGCCTTGAACTTGGCATTGATATTGGATACATTGACATGGTTGTCCAGATAGGATCACCAAAAAGCATAGCGAAGGGTCTTCAGAGGATTGGAAGATCAGGGCATAAATACGGTGATATATCAAGGGGAAGAATGGTTGTTTTTGATATGGACGATCTTGTTGAATGTACTGTAATAACAAAATCTGTTTATGAAAACAACATTGACAGGGTTTTTGTTCCAAAAAATTCACTTGACGTTCTTGCACAGGTAATAGTCGGTATGAGCCTGGAGGATGTGTGGAATGTTGATGAAGCCTATAAATTAATAAAAAGATCCTACTGTTACCATGAACTTAAAAAGGAGAAATTCCTTGAGGTGCTTGATTACCTTTCAGGTAAATCCTACGGTGAAACATTCTATTCAAAGATCTGGTACGATGAGAAGGAGGGTGTTTTTGGTAAAAAGAGATCCTCCAGGATGATATTTTTCATGAACATGGGTACAATACCTGAGGAGGCTGATTATGTTGTTATTGATGAAAACAATGTTTCACTTGGTGAATTAAGTGAAAAATTTGTTGAAAGGCTCAAACAGGGAGATATATTTGTTCTAGGAGCAAGAACATACGAATTTATTAGGGTAAGGGGTTCCAGGGTTTATGTTAAAAGTGCTGAGGGAAAAAGGCCAACTGTACCATCATGGGCTGGTGAAATGTTACCGAGGAGTTTTGATCTCAGCATTGAGGTGGGTAAATTCAGAAAGAAAATAATGGAAATGATCAAGAAAAAGGAAGATGTTGTAAAGTACCTTATGGATGAATATTACCTTGATTATTCAGGTGCGGTGAGTATTTACAAATACATAATGGAACAGATGGTTGATTATGTTCCCACCAATGAGGGTGTTTTAATTGAGGGTTACGTTGATCCATCAAACATGTACAACATAATATTTCATTTTCCATTCGGAAGAAGGGTAAACGATGCACTATCAAGAGCATTCGCATACCAGATAGCAAACAGGTACAACACAAACACAAGGATAACCGTTACAGATGATGCATTTATGATTTCAACTAACAAAAAAATACCAATTGATTCCATTCCAGGGCTTGTGAAGGCTGAAAACCTTGAAAGGGATCTGAAGAATGCAATAAGGAATACCGAACTATTCAAGCAAAGATTCAGGCACTGTGCTACAAGGTCATTCATGATACTGAAAAAATACAAGGGAGCGGATATATCTGTAACAAAGCAGCAGTTGAAGAGCGATAAGATACTTGAAATACTTTCAGAAATACCAAATTTTCCTGTAATTGAAGAAACATACAATGAAATATTTAACATTGTTATGGATCTCCCCAATGCAAGGGAAATTCTGTACAAAATAGAGAATGGAGAGATTGAAGTAAAGCTTAAGGATTATTCTGATGAACCATCCATATTCTCAAACGGTGTAATTCTTGCAAGCATATCAGATATTGTTCTCATGGAGGACAGATCCTCACTTCTGAAAGAAATTCATATGAAAATACTTAAAAAGGTTCTTCCTGAGGAGAGTGTTCATCTCCTTGAACCCGAGGAGGTGAGGAATTATTTCAGAAATAAATTCAGCATTGAGAATGAGAACGATATTATTAAATTCATTGAAAGTGTTGGAGCGGCGGATATTCTTTCAGAAAAGGGGGTGAATATTTATTCTTTTTCAAAAATAAAATTTGATGATCTTAAAGCACTTGCATTGAAATTGATCAGGGAGGGTAGATTGAAATCCGTTTACACAGACAGGGCAGTTTTCACATTACCTGAATTTGTTCCATACTATATGGCTGTATACTCAAAGGGTATAACAATCGATGAAACAGTTGAGAAAATATTGAATAACATTGATGGAAAGACATCAACAGAAATATGGAAGATAAGCGGATTGAAGAGAGAAATATTCATGGATGTATTAAGGAACATTGAAAGGGCATACATGATCGAAAGGGTGGACATAAGGGACAATGAGATGGTCTGGAAAAGAAGGGATGTAAAGCCCGAGGACAGGAAAAAATCAATAAAGTTTCTCATAGGAAAGATACTTTCATACTATGGACCAATAACTCTGTCCGAACTTGCATTTTACCTTAACACTCTTGAAGAGGATGTTTCTCCTTCTCTAAAAGAACTGATTCAGGAAAATGTTGTGGTTGAGGGAAATTTCCTTCCTGGCTATGAAAAACAGTACATGCTTGCTGAAGATTTTAAAAAAATAAAACCCATTGAGTTAATATCAAAGAATGATCTGAAAAACTACAGATTCACAAAGTTGGTGAAAGTAGAAAATAGCATTGATGAGATGTTCAGAAACTATCTTGTTTTCAGCCACCCATACCAGATACATGTAAGGATGAAGGAATTCACATACAATGACTGGGTTGAAATGAAGAAAAAGGATATGCTTGTTTATGCCAAATTCCTTGCAAACAGATACTTTTTCACAACAAAGGAGATTGCACCATTGTTCAGATTCAGGACATTTGAAATGGACGATATTGCATCAAGAATAATTGGAAAATTAAGATCTGGAATCATGGATGTTCAGGAGATTTCAAGATCACTTGATCTTCATCCAAAGACAGTTAAAAATTACTTAACAATTATGGAAAGGAACCTTATGGTTTCAAGATCCTTTGAGAATGATGCTTATGTTTCTCTTAACCTTGAGGGTAACGGTGACATAAGGGATCTCGTAAAGAGAATTATAGAAAAACTGGGTCCCTTGACCGTTAAAGATATTGAGTATTTCATAGATATACCCAAGGAGAACATTATGCCCATAATAAACGAAATGGAAATTGAAAGATTCTATGTCGAGGGAAACTACTATTATGGTGAATTTAAAAAAGTTGAAAAGAAGGGCATGTTTGTTCTTTTACCTGAAGGTGATCCTTTCCTATTACCATATCACTTTGAATTAATTGAAAAATTTGGTGAGGGCTATAACTATTTCCTTGTAAATGATGGTGAAATTATCGGTGCTGCGGATATTGAGGATAATGGTGATCATCTCCATGTTTTTAAAATAAACTGTGGCAATGATTACATTGACATTTTTGTTGAAAAAGTTATTGAACTATCAAATTTCCTTGGAAACATAAATATTATTTTCTCGAATGTTTCTGAAAATTTAATCTCGTCATTGAAGAAAAATGGATTCGAAAAACATGGTAATTTTTATTCAAGACCAAAGGTCTCAGGATTGCAGCTTGGACAGGAAAATCTTTACAGGTATGTTTTCAGAAGACAGGGACTTGATGTGGAAACAAGGCTAAAAAATATAATTGAACTTGAAAAGAATTTTCCTGGTATAAGGAGTGATCTTGAGGCATTGATCAGAACATGGAGGTACATATCACTTGAAAGGTTGAAAAGAAGCGGTATTTTGTATCTTACCTACGGCATTCCACCAATAAACACCTACGCGAGCATGGATAATATTGTTCTGTTCAAATCAATTAAGGATGCAAGGATTGAAAAAATACATGAAAGCATAATAAAAATGATAAAGGAACTTCAGTATGAGGATGAAATAATCAACGAATCACCCTTCGGTGAGGAAATTACAAAAAATGCTCTCGATTATCTTTTCAAAAACAACTACATTGTTAAGGGGCCAAGGGATGAATATATTGTTGTGGAAAACAGGCTTGACAGGGATTATGCAATAAAAGTTTACATTGAGAAACTTTTCAACATATTCGGTGCATTAAACATTAAAAAAATAATGAACATTACATATGGATTGATTGATGTTGATGATATAAAGAAAGCATTGAATTCTATTTATAAAGAGAATAAAATTTCAAATGTTTTCTTTAAGGATGAACTCTTTTATTTGCCATCAGATGATATTAAATCTTTGAAATCTAAAAGGATGGATCTTGAAATAATCCTGGATCCCCATGATATTGCATACCTTTACATGCAGGATTATCTGAAGAATTATGTGGAACCGGGTAAATTCGTTATTCTTAAGGGTCTTGAAATCATAGGATCCTTCAGGGCAGTAAAGAGGAAAAATATCTGGACAATTTATGATTTCTCAGGATCCGATCATGCAAAAACCGTTCTTGAATCCGTTTTGAGATCCATGGGCATAAGGGTTGAGTTCAAAGAATAATTTTTATCTTTTCACCGCACTTTGAACATCTTCCATCAGGTGTAAGGTTTTCAATCTTTACATTGTAACCGGATCTCCTTATCAACCTTGCCCCGCACTTTGGACAGTAGGTACTCTCATACTTTTCATCCCAAACGTTACCAAGGTAAACATAGTTTATTCCCTCCTCCTTTGCTATTCTGTAAGCCTTCAAAAGTGTTTCCATTGGTGTCTCGTAGAGATCCATTAGCTTGTAATCCGGATGGAACCTTGAAAAATGCACAATGGAATCCTTACCAAAAACATCAAACATCCATTTTGAAAAATTCCTTATCTCTTCCTCCTTATCGTTAAGTGTTGGTATTATGAGATATGTTATTTCAACATGTATGCCAAGATCCCTGGCCCTCTCCACGGTCTCAAGAACAGGTTCAAGTCTTCCACCCACTATTTTTCTATAAAATTCATCCGTGAATCCCTTTACATCAATGTTCATTGCATCTATGTACTTTGAAAGTTCCTTAAGCGGTTCTTCGTTTATGTATCCATTCGTTACATAAACGTTGTACATTCCCCTTGATTTGGAAATCTTTGAAGCTTCCAGGTTGAACTCAAACCATATTGTTGGCTCGTTGTATGTCCATGCAATGCCGTCCGATCCCTCCTCAACCGCAAGATCAACTATTTCTTCAGCAGAATAGTTTCTGAGAGGAAAATTTTCTACCATGCTCTGGCTTATTTCCCAGTTCTGACAGTGTTTGCATTTAAGGTTACAGCCAACCGTACTGAGGGAAAATATCCAAGAACCTGGATGGAAATGGAAAAGAGGCTTTTTCTCAATGGGATCCATTGCCATTGCACTTACCTTTCCATAGACCATTGAGTACAATTTTCCGTCAATGTTTTTTCTAACATTGCATATACCATATTTACCATTATCTATTATGCATCTGTGAGGACATAAGGTGCATCTTACCCTTTTTCCATCAATTTTTTCGTAATATTCAGCCTCGTGTAAAGTGTTCGTATCCATATTTATCAATTCTCACCTCCTCATTATTTTTTATTAGCAAATTGTCTCCTTCCCACACCTCACCAATTTGTGTGACCATATAACCCTTTTGTTTCATTCCCTTTTCAACAGAATCCCATAATTCTCTGTCAACGGTGAAAAAGATCTCATACTCACCACCAAAGTTAAGGAATATTTCCTCACCTGGAATTTTTAATTCATCCATTACCTTCAATCCTATTGGGTGTTTTGGTAATCTTTCATAGTATATTTTAAAACCAAAACCTGTTTGTTTTTTTAGTTGATGAACAACGGAAAATATTCCATCGGAGAGATCCATTGCACTTTTAACACCAAGCCTTGATAGTTCCCTTGCCTCATTTATCCTTGGTTCAATATCCATAAGAATATCCGCACCTTCATCAAAACCATTTTTCCATAAATAGTAACCCGCTGCGTTTTTACCAAGATAATTTGTTACACCCACCACATCACCATTCCTAACATTTTTCCTTTTCATTATTCTATCCTTTTCAACCCTACCAATTGCTATTCCTGTTGCAACAAAATCAGGACCCTCCTTTGTATCCCCTCCAACCATGCTCACTTTGAATTTTTTCAAACAATTCCTTATTCCCTTATTAAAATCAAAAAAGAAATTAAAATCAGTATCACCCTTCATTGAATATGATGACATGAAAAATTCAGGTATACCACCCATTGCCGCTATATCGCTCAAATTGAGTGATGCAAAAAAATATCCTGCCTTTTCAGGATTAACGTTATCGGGTATGTGTGTTTCCTTTGATATTGAATCCGTTGTTATCAAAATGTATTCCCCGGCAGATTCAAAATAAAATGCATCATCCTCAACAACTGTTCCGTAAAGATCCATCAATGATCTTATTATTTTCCTTTCACCTAGGTCATAAAGATGCATGGTTAACTGTAAATTTTAATAATAAAAAATGTTTTGTTTACCTGTGGATGAGATTGAAATTGATGGTGTTGTTTTCACGAAATATTATTCAATTTATTTACCAGATGAAAGTATGGTTGTTTTGAGTGATCTTCACATAGGGTTTGAGGAGGTAATGGCCCAGAAGGGTCTGATTTTACCAAAGTTACAGAAAAACAGAATATTAAACATACTTGAAAAAAATTTTGATAAATTCTCGCCGAGGAAAATTTTGATAGATGGTGATTTCAAGCATGAATTTTCAAAAAATGTCAGGCAGGAATGGAGGGAAATAACAGAAATCATCGAGTTCATAAAATCAAGGTCCGAACTTATAGTTGTAAGGGGTAACCATGATAATTATCTAAAAAATATACTTGCAAGGTATTCAATAACACTTCACAATTATTATAGAACAAAGGATTTCACCTTCATACATGGGGATAAAAAAATGGATTGGAAGGGCACAGTGATCATTGGCCACGAACATCCATCCATAAAAATAAGGGATGGTGTTGGCGGTCTTTTAAATTTACCAGTATTTTTACATGGTAAAAATATAATTGTCCTTCCATCACCAAGCGTATACTCATCCGGATCTGATATTCTTGGGAACGAAATAATTTCGCCTGTTCTTTCAGATTTCAATATGGATGATTTGGATTGCATAGGTATTGATGAAAAAATAGGTATACTTGAAATGGGAAAAATTAAGGATATAAAAGAATTATAATTTTTTGAAACGGTTTATTGTTGGTTCGTAAATAATCCCTCTGTCCTGTAAATTGTTGAGTATTTCATCAACAACAGTTCTTTCAATACCTTCATCGGATGCCTTCTCAACAATATCATCGTATTTTGCTCCCCCACCCTCAAAATCAAGCTTTTCAATGAGTTCAAGAATTATATCCTCCACACTTTTTTCTTTCTTTTCCTCATTGACAAAAAATTTCCTCACCATGTTCCTGTATTCCTGTATGTGTGAAATTTCCGTATCGGGGAAATATTGAAGGGAAAGCTGTGCATTCTCAATATAATAATGAGGATACCCTTCCTTTTCAAGTGTTGAAAAATCCTTGTATTCAATTGCCTTTTCCATGATCTCAGCCCTGTACAACAGATTTTCAATGGCCCTGTATTTCCAGTAATTTTCAATTTTTTCATCACATTCCCTCATGTTTTCAATTCTTAAGGAATAACCACTTGCCTCCTCAAGCAATTTACCAACAAATATTACCCTCAATGGTGGTTCCATATTCTCTATAAAACTGTATACTTCAGGGTCTGAAAACTGTTTATAAATTTTTAAATTGAATATTCCGGTTCCATCATTTACTGTGGAAAAAACTACACCATTCCCGACATTTTTACTTTCAACTATTCCAGCACCAATCACCCTGTTTACCTTTGCACCCAGCCTTGTTATACCGTACCTTGTTTCCTTCTCTTCACCCTTTCTCTCAATAAACTTTATTTCAGAAAGTTCCCTTGAAAACAATCTCCATGCAATTTCCCTTACCATTCAGAATCCTGCCTCCAGTTCATTTTTTATAATTTCCACATAATCCTCAGTTATTTCATTCATTTCAATTGGAAATATTGTTACATTATTCTTTTTTGATATTTTTCCGAAAACGGTGTATGGCTTAAGGGCCATGTCTTTAACGTACTCCTCAATCATCTTACCCTTTATCTGTTCCTGGTAAAGAACAATAAAGGCAACATCACTACCATCATCAAAGATCAAACTGGCCTTCACATCAAACTTTGGATCCACATTTCCATGTACTGGACAAACATTATCGCTAAGAGTTCTTCCACACACAGGGCATTTTTTCACCTGTTCTATGTTCTTAATACCAAGAATGAAACCTTCAAGGTATGCATAATTTAAATTCATTGCTATTGCCTGTGAAAGTGGTATTGCCCTTATTTCAATTTCCTTATTTGTTTCAGTAACCTCGGTATTCTCATTTATGTTTAGATATATTGCTCCCTTAAATTCATTAACATAAGCACCCCTTATTCTGTACGTTTTATTCTTTTCAAGGTTTCCCTTCCAGGATGTGAACTGTATCAACCCTGTTGTATCCCCGGCAATACCCTTGTAAATTGTTCTATCCTTCCCCTGTACGGGTTCTGAATAAAGAACCTTAAGTGTTATATCAACGTTCCTTGAATTTTTATTTAATCTTTCCACAGTATATATTACATACTCTTTCCTTGCACCCTCTATTGTTGTTTCACTCTTTTCCACAGAAGATTTTTCAGATATGTATAATCTTAAAGAATCCTTATAAATACCTGTTCTTGCATTTTTTAAAAGAATTGTCGTACCCCTTTCGAAAGGTATTGGTAAGAAACTCATGAATGTTATTGTTCCTGTATCATCACCTATTGAGCCAAGGTAATATTTCTTTCCATCCTTAGTGTACTCCTTTAAAGAAATAATTTTCCCTATTATGTTAACATTCTCCATGTTTTTCTTCAGATCACCTATTTTGTAAAGTTTTTCCTCAGGTTTATATCTCTGCAGAATCTTTTCCTTCACTACTTCCGGTGAATATCCATACTTTATCCACTGGTTAAAAAGATTTTTTATTTCATCCCTGCTCACATTTTTTACCATACTAACTATTTCATCAACATAATCATCAACTGTTTTACCCATTTGTCTCACCTGTACTCGGGCAATTCCTCCCCCTTCTTTATCAATTCATCAAGTATTTTATTTGCATCATTCTCATCAAGCCCAACCTTTTTTATTAAAAATTCAAGCAACTCATCCCTGCTCATTCCTTCACTTATCTTTTCATTGATCATTGATATTATGTGATCCTTTACCATGTTACTGAATTCTTCCTCGAGCTTGAATTCCCTTATCATAAGATAAAGGGATGTTACCATTGCCATTAAGGCATCACCAAATTCCTTTTTGTCAATAGATGATAGGTCAATATCAATCTTTAAAACAATCTCCTCATTTTCTCCCGAAAGAGCAAACTTTACAAAATTAACGCCATCGTTCAGTATGAGTAACTTTCTTGCAAAGTCAAGCCTCTGAATGGAATCAAGAAGAGCTGTTTCAATACCCGTTGAAATAACCAGTGAAACAAAATCATCATGGAATTCAATAAAAAGAGTATATGGTAATTTTGGATTTTCTGCAATTAAATTCCCATTATTTTCCCTCACATTCCATACCATGTCCAGCAAATCGTTTTTCTTTCCTGTGCCTGATGTTAACCAATTTTTAATTTCCTCTTTGTAATTCATAATTTCACCCTTATTAAACATTATGATTTGGTATTTAAACTATTTTCCAAAACTTTCCTCTATAAACTTCAATCCAAGTTTATTGTCCCTCTTTATGAACGCTCTTTTTGTCTCCTCCTCCTCATACTCAAAAACAACCCAGGTTTCGTTATCAACAATATTTGCATAATAATCGGGCTTGATTATTGAATGTGGTTTGTATGCAATTGTACAAACAACAATTGGTTTATCCCTCTGATCCCTGAGCCTGTTCAAAATATAGAATCATGAGTTTTCCTGTATCGGCAATATTATCAACAGGACATAATTTGAAACATTTTTTTAATGTCCCCTCTAACATACTCTTCGCCTTTGAATGAAAAGGTTCAGGTTATGGGTTGTTTGCTATCAAACCCATTTGAACCCCCTACACCTCTGGTTTTTGTAAATCAATTATCTCCCTGGCATTCTATAATTCCGATTCCCCCGGTTGGCTTATCAAGAATCAATATTTTTGTTTTCCTGGAATTACACTTGCTATTGCCAACCTTCTCTTCTCATCCTCCCAACAACAATATCAATGCCATTGAGCACCTTTGTACCATCAGGATAATTGTAAACAGGATCCTTTAACTCTATTATATTTTTTCCTTTTACACTTTTCCTGCACAACCTTGTGAAACCAATGAAAAATGAATTTGACGAGTAAAGATATTGTGTACAAGGACAATCACCAGAAAAGGCATTAGCAAAAAGCCATGAGAGAGGGGGATCATAAAGGAATTCTGTAAGGCATAAAGAGCGTACTGTGTTATGTATTTTTACCTCCACTATCCATTTTAAAATTACATCAACCATAGATGGATTGTATAATAACTTAAAAATTTTTATGTAAGAAATGATTTCAAAAATCATGGCTGATATAACCGTAATATTTGTTTCACCAAAGTATTCTGGAAACGTTGGATCACTTGCCAGGATAATGAAAAACTTTGGGTTCAAAAATCTCATACTTGTTGATCCAAAGTGTGAAATTGATGATGAATCATTTAAATTTGCCATGCATGGACAGGATGTTCTTGAGAATGCAAGAATCGTTAATGATCTCAATATTTTAAAAAATGAATTTAATTTACTCATAGGCACAAGTGCAATATCAACAAAATCTGAAAAACATTTTTTAAGGATACCAAAAACACCAAGAGAAATTGCAAAATTTTTAAAAAAATATAAAGGGGAGGTGGGTATTGTTTTTGGCAGGGAGGACATAGGTCTTTTAAATAATGAACTTGAAATGATGGATATGTTTGTTACAATTCCAGCAAGTGAAGAATATCCTGTAATGAACATTACACATGCCGCAAGCATAATTCTATACGAAATATTCCTTGCAGGTTATTCAAAAAGAGAAAGGATACTTGCTGGGGGAAATGAAATTGAAATACTTTATAAAAATATTGTTGAAATAATCGATCTCATTGATTATCCTGAACACAAAAAGAAAAATACTGAAATTATGATAAAAAGGATAATTGGAAGGGCAGGTTTAACGTCCTGGGAGTACCATATACTTATGGGTGTTGTTAAGGGTGTCAGGGATAAATTGAGTCAACATCCATGAGAGCACCTTCTTTAACCAGAGATACCTTCTTTCTACCATATGCCCCTTCTATGTTTGTGAAAATTGCTGTTATTGAAACCCTGTTCATCATATCATCCCTGATCCTTGTTCCAACCTTAATTTCAGCGTTTGAATCAAGTCCTTCAGTCAGGTTTTCAACGATTAAATTCATTGCATTTAAACTGAGATCCGGACCACCCGTAATATGTATCAAGGCCCCTTTCGCTGTTGTATGATCAACATTGTAAAATTTGTTGTTAAGCGTTTCATCAATAACATACCTTAAATCCCTAAGTTCCCCTTCACCATACATGATTGTTGATGCACCGCCTTTTTTCATGAAGCTTGACAAATCCGCAAAATCAATACGCATCATGGATGGTTTGTTAACCGTTTCCGCTATGTTATTTATTATATCACTTATAAGAGTGTCCATTACACCGAATGCCTTGCGTAGTGGTAAATTGGGTACAATCTTTAAAAGAACATTGTTGTCAAGCACTATAACTGTATCGGATGATTTATAAAATCTTTCAAGTGAAACCTTTGCCTTCTCCTGCTTTAATGGTCCTTCTGCAAGGAATGGAAGTGAGACAACTGAAACAGTTAGAGCACCTGTGGATCTTGCAATTTCAGCAACCTTGGGTCCTGCACCGCCACCCGTTCCTCCGCCCAGACCCGCTATAACAAATACAACATCAAAACCCTCAACCTTTTCCCTGATTTCATTTTCTGAGAATTCTGCGGCCTTAAGACCCTTTTCAACATCACCCCCTGTTGACTCGCCTTTCAAATATTTTTTACCTATTATTAACTTTGTTTCAGCTCCATTGTTCTGTAAAGATGGAAGATCCGTGTTTATTGCTATAAGTTTCACATTTGTTGTTTGTCTTTTGCACAAATTGTTTACCGTATTTGATCCTGCTCCCCCGACACCAATCACAGCCATGTTAATGTTTCCATCCGATATCTTCGTATTTATCTCCATTGCTTCCTTCAATAACATGTCCCAGGCCATTTTTACCACCTGTCATATAAATTTTTAACTTTGTCTGACGTTTGTCATAATTAACAATTCAGTTTATAAATCTTTCCATTATTTTTACCACAGATTTTTTAAAAATGTACCAAAATATTTATATTGTAAATTGTGTTGTTTTATCATTGCATAAGAGGTAGATAATATGAAAAAAACAACGACAGCTATTATAGCTGCGGTGGTAGTGATTGTTGTGGTGGTAGCAGCAGTAGCAATAATAGAGTTAAAACCAACGACAACAACGACAACAACTACATCACCTACTCCAACACCTACTCCACCACCTGTTTCAGGACCAACAGGGCTTTCTGTATCAGCGTCAACACAACTTGCATCTGCAGGAAGTGAAATAACATTCACAGCAACGGTCACTGGAAATGCAACATCCGTAACATGGAACTTCGGTGACGGTTCTACGGCAACAGGATTAACTGTTAATCATGCCTATCAATACCCGGGATCATACCTTGTTGAAGTAAATGCTTCTAATTCAGCAGGATATGTTACAAACCTTGCTCATCTATTTCCAGTAACAATAACTGCTCCTCAGCTTTCACCATCAGTGGCAAGTGAGGCTTCACAGCCAGTAATAACGTTCAACACAACAATAAACAAAAATGCACCAATATTTGGAATAAATGAAAATGCTAATTTTCTACTATCATATCTCCAGCCACCATCCGCAACAAACTGGTCCCTTGCATACTATGTTATAAACTTCGGTGATGGAAACTCAGCTGTTTATCCTGTTCAATACAACAATACAACAGGATCATTTTTGAGTCAGGTTGTTACGCACACCTATTCTAAACCGGGCATTTATGCGGTATCATTAACATTAATATCTTACAACCAGACAAATTTCATGAATGATCTAGTTGTAAACAATATAACATCCATAATCTATTTACCAACAAGCTATATGTCACAGGTTTTGAGTGGAGAGCATTATAATATGACTGCCATGTATACAATAGTTGTTGCATCAAATGTTCAAACAGTTGGTATATTAAAAGGAGCTGGAAATGTTCCAAATCCAGGTGTGATAAATGTTGCTGAGGTTGTGCCAAGCGGTGCATATTCATTTGATCCAGCAATAGACTATGAAACAGTGGGTTATGAGATAATAGCAAATGTTTATGAAACATTGATAGCATACAATGGATCAAGCACAACACAATTTGTACCTATAGTAGCAAAACAGGTACCATCCATTTCCAATGGCCTCATTTCACCTGATGGCTTGAATTACACATTCTACATTAGGTCAGGACTGAAATTTGCAAACGGAGATCCTGTGACAGTATTTGATGTGTATGCAAGCATGGTAAGAACATTACTCTTCATGACCGGAGAACCGGGAACAGCAGGCTGGATCCTTGCACAGGATCTTTTGCCAGGTGGCGGATGGGCATTGAACTGGTCAAGTGGACAATCATTGTATACAAATATAACAAGCGCTATAACATACAACAATGCAACACAGAGTATAACATTCCATC
>JAVRLJ010000012.1:0-16691 GCA_031961585.1 Thermoplasmatota archaeon | reverse complement strand
CCTCGTGTTGTTCTTGAAAATAAAATTCTTGATGAAATGATTGATAACAAACAGATAGCATTCAGGTACGTTGACAAAAATGGTAATTATGCAGGTTATCCATGGAACCCAAATGGATCAATTTACAACATTGCAGGAATGTGCAACAGCATGGGCAATGTTCTCGGTCTCATGCCCCATCCTGAAAGGGCATTTTTCAGGTATCAGCATCCCGAATACCTGAGGAATGGTGGTGATGATCCAGGAAGGAGGATATTCAGAAGCATTGTGAATTACATAGAAAAGAAATTTTAAATCAAAAAACAGATTTTTAAAAATTCCCAGCTTTTAAAATATTTATCATTCTTTTTTAACCTCGTCCCTTCTTATTTCTATTATGTAACCATTGAGAAGTGCATTTATTATTTTCATTCTTCCCCTTGTCAGGTCTGTCCATAGTGTTTTTCTTGATACACCCATTTTTTCCGCAGCCTCTTCCTGTGTTAAATTTTCAACATCAACAAGCCTCATGGCCTCAAGTTCAGATAAATAGACTATTACCCTTCCAGCAGGTACCCTATCCATTGGAGCATAAATGTATGAATTGGGATAGAATGAGATCCATCTTGGACCTCTCCTTCTTCCTCTCCACGGCATCATACATTTTTAATAAACCTGGATACGTATTTAACCATATCGATTTTCTTTTCAATAGTTTTGGAATGAAGGAAATAATTCTTTAAATTTTTACCATTTATTCAAAAATTTCAAAACATTTATATATTGTATATTATTACCTTTAATAAATTAGGGTGATTGCTATGGCTGATGAAACAATGTCTCCGAATGCAAAAAAGGTTTACGAGGCCATGAAAAAGCTTGGTGCAAGCTCAGAGGATAAGTTAAAAACAGCAGACGATATAATGAAGGCTGCTGGAATGGGGAAGGGAATTGTTAACAACGCTCTTCAGGAATTGATTAATAAGGGATACGTGAAAAGAGTTGCAAGGCAGAAGAGCGCAGGTTATTATATAATAAAGTGAATTATAAACCCCAGAAAGGTTTCTCCCTTCTTTTTATTGAAATTATTTCATCAAGGATTTCTTTTTCTTCATAGGTAAGTTCAACATCCTTCAAATTCTTTACATCATTTTCAGTAAGCTCTGAAAGAAGTATATCACCCGGTTTAACATTCCTTCCGATTACAGCATCGGAGATCGCGATTGCAACCTCACTTCCCATACCTGCCTCCTTAAGGCTCCGATCCCCTTCTCTGATACTTTTTATTTCTCCCACAGATTTACCCTGTTCTGTCATCAATGCCATTCCGGGTTTTATCTTTCCACCAAGGACCCTGATGCCCACAATAGCAGGCTTTGATGTTCTGAAAATATGATCCTCAAGTATCCTTATTTTTGCTGGGAAGGTTATTGATTGCCTTTTTTCCTCCTCAATCCTTAATTTTTCCTCCTCAACCCATTTCCTGTAATTTTCAACTATTTCATAAAGAACCTTTCCCTCTATTATGTTCACATCACCCATTTCTTTAATTTCCTGTGGAACCTTTACATTGAATGCCAGTATTACCTTATAGAATGGATTGTTTGTTGTCTGTGCATCAACAACATCCCTTTTTGAAACTTCACCAACATTTGCTTTTTTGATAGGAACATTAATGTTTGAGAGTTCATATGCAAGGGCTTCAAGTGATCCTTTTGCATCAGCCTTTATAACAACACCATCCTCTGAGAGTTTTATCTGCAAACCTGATTCACTCTTTATCCTTTCAATAACTTCCTGAAGGTTGTTTATTGATGCAACCATCAAAGGACTACCTGCAACAACATCATCAATTTCCGGTGCTGAAATTTTTATTCCCGCTGCTGCATATGCCTCCTTTATCTGCATGAATGGATCCCTCGGATCCCTTATTTCATCAAGAGGTTTTGGTTTGAGGAGAACCTTCACCTTTGTTATAACAGGTTTTGTTCTCCCACCCACAACTATGGTATCACCCTTTCTAATAACACCTTCATAAAGTATAACATCCATTGTTTTTCCAAGACCCCTTTCCTCCTTTACCTCCAGAACTGTACCAACACCGGGACCATCCTCTGTTTTTATTTCATTCTCAAGGAATCTTTGAGCGAGACCTATGAGAACTAGCAAAAGATCAGCTATGCCAATTTTCAGTTTTGAACTAACAGGAACAATAGCAACATTTTTTGTGAAATCTGTAATTCTATCATACCTTTCGGATGAGAATCCATGGTTAAATAGCTGTTCTGAAAGTCTGTAAATTTCCCTGTCAATTGTTTCCTTAACAAAATCCTTCTGTTCATTTATTGCATATACGAAAGGTTTATCCTGTGAATTTTTCCACCCATCTATTAAATCAATCTTTGTTGCTGCCACAACAAATGGTGTTCTATATTTTTTAAGAATGTTAAGGCTTTCAACAGTCTGCTGCATTATTTTCTCCCTTATATCAACAACAAGAACAGCAAGATCCGCAAGTGCTCCTCCCCTTGCCCTCAAAGTTGTAAAGGCCTCATGACCGGGGGTGTCTATGAAAAGTAAACCGGGGACTTTGAACTTCCTTTCCTTTATCAGGGATCCGCATATTTCATAAATTGTATCAATTGGTATTTCAGTTGCACCAATATGCTGTGTTATTCCACCGTGTTCCTTTTTTGCAATTGATGTACCCCTGATTGCATCTAAAAGTGAAGTTTTACCATGATCAACATGACCGAGAACGCTGATTATTGGCTGTCTGATCCTCATCTGAACCTTACATTTAAAAATCCATTATTAAATTTTCTAAGATTCCCTGTAAAGATAAATTTCGTTGCTGTCCATACTGTAACCTATAAGTTTAACATACCTTCCCCAGTTAACAAGTACCTTCAAAAGGTTGTTAAGGTCATAGGAATAAAATTTTTTCTTAAAAATTTCCATAAAATCATCAAGCTGCATCTTTCCCTCAGGGCTATTTCTCAAGATTTCCAGTGCTGTTTTGAATGGTTCAAGTTTTTCAATCTTTTCCCTCAATATTATTTTTCTATCCTTTATCCCGGAATTAACAAATTTAAGCCCATCAGGTGTTAGTTCAATGTTACCCTCATTAACCTTTACAAGTCCAAGTCTTTCAGCATCATCAATTAAATTGAAAAATGTTGATTTTTCGACACCCAGATCATCATCTAAATGCGCTATATCATCCGGGTATTTTAGATCGCTAACCCTTTCAACAAGACCTACAATCATACTTACTGAGGAAGTTTCCAGAATATCCATTCCTATCGAACAATAATATGCATTTCACCTTAAAAATTTTATTCTTTTATTTAATTTAAATTACAATTGAAAAAGATCCTGAATTGAAGAAATAATTTTAAAAAAAATTAAAAAATCTCTTCCTTTCATGGGGTATTCAAGGTTTTCCGTGAATTTTAAATATAAGTACATTATACAGTCTAAATACCCTTAGGTGATATGCACCTGATGACCCTTATGGATTATCAGGGAAGGGCCAAGAAATTTAATTTCAATGAGGCCAACCATAGGAAATTCCGGTCAGATGGGTTCGTACCATACATCGAGTTCTCCTAAACCATCTGGTGGATGGTTTGGCTCGGGAGCCGAAGAAGGGCGTGCCAAGCAGCGAAATGCCTCGGGGAGGCGCACGGAGCCTTAGATCCGAGGATCCCCTAATGGGACTTCCTGATGCCTTCGGGCATCGTTTCCGGCAGGAAACGGGAACCTGGGGAATCGAAACATCCTAGTACCCAGAGGAAAAGAAACCAATAGGGATTCCCTGAGTAACGGCGAGTGAAAAGGGAAGAGGGCAAACCGAATCCCCTGCCGAAAGGCAGGGGGGATGTGGAGTTTAGAACCCATCCCAATGCCGGGTGGAGGAAGTGGAAGTGGCCTGGAACGGCCCGCCATAGAAGGTGAAAGCCCTGTACACGTAACTCCACTGGCTACGAGGATGGAGTTTCAGAGTACCGTGCATTGAATATTGCGCGGGAAGATGGGTCCCATCAAGATCCAACCCTAAATACTGCCCGAGTCCGATAGCGCACTAGTACTGTGAAGGAAAACTGAAAAGTTCCCCGAGAGAGGGGTGAAAAGAACCTGAAACCAGATGGTGACAACCTGATAGGGCATGAAAGAAATGAAGGATCCTTAACGGGATCCAGATCAGTGTCCTATCGTCCGTGTTGAAGAACGGGCCAGGGAGTTCGAACCATCGGCGAGGTTAATCCCTTTGTGGGAGTAGCCGCAGCGAAAGCAAAGGTTCGCAACCCGCAAGGGTGAGGAACTGGGTGCGATCGCCTGGAGTCGATGGTGAGAGACCCGAAGCCGGTCGATCTAGACCTGGGCAGGTCGAAGCCCAACGAAAGTTGGGTGGAGGACCGACCCGGTTCTGATGTGCAACTCGTTCGGTTGACCTGGGTCTAGGGGTGAAAGGCCAATCTAGGCCGGCAATAGCGGGTTCCCCCCGAGACTACCCGCAGGTAGACCTCCGCAGAGGATGCATACAGGGTAGAGCAACCGATGGAGGAGTTTAGACCCGGAAGGGTCGGCTCTTCTTTCGAACTCCGAACCTGTATGCTCCGTAGAAGCGGGGAGCTAGGGTTGCCGGGATAAGCTTGGCACCCGAGAAGGCAACAACCTAGACAGGGGTTAAGGTCCCTAAATACAGGCTAAGTGTCATGCAAAGGGCGTCCTGAACCTAAGACAGTGGGGAGGTTGGCTTAGAAGCAGCCACCCTTTAAAGAGTGCGTAACAGCTCACCCACCGAGGTTCAGGGCCCCGAAGATGGACGGGACTAAGCCTGTTACCGAGACCTCTGGGCACTCCGAAAGGAGTGATCCGGTAGGGGGGCGTGCCGCTGGGGTAGAAGTCTCTTCGAGAGAAGGGATGGACCCAACGGTAACGCGGATCCTGGCGTAAGTAGCAGCAAAGTGCCGTGGAAATCGGCACCGCCGAAGGGGCTAAGGGTTCCTTGGCAATGTTCGTCAGCCAAGGGTTAGCCGGTCCTAAGCCCAACCCTAACAGGAGTTGGGCGAAAGGGAAGCTGGTTAATATTCCAGCGCCAGAGATGTTTCGCCCATGGGATGACGCCTCAGGATAGGCGGAGAATTCCTACCAGAATTTCCTGCCATCCGAACTCTGGGGAGTATCGTAATGATGAGAACCAGGGGAAGGGTGGTGGGGCCCGCCTAGGGTGGGTTCTGCTGAGTCCAGGGGCCCATGAAAAGTCCCATGGGGTCAAGTCTCTGCCCGTACCAAGAACCGACACAGGTGCCCCTGGGTGAGAAGCCCAAGGCGCGTGGGGATAATCGACCCGAGGGAACTCGGCAAATTGGCCCCGTACCTTCGGTAGAAGGGGTGCCTACTCCGCGAAAGAGTAGGTCGCAGTGGCCAGGGGACTCCGACTGTTTAACAAAAACACAGGTGGCCGCAAGACCGTAAGGTTGAGTATGGCCGCTGAAGCCTGCCCAGTGCCGGTACCTGAAAGCCCCGTTCAAGGGGAAGAAGGGCCGGTAAACGGCGGGGGTAACTATGACCCTCTTAAGGTAGCGTAATACCTAGCCGCTTAATTGGCGGCTTGCATGAAGGCCCAACGAGGGTCCCACTGTCCCCGGGTTGAGTCCCGTGAAATCGATGTAATGGGGAACGATCCAATCTCCCCCATCTGAAAGCGAAGTCCCTGTGGAGCTTTACTGCAGCCTGTGGTTGCGGTATGACACTGATTGTGTAGGGTAGGCGGGAGCCGTCGAAGTCCGGGCGCCAGCCTGGATGGAGGCGCCGATGAAACACCGCCCTTTCGGTGTCATATCGCTCACTCCCGTTGGGAGGACAGCTATAGGTGGGCAGTTTGGGTGGGGCGCCACGCCCTTGATAAGGAAACAAGGGCCTCCAAAGGTAGGCTCAGGAGGGTCAGAAATCCTCCGTTGAGTATAAGGGCAAAAGCCTGCTTGACGCGGTTGCGAACAATAATCAACCGCGATACGAAAGTAGGGCCTAACGAACCACCCTGTCCTCATTGGTGGGGGCGGGTGATAAGAGAGAAGTTACCCCAGGGATAACTGAGTCGTCTCCGGCAAGAGTTCATATCGACCCGGAGGTTTGCTACTTCGATGTCGTCTCTTCCTATCCTGGCGGTGTAGCAGCTGCCAAGGGTGGGGCTGTTCGCCCATTAAAAGGGATCGTGAGATGGGTTCACTACGTCGCGAGACAGTAGGGGTGCTTTTCGATGGGGGTGCAAGGGTGCCTGAGGGGCAGGATCCCTTAGTACGAGAGGAACGGGGATTCGTGGCCACTAGTTTACCGGTTGTCTGGTAAGGCAGTCGCCGGGCAGCCACGCCATAACTGATAAGTGCTGAAAGCATCTAAGCACGAAGCAGTCCCCGAAACGAGGCACCCACTAAAGGCCGCTCCTAAAAGAGGAGTTTGATAGGACCGGGGTGTAAGCATCGAGCCCAAAAGGCGAGATGTTCAGCCCGCGGTTACTAAAGGCCAAATTATAACTCGGTGTGTGGACGGGCCCAGACCTAAGGAATTTCCTGTGGTTGGCTTTTCATGGAGTATGTTTGCCATGTATGATTTGAAGGTAATTGCAAGGTACCCATTTTTAAGGGATGGTTTGCATATCTATGGTGATTTAAAAATTGATGATATTTTCACAGGGAATGAGTTTTCCGAGGCAAGAGAAAATGCAGTAAAAATGATTGAAAGATCCCTCGGTGAAGAAAGAAACATCTATTTTTCAAACCCGAAGATGGAAATATTGTCCTTTTATATAACAAAGTTAATTCTTTCAGCCCTTGATGATCCCATCATTACCATGAGATTTGCCACCTACATGAGGGATAGAATTGAGGAGAGCATAAAAAAGGAAAAGGACAATGCTTTGATCCTTGATCTTGCCCGTTCACTTAATGTTGATGCATACTTTGAGAATGAATTTTTTAAAATATCCATATTTGATTACATTTCCTTTATAGGGAAGCTTGGTGAAAAATACAGGCTTTTTTATCAGAGGGTGGAAAGGGGATACGTGAAATTCCATTCAATTAAGGATAGGGAAAGGATAGCAAAGATACTCAGGGAAGCGTTTGTAAAAAAATTCAGGGAGGATGTTGAAAGGATTGATCCTCCTGAAATTGTTTACAGTGCCCTTGGTGATGAAATTGAAAGGATTGAAAAAATAAAGGAGGAGAAAATCCCAGAAAACTTTGAAAGGAATTTTGGTGAAATAAACATGGCAGCTTTTCCACCATGCATAAAGGACATAATGAAATCCCTTGAGAAGGGTATGAACATTTCACACAACGCAAGGTTTTCACTCGTTACATTTCTTTTCAACATAGGTATGCCAAGGGAAAAGATACTAGAAATATTCAAAATGGTCCCTGATTACAATGAAAAGTTAACCGAATACCAGGTTTTACACATAACTGGTGAAAAGGGTAAAACAGTATATTCCATGCCAAAGTGCCAGACAATGGAACTGTACAGCCTATGCGTTAAGAATGTTTACAATGATCCCCTATGTTTTAAAGAATGGATGAAGCATCCCCTGATATACTACAGATTGAAAAAAAGGTCAAATGCTCCTCCAGATTCTAAGTGATCTCTGCACCGCCGTAATGTGACCAAGTATTCCAATGATAATTAGGGCAATATCTGTTATTGATAAAAATTGCCATAGTGGAAAGAAGAATTGTAGGATAGGTAAAATTATGAATATTACCATCCTGTCGGCCCTGCCCATCATTCCACCATAGTCTCTTTTACCTGTTAAAGCAAGTGCATGGGTTCCCGTATAGCTTGTGAAATATATACCTGTTAAAGCTAAAATTGCATAATACCAGTGAGCGTATGAACTGAACATTATTCCTATTAAAATAACGGTATCCGCGTATCTATCAAGCTGGTGATCAAGGAAATCACCCCTTTTGCTCACCCTTCCTGTTATCCTTGCAACCTTTCCATCTATTGCATCGAAAAGTGATGAAAGAATAAGCATAAGGGATGCTAAAAAAAGATATGTGGATCCGAGGTAAAGGAAAAAACCCGCTACGATTGAAAAAATAAATGATAACCAGGATATGGTGTTTGGTGAAAATTTCATGAAGGGTTTTGCGATTTTATCCAGAAATCCATCAATGTTTTTCCTGTATTTGTCTAGTACCATTCCATCACCTCTTTTATGTAATCAATCTTCCCTGCCCTGTATTTTTCACCTTTACCATTTATTATTTCATTTATAATTTTCAAAGTTTTCTGGAGCGAATATTTACCCGTATCGATTTCATAAACATTTTTATGCATTTCCATGGCTTCATATGTTATTAATCCCAGTGCCTCTGCCTCAAGGTTATCCATCATCTTTTTATAATCAAAGCCCTTTTCAATGAGCCTTTTTCTCAGTATTGATGGACTTGTTCTCAAAACAATAACAATATCACAATTCATGAAATGTGAATAATGTGATTCCAGAACAACGTTATCAATGCCCTTTAATTTATTTTTCAAACATTCGGTATCAACGATCTTTGCCCTTATTCTCCTATCGTAACCCTCCACGCAATTATTTTCCACTGCAAATTCATTAAGATTTATGCATTTCAATCCTAAATATTTGCATACCGTTGTTTTACCTGTTCCAGGTGTGCCCGTTATACAAACAATCATTGAATTAAAAATGCATAAACAATATAAAAAACCATGCAAAATTTTTATATAAAAAATTCCATGGTATGACGTGAACAGGTTCAGGATTTTACTTTTATCCATAATTCTTATCTGGGCAACGGTTTCACTGGCTTTTATAGTTCAGAACGTAAATCTCGGACCTGAAAGTTTTCCTGTAAAGAGTTCACAGGGATCCCTGAACCTTTCAACAACAAACTTTTATTATCCGGGTGGTGGAAATTATGTATTAACAATGATGGAGATCATTGAAATCTTCTGGATTGGTGTGTTCATAGTTGGTATAGTTTTATTTTTTAAGGAATCCCTGAGGGTCATTGCACACAAAATAATTTCATTCGCTGGCATATTTTTAGTTCTTATTATTGCATACGTTATAAGCTTTTATCTGAAGATGGGAAATTATCCGGCATCAAACATCAGTGCAACATTTTCATCATCAAACGTCGGGGGAACAATACCTGTTATTGTAGCATTAATTGTTCTTATTTTCCTTATTTTTTACATAATGCCAAAGGGAAAGGTTAAAAATAAAACAAATGAAAGGGAGATGGCTGAATCCATTGAAAAAATGGTAAGGGATCTTAAATTTTCAGATGATGTGAGGGGCACTATACTCAAGGTTTATTATGAACTGAGTTCTTTGTTGAAAAATAATGGAATAATAGAAAGGGAGAATTTAACAGCCAGGGAATTCGAGGACATGTCAATAAAAACATTGAAAATAAAAAAGGAACCCTTTGAGACAATAATAAAACTATTTGAGGAGGCAAGGTACAGTGACCATAGAATGGATGATAATGCAAGGAAAATGGCAATAGATGCGCTTGAGGAAATAAAAAATATGCTGGAGGGTAAAAATGGAAAAGTATCCTCTATCCGTTCTTAAATATTTAATTCCGTTGATAATAATACTTGCACTATTTTCAATTTACAGTGGAAGCACGCTCTATTTTCTAATTTCATTCCTTTTTTTCATTGCCCTTTTGATAATATACTATCCATTCTACAGGGAATCCATTGAAATTGTTAATAAAAAAGAAAATTCGAATATTTACAGTGAAGAGAGCAAATATGTAGAAGAAAAGTTGAATGAGGCATTGAAGGGTAGTGCTGTTGCACAGAGATTGATTGAGGAAAGATTGATGAATATTCTCGTTGAAGACATTTCAAACAGATTCAACCTTGATTATGGATCCGCTGTTGAAAAGATTCTAATCAATGAAATTAACACGGATGAAAAAATCCTGGAAATTTTTAAAAAGTTTTATAAAAGGAGATACGATATGAATTATGTTGTTGATGCTGAAACATTCAAGAATGAAATAGAGAAGGTGATTGAATATACAGGTGTATGAATATGGATATATCTGAGACAAAATTGAATATTGAGAATGTTCTCAATGAAGTATCAAAGGCAATAGTTGGAAAGTATGAAATACTGAGGGAGGTGATGGCATCGATTCTTTCAAAGGGGCACATACTTATTGAGGACTATCCAGGTCTTGCAAAAACACTTATGGCAAGATCATTCAGTTACACAATGGGCTGTGAATTCAAAAGGATACAGTTCACACCAGATCTTTTACCCATGGACATAATAGGATCAAGCATATATGATAGGGAGAGTTCAACATTCAAGTTCTTCATGGGACCTGTTTTCACAAATATTCTTCTTGCGGATGAAATAAACAGGGCCCCTCCAAAAACACAGTCAGCCCTTCTTGAAGCCATGCAGGAATATCAGGTAACTGTTGAGGGTAAAACATACAGGCTTGATGATCCATTCATTGTTATTGCAACACAGAACCCAATTGAGTTTGAGGGAACATATCCATTGCCCGAGGCACAGATGGACAGGTTCCTTGTAAGGTTAAGGATAGGATATCCATCAAAGGAAAATGAAATGGAAATATTGAAAAGGAGGGTGGAGAGAAGGAAGGAAAATGTTGATTTAAATACAATAATAACAAAAAAGGATCTCATTAACATGCAGGAAATGGTTGAAAATGTCCATGTGGATGATACAATCTATTCATACATTGTTGAAATTGTGGATAGAACAAGGAAACATGAACAGCTTGAGGTGGGATCTAGCCCCAGGGGATCACTTGCCCTGTTGAAATTATCAAGATCCTTTGCCCTTATGGATGGAAGGGATTATGTTTTACCTGATGATGTTAAAAAAAGTGCAATCATTGCATTACCGCACAGATTGATACTTAAACCTGAACCATGGATAAGGGGTATCAGGCCGGAGGATGTTGTTAAAAAGATACTGGAGAATGTTCCTGTTCCAAAGATATGAAAGAAAATGTAAGGCCAACAAAGAATTTATACGTTCTAATTCTAATTTTTCTTTTATCAATCTCAATGGGAACAATTCTAAGGCTTCCTGAGCTAATAATATTATCCTTACCCGTTTTCCTTTACGTTTTATTGTCAATAATACTTATAAAGGGATGGGAAATCAATGTTGAAAGGAATTTTTCTGAAAATATATATTTCCAGAATGAAATTGCTAAAGTTACCATAAAAATAGAATCCATATCATTTTCAGGTTTTGTAAAAATAAAGAATAATATGATTGAGGAAACATATTCCATTAAAAAGGGCCAGAAAATTGTTGATAATAAAACAATAAATTTCAGGGACTTTGGCATATACGATTTTTCCACCATTGAAATAACTTTATCTGATTTTTCATACCTTTTTGTTAAATCCTACACAATAAAAAATGATTTAACAATACAGGTTTTTCCTGAATACGAAAATGTAAGGAAATTCAAAATAAAACCAAAAAGGACAAGATCATTGCTCGGTGATATACCATCAAGGTATGTTGGTTCCGGTACGGATTTCTATGCCGTGAGGGAATTCAATCCTGGTGATGAAAGGAGAAGAATAAACTGGAAAAGAACAGCAACGTTCGATAGATTGATGGTAAACGATTACTATGCTGAAAAGTCAGGTAACACTGTTATACTTCTTGATGTAAGACGTTTCCAGAAGTCCGAGAATGACTATAACAAAATTCTTAATGGATCCGTAAGGGCTGCCTTAACCATAACGAATGCAATTGCAAGGACAAGGAACAGGCTTGGACTTGTTATTTTAAAGGACACGGTTGACTGGGTCTATCCTTCATATGGTAAAAGGCAGTATTATAAAATCACGGAAAGGCTTCTAAGGGTAAGATCCCTGAAGGAAAGTTACATCCCAATTGAATATGGTGGAAAGATTATAACAAGGTTCTTTCCCCCCAATTCATTCATAATAATAATTGGAACTGTTTTAGATAAAAATTTAAATGAACTGATCATGGATATGATAGCAAAAAAGTATGAAATTTTAATGATAATTCCATATTTTTCATACGGTGAAGGTACACTTTCTGAAAAAATAATGGATGCTGAAAGAAAAGTAAGGATAAGAACAATATCAAAATATGCAAGGGTGATAGAATGGAACATGGAATATCCATTAACAAAATATCTGGAAAGATTAGGCTAAGACTATATTACATAATTCTCCTATTCATTTATATTTATTCAATTCTTTTTTCTGGATTCAATGGAATACATACGATCATTCTTCTTATTTCATTTTCAATCATAATTTTAATAATTTATAAATTCATTGAAGACATAACCCTATTCATTGTTTTCTCCCTGCTTCTCTTTTCAATAATTTATGCATCATCCATTTCCTACAATCCCTATTCAGTTCAAACATTCCTTTTATTTTCAATCCCTGTATTTTTATCAATAGTTTTTATAGAGATAGAAATTTCACCCTTTAAAAATTATTTATTCAATATAATAAAAAATGTATCCATGAACGCAATAATATCCATATTTTTATCCTATGTTTTTATTGAATTCTTTGGTCTTTTTGTATTTTTGCAAAGGGATGTTGTGGTATTTTCAATACTTCTCTCCGTTATAATAATTACCCTGCTCTATTTATTTAAAGAAATGAACAGGGGTGAATAAAAAAGTAAATAAAAGTGGAATGATTTTTGAAAAATATGGTAAAGGTAATAATACATGCACCTGAAAAGAAGGATATGGAAATAAAAGGGATGAAAAAAATAGATGAAATTATGAATAAACTTGGTTTGAAAATTAACGCTCATATTGTTTTAAAGAATGGAAAACCTGTGCCTGAGGATGATGAAATAAATGATGATGATACAATTGAAATAATTCAGGTCTTTTCAGGTGGATAAAATGATCATTTAATCAATTTTTATGATTTATAATTAAATTTTTTTGATCAAACGCTCAATATTTTTGGAAAATTTTAAATAGAAGTTAAAGAATGTTTTTATTGTATGAGGAAAATAAGTATTGTAATAATATTATTTTCCCTACTTTCATTCTTCAGCGCATTTGCAATGGGGCAGGATGTTAACAGTCTTATTAACAATGCAAATGCTGCAGAACCAATGACAATTCTTGGCATATACGTTCACGGATTTTTCCTTTTAATGGCTGTTGGTTTACCTTTCGTCGTTTTAACCTACGAATTTTTGGGAATAAGGAAAAGGGATAAGGAATACATCAATGCAGCTAAAACATTGAGCAGGGTCTGGGGAGTTTCCTTTGCTATAGGTGCTGCAACAGGAACACTGGTTGAATTCGGTCTTGTACAGGTATGGTCAGGAACGCTTGTTGCAATTGGATCATTCTTCTTCGCTCCCATGACAATTGAACTCTTTGCCTTCATGCTCGAAATCATTTTCCTTACCATTTATATTTTCACTTGGAATTCTGAGAATCCAAAATGGAGCCATTTTTACATTGGTATTTTCCTTCTGATAGGATCAAACCTTTCTGCCTATTTGATCCTTACAGCAAACTCATTCATGAATGTGCCCTGGGGAACGGGTGATCTTGTATCAAAAATATTGCCCTGGGAACCAACACTGGGACCAAATGAGGTGAACCAGCAGGCACTGGCAAATCTTTATGCTGCAATTGCGAATTCAGGATCCCTCGCACTTGTTAAATATACTTTAGGGAGTAACATAGGCTTTGTATTTTACAATCCATTCATTGGTTTTGAGAACCCTGATCAAACGGCAACATTTTTACACACAGCCCTTGCAACAATAATAATTGCATCCTTTGAGGCAAGCGCGTTCATAGCCCTTGACTGGTTAAGGAAAAGGGATAAAAGGGCACATTACTTCAAATTGTTGAAAATAAGTTACGGTGTTGGTGCCATTGCCTCAATTCTCATGGCATTTTCCGGTGATTTTATGGGGAGGGTTGTTTACCAGTACAACTATCTTAAATTCCTTGCCATCGAGAACATACCGGCAAAAGGTGGAACGGATCCATTGATGGGTCTTTTATTGTACGGTAATCCGAACCATTTCTTTGCTGGCTTTAATTATCTTTTATCAGAGGCCTCAAAATCAATAGATCCAAGCGCAGTTATTACAAGCGTTCAGTATGCTGAACAGTTCCAGGCCTGGGCATATCCTGTTTACTGGTCCATGGTCATTTCAGGAATTTTACTTTTCGTATTTGCGATTGCTTACTTTGGTGTATATTCAAAAACAATAGATAAAATAATAAGAAAAGTATTGCGCATAGATTCTGAAAGGTTCATTGTATACACAAGTTTTGTTGCACCAATACTTGGTTTTATAGCCGCTTCCGCAGGCTGGGCGATCAGGGAGGCTGGAAGGCATCCATGGGCTATTTATGGTCTTGTTAAATACTGGCAGGTTATAACACCTAATCCCATAACTTTACCCTTCTCTTTGATGATAATGGCTGTAGAACTTTCAATACTCATTTTTGGATCAATGGCAATAATCTATGTTGTAAGGGGGAGGTTGAAGCTATGAGCGATGTTTATTCCTCATTTGTCCTTCTTGGTTATGTAACAATCATTCATATTTTCCTTGTTAACATTGTTCTCGGTATTGCAATATTCATTCCAATACTTGAGTACATTTACCTAAAAAGGAAGGACAATGATATAAAAGAAATTGCAAAAAGGATGTTTAAAGTGATGGTTGTAATTGATCTTTTTGCAGGTGTATGGGCAACATGGATAACAATTTTTCTTGGAGGATTCTGGCCACTGTTAACATTTTATGCAACGACAGTTCTTTTCATTCCAATAACCATTTCCCTCATTGGAATTCTCATATCTTTGCCATCAATAGGTGTATACTGGTTCACATGGGAAAAAATAAGCGAAAAATTACATTTCCTGATTGGAATAGCTATCGCAATAGGTGCAACCATGGTTCCAATAGGTTTCAACATGATTTTTTCATTCATAAACGATCCAGTTGGTTTAAACCAGGCATTGCAGAACAACGATCTTTATGCCGTGTTTGCAAATCCTCTTTACCCTGAATTCACACTCCACAGGATCTTCGGTGCATTAACTCTTGTCAGTTTGCTCTACACGGGCATATTCCTTTACAGGTACTGGAAAACAGGTCAGGAAGTTTATAGAAAGGGAGCGGGAATATTCATTATTGCATCATTGCCAATAATACTTGTTGAATCAATACTTGGTGCAATATACGCAATGGAATTAAACATAAATTCACAGTATATTGCATCATCAGTCCTTGGTCCATTTTATTCCCAGAACTATTCAGGATCTTTATTCCCTGTTTTCCTTGTATTCATGATACTTGTATTCCTTCTCTGGGTAATACTATTCTATCTTCTCTATGCCTATAATAAAAATCTTAAATCCATAAAATTATCATTATCGTTATCAATTCTATCTCTAGTAACATTACCACTTGGTGAATTCATAAACGATTATTCAAGGTATCCGTATTTCATTGTTACGGGGAATACAGGTATTCCTGCAAGTGATTTCTTCAACAACATCATGAACATTTCAACAGGCTGGGTCATTGTTTCAGTTGTTGTTTCCGTTATACTTGCTGGCATCTTCTCCTATTACCTTTATCATATCCTCCTGAAAGAAAAATATTCTGAATAATTTTTTATAATAAATTTTTTAAAGATTTATTTTAAAAAAATGTTGAATTTTTAGTTCAAATCTCTTAAGAATTTTTTGATTCGCTTCATCAAAAATACAGCAATTTAATCTTTAACTATAATGTATGCCTGCATTTTAAGAAAAAGTAATGAAAGATCCTATTGCTCTATTTTCAAAATAATTTCAGGGATATTTGTGCTCTCTTTTAAGGAGTATTCTTATTCTCACATATGTTTCAT
The DNA here is from genome assembly GCA_031961585.1 of Thermoplasmatota archaeon. Classification (GTDB taxonomy): domain Archaea; phylum Thermoplasmatota; class Thermoplasmata; order Thermoplasmatales; family ARK-15; genus JAVRLH01. The sequence continues at coordinate 753 of JAVRLJ010000012.1, read as the reverse complement.
AGGAGCCAGCGCCATAGAGGAACATATTTTATTTTTTTATTATCTACTATTTCCTCCCCTTCGTAGTCCCAGGTGATTATCTTTAAATTGTTACATTTCAGTTCTTTAGATGCGTGAATTAAGGCATCTATCTCCCTCTTTTTTGTTGTGGGATCCATAATATCATAGCACACCTGTATTAATTCTTCAACCAATCCATTATTTAATATGAGGAAATCCACCTCCTGGTTTTTTGATTTGTAATACCTTATTTCCACATTCCTGCTATTCTTCTCCATATAAAGATGAAGAAAAACAAGGGTCTCCATGCTGGAGCCCATATTCTTTTTTGTGGAGACTATATTATAAAGACCATTGTCAACAGCATATATTTTTTGTGGGAAGAGCATCTCCTTCTTTCTTGATTGTGTATGAATTTTTATATCAAACACCGCAAAAGAGGATAATATTAAGCTGTAATACTTCCACACGGTACGTTTGGAAACAGGATAGAACGATGATGATATAATTTTATGGAGTTTGGATATACTCATTGTGTTTCCGCTGTTTGAAATCAGGTAACGCAGCATGAATTCCATAATATCCCTTTCCTTTATTCTTGCCCTCTCAATTATATCCCTATAAAGCGTTGTGTAGTATATACTTCTCAGTTTCTCCTTCTTTTCAATACTCTCAGATATCTTTATAACCTCGGGATATCCTCCAAATTCCATATAATCCCTGAGCGCACCCATGATGAATGCATCGTTTTTA
>JAVRLJ010000011.1:0-17794 GCA_031961585.1 Thermoplasmatota archaeon | reverse complement strand
TTTTTTGAATGTTGATGATAAGCTTTTAGAGAAGCAGATTTCGGTTGATTTTAAATCTGTAGTTTATTGCTCCCAAACATTTGCTAAGGAAATTCGAAAAGGAGGAGAAATTGTGAATATTGCTTCGATTGCCGGAATATCTCCGGCTTATGGTCTTTCCATATATGGTGCTATGAAATCGGCAGTCATCACACTGACTAAATATTTAGCACTTGAATTGGCTCCAAAGATAAGAGTTAATGCTATAGCTCCCGGTTTTGTTAAAACGAAGTTGGGTGAAAGTATTTATCAAGTGCTGGGAATGAGCGAGAATGAATTTGCGGAGAAATTTACATTAATGGGTAAAATTCTAGACCCTGAAGATATAGCTGAAATTGTAACATCAATTATTAAAATAGAATCCATAAGTGGACAGGTATTTGTCATAGACTCTGGAGAAAGCATAAAAGGCGGGATAAAGTAATTCAAAAATTTTTTCTAATCCTGGGCCTGTAGATACCCCAATAATAAAAATAGATCCAAAATTATTTAGGAGTAACATTCCCCTTTATTTTATTATTTTCATTACAATTTTTTTCGAATATTCCTGAATTTTTGATCTCACAAATGATCCACTTTTTCTCTTTATTTCATGATCCATTGCCTCCATAATTTGTCTGTTCGATAAACTCATATCCCTATGATTTCATCAGAAATTGGGAATTTTTTGGAAAAAAGAATTAAATATGCATAATGAATTAAATTATTGATAGAAATGATTTCTGAACTGGAAAGTATAGTTGGAAAGGAATATGTCCTTACAAGGTATGAGGATAAATTGCCCTATATAAGGGATGCATCATATTACAGGGGATCCGAACCTCTTGCTGTTGTAATACCATCCAGTGCCCAGGAAATATCAAAAATTTTAAAGCTTGCAAATGAAACAAAAACACCTGTTTTTGTCAGGGGTGGTGGAACATCCCTTACTGGATCATCAATACCCATGGATGGTGGAATAGTTATTAGCATGAGCAGGTTTGACAGGATTCTTGAACTAAGTCTTGCGGACAGGTATGTTGTTGCGGAGGCAGGTGTCAGAATAGATACACTCAATTCATACCTTTCAAGGTATAACTTTTTTTATCCACCAGATCCAGCAAGTTCCGTTGCAGCCACGGTGGGAGGATCAATAAATACCAATGCAGGAGGTCTCAGGGCTGTTATGTACGGTGCAACAAAGGAGTGGGTTCTTGGTCTTGAGGTCGTTTTACCAACAGGTGAAATTGCACATTTTGGCGGTAAGGTTTTGAAAAGGAGCCTTGGATATGATCTTACAGCATTAATTATAGGGAGTGAGGGTACGCTTGGAATAGTAACCAAAGCAATATTAAAGATTGCACCCATGCCGAAGGAAACTGGAAGAATACTTGCATATTACGATTCAATTGAAAAGGCGGGTAGATCCATATCCGAACTAAAAGAGAGGGGAATAACACCAATAATGGCCGAATTCATGGACAGAATATCCATGGAGAGTGTGAAAAAGGCAAAGGGAATAGATTATCCTGAGGGAGCATCATACATGATAATAGTGGATATAACATCAACAAAGGAATCAATTGAAAGGGAATTGAACGAGGCAATGGAAATACTGAAAAAAACAGAACCTGTTTATATAAGGGTAACAAGGGATAGGGAGGAAATGGAAAAGATATACCTTGCAAGGAAAGGATTGTATTCAAGCCAGCTTGTTGAAAGGCAAAATCCCGAGCAATATGTTGTTATTGGTGATATAGTTGTGCCATCAACAAAGATCCCTGAAGCATTGAAGGACATTGAATCAAAAATATCAGAATATGGTTTCAAGGTCTCGCTTTTCGGTCATATTGGTGACGGAAACATACACATAAACATTTTTGTAAATCCAAACAATGATGAGGAGATGAAAAGAGCAGGTGAATTTCTTATGGATACAGGGAAAATAGCAATAAAGTATGAGGGCAGTGTTTCATCCGAGCATGGTATTGGAATTGAAAAGAAGGAACTTCTCTATGAAGAATTCAGAGAAAAGAACAGCCTTGTTACACTTGATCTCATGAAAAGAATTAAAAGGGTTATTGATCCAAACAACATACTCAACAGGGGTAAGTTGCTTGAATAACTTAATAAGCAATCTTATTGATGAATATTCAAAATGCATAAACTGCGGTTTCTGCGAAGCAGTTTGCCCAACCTATCCTGCTTCAGGGTACAGGGCATCCTTTGGTGCCAGGGGGAGAATCAACCTTGCAAATCTTGCTGTTGGGGAAATAAAAAAGGATGGAAAAATTAGAACGAATGTTGAAGACTATTTTTACACCTGTTTGAGCTGTTACGCCTGTCTACAGGTATGTCCTGCTGGTGTAAATGCAGGGAAGGTTAGTGATTTGATGAAGGTTGTGATAGCTGAAAAAGAATACACAGAAAAAACGCAGGAAAATCCTGTTGCAAGAATGATTGTTGAGGTAACAATGAAATATATGAATCCTCTTGGTGTAAGGGATGTGTGTGCAAGATGGGCTGAAGGTATAGATTTTGATGATTCTGATACGATACTCTACACAGGAAACATGTATCAATTGATGGCGTACAGTAAAAAATTGATTGAAAGTTTTCGTAACAGGGAGGATTTAATGATAAAAGGTGCAAGATTAATAATTCAGTATCCATCCCTTATAAAAATATTCAAAAATTTATACGACATTGAAACAATGGAAAAAATGGAGGGATATTTGAGAAACATTGTTTTTCTCTTGAAGAAGGCAGGTGTGAAATTTTCATACCTTGGAGAGGAGGAACCATATCCTGGAACCATGATGTTCGATTTCGGTTATTTGAAAGAATTTTCAGATTATGCAAACAGGGTTGTTGATATTTTCAGAAAACATAAGGTGAGAAGAATAATAGTTATAGATCCACACACATATGATTTAATGAAAAATGAATATCCAAAATATGTTAAAAATTTTGATTTTGAGGTCATACATTACCTTGATCTTTTAAGGAATCTTGATTTTAAAAATATTGGTGAGGAATTAACATACCATGAGCCATGCCATTTAACTAGAAGATTGAATTATGATTATCCTCTAATTTTATTATCAAAGATAGGAAGGCTTAAAATGCCTGATAGAAATGGAAAGAATACATTCTGCTGTGGTGGACCGGACGAAATGCTCTATCCCAATCTATCTGAAAATGTTTCAATGATAAGGTACAGGGAATTGAAGGAAACTGGTGCAAAAAAGATCATAACCGCATGTCCGATATGTTATGCAAACCTGGCAAAGGATAATAGTGTTGAGGATATTTCTTCGTTGCTCATTAAAAGTTTAAAATCATAGTGTTTTCATTCCAGAATAATTTTTAATTATTCTTTTTGCCTTTTTTATTGTTCCTGTAGTTTTTATTGTTATTATATTCTCCTTCCTTAAATTTTCAATAATCTTATCCTTTTCCGTGTGCCTGACCCTGATTATTGAAAAGTTACCTATTGTTTTTATAAATTTCACATCAATGCCCACCTTTTCCCTCAATTTCTTTATAAGATCCATTATTATTGGTGAGTTTAGAATAATAATGTACCTTTTCCTTCCCACCTTTTCTTTAACTACCATTGCCTTCCACAATGAAAAAATATATAATAATTGTTTCTTTAACCTTTTCAGGTGAGTTTCCATGAACCTTTATGAATTTCAGGGAAAGGAACTGTTTAGGAAATTTGGCATACCTGTACCCGAGGGCTATGTTATCGAAAACCCGGAGAGCATCAAAGATTCAATCTTTCCTGCCGCACTCAAATCCCAGGTGCTTGTTGGTGGAAGGGGTAAGGCCGGGGGAATAAAGTTTGCAAATAACAGAGAAGAGGCAGTGGAAAAGGCCAGGGAACTTTTTTCGCAGACAATTAAGGGATCAAAGGTAAGGTATGTGCTTGTTGAGAGAAAACTTGAAATTGAAAAGGAACTCTATGTTTCAATTACAATAGATAGAAGCAGGAAGGGACCAATAATAATGGCAAGCACGGAGGGTGGAGTTGAGATTGAAAGTGTTGAGGAAAGCAAAATTTTCATAAAACCCATTGATCCCCTTTCATCATACCATTCATACATATCCAAATATTTCACAAAGAAGTTAAATCTTGCAGGTGACCTTGCAAAACAGTTTTCAAAAATACTTGAAAACATGTACAAATTATTCGAAAGCTATGATTGTGAACTTGTGGAAATAAATCCACTTGTTATAACAAAATCGGGGCAGATTATCGCTGCGGATGCAAAGGTTATAGTTGATTCGGATTCACTCTTCAGGCATCCGGATGTACCGACAAACGATGAGGATCTTACGGAACTTGAGAGGAAAGCAAGGAGGGCAGGTTATTCTTTTGTTGAACTTGATGGTGATGTTGGCGTAATAGCAAATGGAGCTGGTCTTACCATGGCAACATTGGATTCTCTGCTTCTGCATGGACTCAAACCGAGGAACTTCCTTGACCTTGGCGGAACGGACAGTGTTGATATAGTGAAAAATGCATTCCCTCTTGTTCTCGATGCAAAACCAAAGATAATATTCGTGAACATATTCGGTGGTGTAACAAAATGCGATACTGTTGCACAGGGAATTCTTGAGGCAAAAAAAGCATTCAACATTCAAATGCCCATTGTTGTTAGACTGAGCGGTGTTCATGAAGAGGAGGGAAGAAAGATGCTGAAGGATAATGGTATAGATGCATATCCAAACATGACAGATGCCGTAAAAAAGGTTCTTGAAATATCAAGGAGTGTGATGTGAATGGTGTTTATAAATAAAAACACAAGGGTTATTGTTCAGGGTATTACGGGACATCAGGGATCATTTCATTCAAATGAAATGATCAAGTTTGGAACAAAGGTTGTTGCAGGAATTTCACCGGGTAAGGCTGGAACACAGGTGAATGGTGTACCTGTTTTTGATAGTGTTGAGGAAACATTGCACCTTGAACCCAACGCCACGATGATAAGTGTACCTGCGCCCTATGTTCTTGACGCATTTTATGAAGCGATTGATAATGGAATAAAGTTAATTTACATCCTGACCGAACATGTGCCTGTTCATGATTCAATGGAAATGGTGAATTATGCAAGGATGAAAAATGCAATTGTTATTGGTCCAAACGGCCCGGGCATAACAGTTCCATTTGAATCAAAGATAGGAATCATGCCGAACCATATATTCAGAAAAGGAAACGTAGCAGTTATATCAAGAAGCGGAACATTGACATACGAAATAGTTAAGGCAATAACGGATAGCGGCCTTGGGGAAAGCACGGTAATTGGTCTTGGTGGGGATGCAATTGTTGGTTTGAGTTTCGTTGATGTTCTTAAGGAATTGAAGAAGGAAAGGAGAACAAAGGCTGTTGTTCTCATAGGAGAAATTGGAGGCACGGCTGAAGAAGAGGCCGCAGAATACATAAAAAGGGAATTTCCAAAGCCTGTGGTTGCATATATTGCTGGAAGAAGCGCACCACCCGGAAAAAGAATGGGTCATGCAGGTGCTATCATAACAAGGGGAAAGGGAACAGCAGAAAGTAAAATAAAGGCCTTGAATGATGCAGGTGTTGAAGTGGCATCGTACCCGCTGGATGTCCCAGAGTTGCTGAAAAAGAAGATTTAGGCAGGGGTATCCGAGCCTGGTCAAAGGAGCGGGACTTAAGATCCCGTGTCGTAGGACTACGAGGGTTCAAATCCCTCCCCCTGCATTTTTTTTTGAAAATGGGAAAATAATAGTTAATTTTAACTGTATAGAATCCTAGGCAAAATATTTATTTATTGAAGAAGACATTATTACGAAAATAAACAAATATGGGTAATTTGTCATAGATTTTCTTAGATCCCTTGCATTGTCAAAAACTTCATCAGAAAAAATTTTTTAACTTTTATTGTTTTGAGAAAATTATGAAATTATACGACACACTTTCAAGGGAAAAAAAGGAATTCATACCAATCAGGGAAAAAAGGGTCAATTTATTTGTATGCGGGCCAACGGTATATGATTATTCCCATCTCGGCCATGCAAGAACGTACATTCCATTTGATGTTCTTGCCGAGTATTTAAGGTACAGGGGTTACCTTGTTTTCTATTTACAAAATATAACTGATATTGATGATAAGATAATAAACAGGGCAAAAAAAGAGAATAAAAAATGGGATGAAATATCAAAAATGTATTTGAAAGCCTACCTTGAGGACATGAGAAGTTTAAGAATAAATTCAATAAACCTTTATGCACCAGCATCATATTACATTGATGAAATAATAGATCAGGTGAAAAGACTGATTGAAAAGGGTTTTGCCTATGAAACAAATGATGGTATCTATTTTGAAATTTCAAAATTTCCAGATTATGGAAAATTATCACATCAGTCACTGGATTCAATCATGGCGGGGGCCAGGGTTGAAATAAATGAAATGAAAAGGCATCCGGCGGATTTTGCCCTATGGAAAAAACATAAACCAGGAGAGCCCTACTGGGAATCACCATGGGGAAAGGGAAGACCCGGATGGCATATAGAGGATACCGCAATAACAGAATTTTATTTCGGTCCACAGTATGATATACATGGCGGTGGATCCGATTTAATTTTCCCTCACCATGAATGTGAAATTGCACAGATGGAAAGTGTAAGCGGTAAAAAGCCATTGGTCAGATACTGGATGCACACAGGTCTCCTTACCGTTAGGGAAGAAAGAATGGGCAAATCCATGGGAAATGCAGTAAATATAAGGGAACTTTTAAAAAGTTACCAGGCTGAGACAATAAGATTTTATATTCTCTCCAGCCATTACAGATCACCCATAGACTTTTCATTCGATGCTTTGAATGAATCAAGGAACAGCTGGGAAAAGATAGTAATTTCATACGAAAAGCTCAATAAATTTAAAGTAAAAAAGGGGAAATCAACCTTTGTTGAAAGGATTGAGGAATACAGGAAAAGTTTTGAGGATGCCATGGACGATGATCTTAACACACCTCTTGCAATATCAGTTATTCAATCCTTCGTGCAGTTTTTAAACAAAAATCTTGAAGATTTCGGTGAAGAGGATAAAGAACATGCTCTTATATTTTTGAGGGATTTTGATAGTGTATTTAAAATTATACCATCCGGTAGAAGGGCTGATGATGTTGTTGAATTATTGATAAAAATCAGGGAAATTGCAAGATCAAAGAAGGAATTTGATATCTCTGACAGAATAAGGGAAATGTTAAGGGAGATGAATATTGTTGTTGAAGATACAAAGGATGGGCAGGTATGGTATTACCTATAAACTTTTAAATAAAAAAATCATGAAGGTAAAGGATGGAAGAGATTGAATATCTTTATTCACTTTCAAGGTTCGGTATAAAATTGGGTCTGGATGTAATGAATGAATTTACGGAAAATATTGGAAATCCTCACAAATACTACAGGATAGCGCATATAACCGGAACAAACGGGAAGGGATCCACAAGCGCCATGCTTTACACAATAATTAAAAGCAAATACAGTGCGGGTCTTTATACAAGTCCACACATTAAAAAATTCAATGAAAGGATAATTGTGAACGATGAGGAGATTGAAGATGAATTTATCAAAGAATTTGTGAGAAAATACAGGCCATTGATTGAATCAATGGGAAAGGAGAATAAGCAGCCAACGTTCTTCGAGGTAACAACCGCAATGGCCTTTGATTACTTCAGGTATAAAAAAGTAAATGCTGCGGTGCTTGAGGTAGGTATGGGCGGAAGACTTGATGCTACGAATATAGTTATGCCCGATGTAACAGGAATAACAACAATCTCTCTTGAACATACGGACAAGCTTGGAAATACTTTATCAGCCATTGCAAGGGAGAAGGGAGGAATAATTAAAGAAAAGGTACCTGTTGTTGTTGGTGAATCTAAGGAAGAACCCTATGGTGTCCTAAAAAAAATTGCCGAGGAAAAGCAAGCACCATTTTACCATATTGAAAGCATGTATGAAATCAAGGATTTTCATATGGATCTGAATGGAACAAAATTCAGGGCTGTTGCTGAAAATAAGGAATATGATGTAAAAATACCATTGATAGGAAAACATCAGGTAAAGAATGCACTTGTTGCCATAACCATGGCTGAAATTTTTGACAGTGATCTTGATTACAGGGCGATTGAAAATGTAAAATTCAACGGTAGATTCCAGGTAAGGTCAAGTAAGCCTTTAATAATAGTTGACGCCGCCCATAATCCTGAAGCAGCACAGAGCCTTGTGGAAACAGTGGAGTACATTTTTAAAAATAAACCGGTTATTGTTGCAACGCAGCTTAAGGATAAGAATTCTGTTGAATTCTTCAGGATAATTTCAAAAATCACCGATCATTTGATTGTTACCCAAGTGAGGGATGAAAGGGCAAAAAGTGCAAAAGTACTTGGTGAAGAGGCAAAACAATTCATAAAGAATGTGGATGTTTTTGAAAAATCCGAGGATGCTTTTAAAAGGGCCATTGAAATTTCAGATTTCATTGTTGTTACCGGATCCCTCTATCTTCTGGGTGAATTTGAAGAATGGTTCAGCAAAATGCAATTATAATAACAAACGGTTATGATGAGGAGTTTTTCGAACTGGCAAACTCCCTTGATTTTAATATAATCAATATCTTTTATTTCAGGCACTATTCAAATAAATATTTTGTGGGTGAGGGAAAACTTGAGGAGATAGAAAAGTTTTTGAAAGAAAACAACGTTGATAAGATTCTTTTTAACGGTGACCTTAAAACAACACAGTGGTATAACCTTGAAAAGAGGCTTGGAAAGGACATTTATGATAGAACCAGGTTGATTCTTGAAATATTCGCGGACAGGGCAAAGAGCAAGGAGGCAAAACTTGAGGTTGAACTTGCAAGGCTCAACTATCAGATTCCATTGGTAAGGGAATACATTCATAAGGCAAAAAAGGGCGAGCATCCGGGTTTTATGGGCGGCGGTGAATACGATGTTGATCAGTATTATTTCCTTATAGAGAGAAGGATAAGAAAAATAAAGGATGAGCTTGAAAAGATCAGGAGGGAAAGGGAGGGAAGGAGAATGTCAAGGATAAAAGCAGGATTTCATATTGTAAGTATTGCAGGTTATACAAACAGCGGAAAAAGTCAGTTAATGAAAACATTATCAGCAGAAAATGTTATAGTTGAGGACAGAATGTTCTCCACATTAAGCACAAAGATTGGTAAGGTAAATTCAACCAAAAAAAGAATATTGATAACGGACACAGTTGGTTTCATAAGGGACGTACCACCATTTTTGATTGAAGCATTCAATGCTACCCTTGAGGATATATTCAATTCAGATCTAATCATTCTTTTGATTGATGCCCATGATGGACTTGATGATTTTATCATGAAGATAAACACCTCCCTTGAAATACTCAGGAGGGAATCAAGGTCAAAGCTTCTTCCCGTTTTAAATAAAATGGATCTTGAAATAAAGGATCTTGAAGAAAAATTAAAAATTGTAAGGAATGAGATTGGAGAGCCTGTTTTAATTTCAGCAAGGACAGGTTATGGTATAGATGAACTTGTTAAAAAAATTGAAGGATACCTTGTCTTTGATAAAGAATATAGTTTGACAATCAACAGGGATTCTGATTTCATGAAGCTTGTTAATTTTGTTTACAACTATGGTGAACTTGAGCAATTGTTTATCGATGACATGGTAAATATTAAATTCAAAATAAATTCAAGATTTTCAGGAGAAATAAAGCATATCCTTGAAAATATTGAGGGGGAACAAAAAATTACGTTTTAGAAAAGGGTATAAATTTTTTGATAAAAAATCTGTTAAAGAAACCTTTTTTTATTACCTTGACAATAAGGGATATTACCGGGGATGAATATGTTTAACCTGTTTGAGAAATACCTTAACACCCAGGCGTTTTCAAACATCGATTTAATGTACCTTGATACAAACTTCATCCCGAACAGGTTACCCCACAGGGAAAGGGAAATAAATCTTCTTGCTGAAAATTTTGGAACGGCATTGATGGGTACTCCTCCGCGCAACATATTTATTTATGGTAAAACGGGGACAGGAAAAACGGCAGTAACAAGGTTTGTGGGCAGGGAATTGATTAACTATTCTGGTGAAAAAAGAATATCATTCATTTATATGAACTGTGAAGTTAAGGACAATTCATATTCTGTTTTTGAAACAATAGGGAACAGTTTCAGCGGTGAACAGATACCCTTCACCGGCTGGTCCTTCGACAGGTTATATTCAACAGTAAAAAAGAAGATTGAGCAATGGAATGGTATTGTTATTGTTGTACTTGACGAAATAGACAAATTTATCCTTAAGAATGGTGATGATGTTCTTTACCAGATTCTTCTTCTTAATTCTGAACTTGAAAGATCAAAAATATCAATAGTTGGAATAACAAATGATGTTAAACTTTCCGATTTTCTTGATTCAAGGATTAAAAGTAGACTTAACGAGGAAAAGGTTGTTTTTTCCCCATACACCTCCAGTGATCTCTTTGACATACTGAAGGACAGGGTTTATCTTGCAAAACTCGATAAATATGTTTCTGATGAGAATTTAAAATTAATTTCAACACTTGCGGCCCAGGAGAACGGTGATGCAAGGAGGGCCATAGAACTTTTAAAGATATCCGTTTACCTTGCTTTATCAAACGGTGAAAAGGTTCTCAACGAAAAGTATGTTTATCTTGCTAGGGCAAAAATGGACAGCGATGCAATTGCTGAATCAATAAGAATGTTACCAGTTCAATCAAAAATTCTTCTCCTTGGCATAGCATTGCTCTACGAATCCGGTAACACACAGGTAAACACTGGTGAAGTTTTTGAAGCATACAGGAATTTAGCAATAGCCGCAGGTTTACCCGTTCTAACACCAAGAAGAATAACAGACATGCTTTCCGATCTTGACATGCAGGGTCTTGTTTCAGCAAAGGTAAAATCCCTGGGTAGATATGGTAGAACAAAGTTGATAGATCTTTCAATACCTGTCAGTGAGGTTAAAAAGGTCATACTGCAGGATGAAAATCTATCAAAGCTTAACAATTATTCATTACCAAAGCAATCAAGACTTCTTTGAACCATACCTGTCCCATACATAGGCAAGAGCAAATATTCCTGTAAGGGATAATATTAGATATATCCAGGACTGTTCTGGAACATAATATGTATTTCCCGTAAGAAGAAGTTTTATATCCCCAAACCAGGGTAGATATCCCGCCGCCTTTCCAACAATCATGTTTAATGTGACAAGTGATGAACATATACCTGCATTTTGATCCGCAACCTCATAACCCAGAACACCGAATGAATAGTTGGGATTTGTGTAATATGTGATAAGGTTATTATCACCCATGGTTACAAATCCAACCTTGTTTATATAATTTGAAAGATCAACAACAAGATTCCTGTGGCTTGGTCCAACATTTTCTATGAGAACAAGGGGTCCGGTTATTTTCATAAAGCTGGAATTAAAATATTCAATTTTTGGCACATCACCATTCCAGCCGGAAACATAAAACATTGCTCTGTGTATCGTCAATCCATTTATGTTCTGGTAAACAATAACATCACCGTAGTCACCATAGCTCATATAATTTATCTGCCTTCCCTCAACATATGTTACAACCTGGCTTATATTTGTTACCTTTTTCACAAGGGCAATATCACCAGTGTTTAAAACACCAAAAACAAAGTCCTGTCCGTGCTGCATGGATGATGATTCAACAATTACCATCGGGGGCCAGTTCCCTGTGTATAAGAATAAAGATCCAAATATTATGATTATTATGGCTATTGCAATGATTATTTCCATCAATGTTCCCAAAGATCCTTTCATTTAAAGGTATGAATGTTCATAAACTATTTATCTTTTATGAAAAATGAATGGTAAGGGTACACTTGAACATTTCTTAAAAATGATACTATAAAAATTTTTATTGAAGGTTGCAATTACTATTATTGTGGGGGAAATCCATGATTAAGGTGGGAATCAATGGTTTCGGAACAATAGGAAAGAGGGTAGCCTCGGCAGTTCTCAAACAGGATGATATGGAACTGGTGGGTGTGACAAAAAGATCTCCAGACTATGCACTTAAGGAATTTGCCAAGTACACAAAGATATACGGTGTTAACCAGGAATTTGCAAAAAAGATTGGTGAAGTGTTGCCTGTTGAAGGAACACTTGAGGATCTCTTGAAGGATGTTGATGTGATTGTGGATGCAACACCTGAAGGTGTGGGAGAGGAGAACAAAAAAATATATGAGAAATATAATGTGAAGGCAATTTTTGAGGGTGGAGAAGAGCATGAACTCACAGGATTTTCATTCAACGCTTCGGCAAACTACGATGAAGCAAAGGGAAGGAAATATGTCAGGGTTGTTTCCTGTAATACAACAGGTCTTATAAGAACACTCTATCCACTAAAAAGTGAAATCGGTCTTGAGGATGTTAAGGCTGTGCTTGTTAGAAGGGCAACGGATCCACTTGATCATAAAAAAGGGCCAATAAATTCAATAGTCCCGGAATTAAAGTTTCCATCACATCATGGTCCGGATGTTCTTTCAGTGATTGGTGGTTATAATATTGATACATACGCTGTTAAGGTTCCTACAACATTAATGCATGTGCATGTGGTGATAACAAAATTAAAGAGGGAAACAACAAAGGATGAAGTATTGAAAATATTCTCAAACTATCCCAGGATTTACATTGTGGAAAAGAAACTTGGCTTAGAGAGTACAGGTCAGATCATGGAACTGGCAAAGGAACTTGGCAGATCAAGATCAGACTTCTTCGAAACAGTTGTATGGAAGGACAGCATATATGTTAAGGGAAGGGAAATGTCATACATACAGGCTGTTCACCAGGAGAGTATTGTTGTTCCCGAAAACATAGATGCAATAAGGGCAATGTTCGGTATTGCTGATAAAATAACAAGTATAAAGAAAACAAATAGATCCCTGGGGATAATAGATAAATTTAATTGAATAAACAATCTTTTTATTTTTTTTGAAAAGATTTTTTAACCTTATTTATTTTTCAAAGATAAGGAGGAATTTATTATGTTGATGACAGAAAAGATATTTGAAGCATCAAAGAAGTTTCAAAAAGAAATGGACAAGGAAACAAGTGATGAAATTAAAAAAAGAATTGTTGATTCAATAATTGTTGCATACACCGCAAGGGATGCCGAACCCGTTAAAATATCAAAGAGGGCCTTTTCATCAAGCAGGGGGCGATACAATTCAACAATATATTTCACAAAGAGAAAGGCGGCTGTGGATGTTGCAACATTCATTAACGGCTGCATGGTGAGGTACCAGGATTACAACGATACATACCTTTCAAAGGAGGCTTTACACCCATCAGACAATATTCCACCAATTCTTTCTCTTGCGGAGGCAATGGAATATGAAGGTAAAAGAATACTTGGTGCCATCAATGTTGCATATCAGGTTGTTGGTGCGCTTGCCGATGCTGTATCAATAAGGGAAAGGGGATGGGATCATGTTACCTATATTTCAATATCATCCGCCGCAGCCATAGCAAGTCTTCTGGATCTAGAAAAGGAAGAATTTACACATACAATTAGCCTTGGTCTAAACAACAACATTAGTATGAGGCAGACAAGGGCAGGTGAACTCAGCATGTGGAAGGGATGCACAGCAGCAAATGCATCAAGAAACAGTGTGTTCGCTGCTTTACTTGCAAAGGAAGGATTCACCGGTCCAGGTCCAATCTTTGAGGGCGAGATGGGTTTCTTCAAACAGGTATCAGGTGAGTTTGATCTCGATTTTAATTCCAATAGAGTTTTGAAAACAATGATAAAGAATTATCCTGTTGAATACCATGCAATGAGCGCTGTTGAGGCCGCTGAAAAAATAAGAAAGAAGATGAGCGGCGAAATAAAGAGCATTGATGTTGATACGTTCAGTGTTGCTTACAAAATAATTGTAAAGGATCCCGAAAAATTCTCACCAAAAACGAAAGAAACAGCGGATCACAGCATGCCGTATCTGATTGGTTATACACTTCTCTATGGCGAACCAACAACGGAATCCTACACATCAAGGTATTTGAAGGATCCAAGAATACTCTACCTTATGCAGAACATGATGTTTAAGGTAAGAGAGGATTACGATAAAATGTATCCAGAAAATCTACCTGTAAGGATTTCAGTTAAGACAACATCTGGTATTTTTGAGGAGGAACTCCTCGTGCCTAAGGGTCATTATAAAAATCCATATACATGGGATGATCTTAAAGAAAAGGGACTCAGAAATGGATTTCCTGAGGATGAACTGAATTCATTGATTGAAATAGGAAAAGGATTTGAAACAAGGGATATGGGTGATATATTAGAGGTAGTTAAAAATGTCAATTCTTCGTGATAACGTTAATCTTGGCCCTAAAGCGCTCAGGGATGAAATTAAAAAAGGATATGTTATTGCCCCCGGTGTTTTTAACGGTATTTCAGCAATAATTGCCGAGAAAAAAGGATTCAGGGCTCTTTATCTTTCAGGTTCAGGCGTGGCTGGTGGAATGGGTCTGCCGGATCTTTCCCTTACAACGCTTACAGAGGTGGCTGATGAGGTAAGAAAGATTGTTGCAGTATCATCTTTACCCCTGATCGTCGATGTTGATACTGGTTTCGGTGAAACCTTGAATGTTATTAGAACGGTAAGGATAATGGAATCTTCAGGGGCATCAGCAATACACATTGAGGATCAGGTAATGCCAAAAAAGTGCGGTCACCTTTCCGGAAAGAAGGTAATAACAGAAAGTGATATGGTGAAGAAAATACAGGCAGCTGTGGAAGCAAGAAAGAACCATGATTTTTTAATAATAGCTAGAACGGATGCAAGATCAGTTGAGGGTTTTGATGAGGCGGTTAGAAGGGGAAATATGTACCTTGAAGCGGGGGCTGATATGATATTTCCTGAGGCTCTAGAATCAAAGGAGGAATTCCAGGAATATGCAAAACTTGTTCATGGACCATTGCTTGCAAACATGACGGAGTTTGGAAAAAGTCCTTTACTGAGTGCTGAAGAGCTCGGTAACATGGGTTATAGTATAATCATTTTCCCCCTGACGGCATTCAGGGCATCCTTACTTGCAATGGATGAAATATACGGTGTTTTGAAAAATGAAGGAACGCAGAGAAACATTATGGACAAAATTATGACAAGAAAAAAATTCTATGAAATAATTGGTTACGATGATTATGAGAGAGAGGATAAGGAATTGTATGAAAAATAAAAATCAATAAACCTTTTTTGCATTTTTGAAAAGAGTGTAGAAAAGAATTATTGAAACTGTGTAAAGTGTTCCCGTGAAATAGAATGGAAGATCGATATAGCCGAGTGAAAAGAAATATCCACCTATATACGGACCGAAGGATCTTGGAACAGCATCAAAGAATTGAATGATTGCGGAACCCAGGGCCCTTTCCTCAGGTGGTATAAGGCTCATGGTAAAACTTGTCATTATCGGTCCTGACATGTTCATGAGAAAATTTCTTACAACAAGGAAAACACCTGCAAGGTAGTAATTGGGTAAAAGTGGCATGGTAATGAGTATTATAACCGATAGTGCTTCTGTTAAAACTATTGTTTTAATTTCACCCAGCTTTGATGCTATTTCAGGCGTTGTCATGGACGCAAAGGCTGTGGCAAACTGTGATATTGCAAATATTGGTCCCAGAACATTAACATCCACATGGAACTTTAGATAGAACCAGTAGGAAAACAACCTAACAATAATACCTGCCCCAAGACCTACCAAACCGAGAACAGATAGTTTTATAACAACATTCCTTGATTTTTTTGGAAAAATTTTGTATGTTTCGTTCCCTTTGTACTCCTCCTTCACAAAATATATTATGAAGGCTGAGATAAAAATAAGAATAATGGATATGGCGAAAAGGATCCTGTAGGCATCAAAGATTGATATGTTCATTATTGTCCTCAAATATGGAGGAATTGATCCCACAATCATACCGATACCCATGAAAGTACCTGAAAGGAAACTGTTACTTGCAAATATCACATTCCTGTTTTTGGTATCTGTTTTTTCCGCCAGCAGGGCACTGAAACTTGATGAAGCGTTTGAAAATGCAATGCCCTGAAGAATACCGCTCAGAATCAAAAAATAGAAATCATAGGTAAAAAATAGAATGACGAATGAAAATAGGAGAAAGAGTCTTGATATTAAAATAAACTTTTTCCTTCCGTACCTGTCAGATAGGGATCCAATAGGTATCATTAGTAGAGCACCAACAAAGGTGGGTACGGAAAGTAAAATACCAATTGTATAGGAATTATAACCCATCTGGGCAAGGTATATTGGAAAATCAACAAACATGTAACCCTGGGATAGGCTCATAATTATGGATGAAAGGAGCATGAGTTTTGCATCACCTGGAAATTCCTTTATGTGGAAAATATCCCTCAGGACAGGAATATTCATCTCAATTCACACAACCTGAATATCTATGTAGTATATATTTTCTTTAGGCGAATATCCGTGAACAATTCCATACTCTTGGATCCTTATTGATCTATTTTTTAAAATTATTCCATTTATTGTATCTTCAATATTCTCCTGCAATGTGTAAAGATGTATGAAACCATTTTTCTTAATGCTTGAAAGGGCAAGATCCAGGTATTCAAGGGATTTTGTTGGGAAGTTCATTATTATTCTATCAAAGTTTCCAAGCTTTGGAACAACGTCAATAACATCACCGGCAATCGGAACTATATTCTTTAAATGATTTAGCTCCATGGATTTTTTTAACAATTCAATAGCATAAATATTTTTATCTATTGAATAAACAGTTACCTTCCTGAACTTTGCCAGGAGAAGTGAGAATGGGCCAACACCAGCAAACATGTCAAGAATTTTTTCATTATCACCAACTTTTCTTAAAACCCTTAACCTTTCACCACCAAGTCTAGGCGAAAAATATGCCTTTGATAGATCAACATATATTTTCACACCATTTTCCACATGTATGGTTTCAAGACCATCCCCTGCAATCACTTCAAGATCCCTTATTCTGAATTCACCCATAACACCCTTATCTATTGCAACCGTCTTACATCCTTTATGGAATTTTAAAAGAGCCTCACCTATCTCCCTTTTGTATGGATAAAGTTCATCCCTTAATTTTAAAACAATTATATCCCCAATCCTATCGTATGATCTTGGTAAAATTCTTTTAAGATTCTCAGGTAGTGATAAAAGATCCTGGTAACTTTTTATTTTCTTTATTTCCTGGAATTCCATGTATTCACATTCATACCCTTCGGGGCATTCACTAACAGGAATAAATGCCTTTCCATCATTTTTTATGATCCTTAAATTATTTATTAATAGACCCGACTCTTTTAAAAACCTTAGCATCTTTTCCATTTCATTTAAATTAACCTTTAAAGCCAAAGCTTTCACAGTTTTGAAATATTTTTCTCATAATAAATTTTATTGATACAAAGAAAAATTTAACTATTCAGGTTTCGTTAAAGCAAGCATGGAGTTTCAGGTATTGACTGAAATAATCAGACAGAATCTCATATTCATTCCAGACTGGGAATTGTATATACATTATGGAATGACAGTATTAACAGCAATAATTTATATATTGTGGTTTTATAAAATATACAGGAAACTTGACCTGAACTGGAAAAAGGTTTTTGATTACATGAAAAATCACTGGTGGAAGGCATTAAAGAATCTAATTTTATACGGT
>JAVRLJ010000010.1:0-18755 GCA_031961585.1 Thermoplasmatota archaeon | reverse complement strand
GAAAAATCTGTAGTGAATTGGTATAATAAAAAATTGAATGAATTGAATTTGATGGGAGTAAACACAAATTCACTCAAAAAATACATGGATGATATATTGAGCAATTTAAGGGAAATGAAACTTGATCCAATGGTTCAATACTTAAAAACACTGGATGATGAAATAATAAAAAAGGAAAAGGAAATAAAGGAGAAAAAGATTGACATGTTGAAAAATATGGTGGAAAAATTATCCGGTCTGGATGAATTTTCATTCCTGAAAAAATTTTATTCAAATGAAGGTGAAATTGAAAACTATGCAGAAAAGGAAATACCATGGATTATAACGCAGTACATTGATCTTTATCAATCATTTCCCCTTGAACTAACAAAGTTCTTCAGAGAAAAAAATCTTAAAAATGTATCGGATAGAATTGATGTAACCCTTAATGATACAAAGAATAAATTGAATGAATTGAATTATCCTGATGCAATAAACCTTGTTAAGGATTTGAACAAAAAATCAAAAAATTATTATTCAAAATATCTTCTGATTTCATGCGGGGAGAATTACTTTCTTAAACATTTCCCTTACGATGATACAAAAAAATACTTTGAAAATGTATCTGACCAGGTTTCAGAGGGTGAGATGGATCTTGCGTTCCTCAATTTAAATACCATAAGGGAAAATGTTGAAAGACATATACTTGAAACATCATTCTCCGAGTTCAGGGAATTGAGGGAAAGGGCCCTGGAAATGGCAAAAATAATTGGCTATGAAAATATAAAAAAGTTTGATATAGGTGAGGGAAACATAGGCGCCCTCGAACCTGTTTACCTTGAACTTATGAAAACAATAAAAGAAATGAGGATTAAAGTTTTCTTAAAACTTGTGGATATTAAAAGAAAAATGGATGAATTTAAGATAAAGATCCTTGAGGAAGATTATTCAAAAGCTATGGAGAGTTATAGAAAAGGTGATATTGAAAAATCTTTTAATTTAATAAAAGAGATTGAAAATAAGATTGAAAACATAAAAGAAAAATATTATGAACTTTTAAAAAGGATAGATGAAATGAAAAAAAGCATAACATACTTTGAAAATTTGAGAATAGATCTACCTGAAAGTAAAAATATAATTGATAACATCAACAGTTTAATATTACAGGGCAGAATGGATGATGCGAACGATTATTACAGGGAGAACTACCTGAAGGTAAAGGCTGAAATTTATTCAAAGGTTGGTCAGTTCATAGATTCAGTTGAAAAGGAAGTAATGGCACAGAAGGGAAAGAGGAACACGCTTGTTGCCGAGGGGCTTGTTACAAGTGCAAGGAGGGTTTTAAAGCTTGATAATGCAGTTGAGGCAACAAAGTATGCCTTTCAGGCCCTGCAGGAAGTTGAATCATATAATTTATTGAAATCCATTGTTGATTCACTTGTTACAAAGGTAAAGGAAATAATAACGAATGTCGGTACTGTTGATCAGAATTTGATAAGAACATTTGAAAACATACAGAGGAACATTTCGCAGAAAAAATATGCGCAGGAGATCATGGATCTTAACAATATCATAGAGAAATATGGTGAATTATCTGACCTTCTAAAATTAATAAAGGAAAAAATAAACCAGGTGAAGGAAAAAATTAACGTTGCCGTTCAGTTCGGTATAAAGGTCCATGAAATACTTGCACTGTACCAGAATGCAAGGAATGCTTTCCAGAGCGGTAAAAATGAACTTGCTTTGAAATACCTTGATGAGGCAATAAATAAACTTGATACTGAGATAGAGAGAATGTTCGTTGAGATTGATGAGGATCTTGTTTACATTTCAAAGTTATCAAATTTCATGGGCATTGAATTCAACCCTGAAAATATAAAAAATTTAATAGTTTCAAGGAAGGTTTCGGATATAAAGAACATAAACGTTGAATTGGTAAGGGTTGAGAAAACAATTTATGAAAAAATTAAGGATAAGATGGATGAAATATATTCTCTCGGGAAAAAGGAAAGCATTCCGGCTGATCTTGATTTCATATACAATCTATGGAACAGGAAAAACTACCCGGCAATAATAGATTCAATGAAATTGATTGAGAGCAGGAATTTACTGAATTATTATGATTCCAATACAATGTTTTTAAACGGTATTTTAAATGATACAATGAAAATCATAGATTTCCATGATTACATTTATGGTGAAATTAAAACATTTTATGATCTCACAAAAAATTTTGGAACAGCTGATTTCAGGGAAAGGATCGAGAATGAATACAATAAAATTAAAGAAAAAGTTATTGAAAACTTCAACAATTGGATAAAAGGTATAGAGAATGAATATTCATCCATTGATCACGAAAAATCACTTGTTAACCTCTATGCCCTTCTTAACAGCGGTGAATTTTACGATCTTTTCAATTCAATTTTAAGGGAAAAATTGCAGATAAAAAGGACAGGGGAAACAATTGAAAAAAATAAGGAAATGATGAATGAAATAAATGAAAAATTAAGTATCCTTGAGAATTACAGCGTTAATGTTTCGGATGAAAGGGAGGAATTAAAAAGAATCCTTGAGGAGAATATTCTGAATGTTGATCTGAATTCACTAAAGAGCATGCTTGAGGAATTGAACAGAAAGGTTTCGGAACTGGATGCAAACATAAAAATCAATTTATCATTAATTATCGGTGATGAGAACATTCCATTCAAAGCAAAAATAACAAACACGGGTGTTCCAGTGAAAGAATCCTTGCTTAAAATTTCAGGTGTTGTTGATGATAAAATAATTGATACAGGCAAAATTGAAGGGGAGATTGAAATATCTGAAAATTTGAAGAGAAGGGAAGAGAAGGGAAAATTAAAATTAACACTGGAATACAAAACTGAAATTGGAAATAAAAGGGAAAAATCAACAGAAATGGATCTCATTACAACAATTCAGCATGGTTTTAAAAAGACAAAGGCAACAGGTAATGAAAGATGCTATCTATGCAGGGGTAAAATTTTCAAGGATCTTGACATGGTAATATGTGATAAATGCGGCGCAACATACCATTATCAGTGCGCGCAGAGGGCAAAGAAATGCGTGAACTGCGGAAACGTTTTCGATTTCACTGAGAGTAAAGTAATAGAGGAAGAACTGAAACTATGATAGAACTTTTGAAAAGATTTGGTCTTTCAAGGCTCGCCAGATGGAATGATATTATTTTACCGACAATATTGAAAGGAAGGGAGGAGATGGAGAAAAATTTCCCTGAAAGGTTGGATATTAAAGGAATAGCTGATCTGGAATTGAATGATAGGATTATTGAGAAGGATGAGTACATAATTCTACCCGGCCTTTTCACAATTAAAAACCCCGGAGATCTTTTTGAAAGTATATTGAATGCAAGACTTAAATCATTAAAAAAAGTACTGTATGTTCCATTCTTCGGCGATCCATCTCTCTTCCCAATACTTGTTTACCTCGGTGTTGATGTTGTTGATGTAAATTATTCTCAGATCTTTGATTGCCGCAATGAATTTTACATGTTTTCCGATAACTGTTTGAATGAATTCACAAGGATCGAGAATACCGTAAGGGATGGAATAAGAAACGGGAACATAAGGGAGATTGTGGAAAGCATACCGAATCCTCTATCAAAAACACTTTTAAGGTTATCGGATCAAAGATACGATATATTTGAGAAATTCTATCCGGTTCAGGGTAATTTTCTCAACGCATCCCACTTTGAAAGTCTTTCAAGGCCCGATATTAAAAGATGGATGGAGAGGATTGAAAAGAGGTATAAAAAACCTGACTATGCAAAAAATGTTCTATTCTTACCCTGTTCTGCAAAAAAGCCATACTCAAAATCAAGATCCCATGCATTCTTCAATTCTTTGATAGAAAGATCCGGCGCAAATGTTCACAGGGTTGTTTTAACATCCCCTTTGGGAATTGTGCCCATGGAACTTGAATATACATATCCGGCACAGAATTATGATATTCCCGTCACGGGTCACTGGTTCGAGGAAGAAAAGAGAATGTTAATGGATCTTCTTGAAATTTACCTGAGAAACAATTCGTATGAAAGGATTTATGCCTATTTACCCGAGGATCTTTCATTCCTTGAGGATATTCTTATAAAATATGATGCAAAGTATGTTATTGGTAATCTCAGGAGCATGGAGAATCAGGAAAAAATTGTATCCTATTTAAAGGAATCAAAGGGAAATTTGAATCTTAAAGAAAAGATTAAAGATGAAATTGTCAGTCTGGGAAGATTCCAGTTCGGTTATGAATTCCCAATGGATAATGTTAGGATAAGAAAAATGTACGATGATATTATTGTTGAAAAGAATGGTGAACAATATTTATATTTTTCATCAAAGAACGGTCTTTTAAAAATATACAGGGAATCTGCTGAATTGCTCTATGAAAAAAATATTTACGGTGTGGAGATAGAGAATTTTGTGCCAAAGGGCTCGATTTTTTCAGTTGGTATTTTAAATGCAACAGATGATATAAGGGAAGGAGATCATGTTGTTGTTTACAACGAAAATGGTATTGTTGGCACGGGTCTTTCCAGAATGTCCTATCTTGACATGTTAAGCCAGGATCATGGCGAGGCAGTGTCCATGGAAAAGTTGTTTGTAAAGTTATAATTTAATGAAAATCTGGACATCCATAACGTTCGTCCCTGTTGGTCCTGTGATTATTAAACCATCCACCCTTTTGAAAAAATTGTAAGAATCATTGTTATCAAGGTATGCTTTTGGATCAAGGTTCATTCTCCCTGCCCTTTCAATAATATTTTTATCAAGAAATGCACCTGCGGCATCGGTTGGACCGTCTATGCCATCTGTACCGAAGGATGCTATTATTTCATTATCCTTCACCTGATCAAAAAGGGAAAGAACGAGCTCCTGGTTCCTTCCACCCTTCCCATTACCCTTCACATGTACAACAGTTTCCCCTCCCGAAACAAGAACGCTTCCATTATCCATTTTTTCAAATTCCCTGTAAATATTTTTTGAAACTTCCCTTGCCTCACCCTCAATTATGGTTCCAAGATTTTTTACCCTGAATCCCATTTCCCTCGCCTTCCTTTCAGCTGAATTCAATGCGGTGGAATTGTTGCAAACAATTATGTTCCATACCCTTTGCGATGGAAACTCATCCTTTTTTAGAGTTTCCCTCAGATTGTATTTTTCAGGATGCGCGAAGATATCCATGATATCTTTATATTTTTCATCAAGGTTGAATTTTTTAAGCACATGAATTGCATCTGAAAATGTGTATTCGTCAAAGTATGTTGGTCCAGATCCTATGGTGCTCAGATCATCGTGCATTACATCGGAAATTATCAAAGAAAGAATCTTTGCCCTTGTTTCCTTCACCATCTTTCCTCCCTTTAAGAATGAAAGGTGTTTCCTTACCGCATTCAGTTCGAATATATTCGCTCCTCCATTTATAAGATCCCCTGTCAAAGACATCATTCTCTCTTTCGGAATAAGAAAATCACCTAACAATGCTGAGGCCCCACCGGATAGCATGAAAAGAATGAGATCACCTTCACCCGCTTTTTTTATTATTTCATAAACAACCTTTGCTGAAAGTATACTGTTTTCATCGGGAACAGGATGCCCCGCCTTTATTGTCCTGAATACCGATTTTTCATTAACGTTTGTTATAACAATGGAATCTTTGAAGGGAAAATTTTCCACGGCCTTTACCATTTTTATTGATGCTTTTCCAACGGCTATAAGAAAAATATTTCTGAATTCAATTTCAAGAGAATCAAAAAATATTTTATTTCCCTGTATTCTTATTCTATTTTTCAGAATTTTTTCAGGATCCACGGATTTTATTGCTTCATCCACAATTTCTTTCAAAACAGGATTCATTTTTTCACCTCAACGTTTGGAACTATGAAAGGTGTTTCGTTATCATAAATAATTTTTATTTCATCACCAAAATAAAATCCAGGAATGTTCAAATCATAAATTTTCAGTGTAACGGGATCCATGATCTCAATGGTATTTTCCTTCCTGTAAATCAAAACAGCATTTCTTTCATCACCATTCTTTGCAAATAAAACAAAGTTCCTGTTTGAAAAATCCCTCTGGTTTATCGTTATAACCTTTCCATTTTCCATGTTAACCAATTTTATCATACCGTTTTTTATGTTAATTATCCTGTACCTTTCATTCTGTGATTTAACGAAATCACCCACTTTGTAGAAAGGTAACCTTACGGAATATGTAACCCTGTAAAATTTCTCACCATCCTTAACGCCTGCAAGCTGCGGTGCCTCCTTTAATGTTGCATTGTAATGATCAACAAGTTTTTTTGAAATAATTTTGGCGGATGTGTTTGAGCTTAGATAGAAATCAACACCTCCCTGGACCTTTTCTTTTTTAAGAATGTATAATTCAGGGTTTCTTTTCATTTCATTTTTTATAAAATCCTCTGTTTTTTCCGCTGCAATTTCTATATCCTTTTCCTCACCATTTTCACTCCTTATCTGAAGGATTGCCTCAAAGTAATCTCCGAGGTATCTGCTGCACCTGGGACATGTTTGTTTCTCTATTTTGAATGGAATTTCATACTCTTCATGCTTTTCCCTTTCCATTATTTTTATTATGTATTCAACAACAATTGAATTTTCATTTATTGAGAATGTAAAATCAAAATGTGGATTTCCCCTTAATATTGTTGTATTCTTTTCAATAATACTTTGAATGGCTTCATTCTCATTCTTTTCATAATCCCAGTGTTTGCCAATTCTAACCGCTCCGCATTTTGGGCAAATACCAAGGATGATTGTTTCAGGTGGTTTGATAAAATTTCCTCTATCCATATAACAATCAATGCACATATTTTCAATTACCGCATCCTTCTTACCGCAAACTATGCATTTCATTCTTCAAAAAATAAAAAGGATTGATTATTTAAATTGTTTCCCGAACCTTTCATATATACCTGACCAGAGTGTACCTGATATTGCCATGAGGATTGCATAGATTAATGGATAAAGGAAGAGAATAACTAATCCTGGCATGCCAACAATAGGTGAAAGTATTGATGCAAGTTTAACCGTAAGGTTCAAGGGATATATTGCGTAAATTGTTACAGGAACGAAAAATCCTATTATTAAACCAGCAACAAAAGCCCTTTTAGGTTTTAAAATGTAAAGAGGGATGGGTGCAAAAATCGCCGTTATGGGTGTTGAAAATAAAATTATGAATATGTAGGATAAAACAATTGATAGAATTGTGTTTACGTATTTATTCATAATTCATCACCGCCACAACCCTGTAATTTTCTAAATTGTAATATTCATGATCGTACCACATTTCAAGCTGGTTTGAAAAATATGCACTCAATATATTCTCACTTGGACCACCCGGGAAAATTCCATAAAATGTTGAATTACCAGGACAGGCTATAAGTCTCAGCGATGATGAAACAGTAACAATCAATGGCATTGTAAGATTATAGGGTGCAGAGCCAACACTTATTGTATGATCATCACCGTAGAAGGGTATTGGACCTATGGATAAGGATTGAATACCTGTCAGGCTGTACATTTCAAGAAAATGCACCTTCCCCCATTCCCAATCGCTTACATTGTTTCCAATGTTTTTTGAAAGGAATAATACTTCCCTTATGAAAGATTCCCTTGCCATCTGTGTAAAGTTTCCGTTGAACCAGAATGAATCGGGATCATTTTTTGCCAGATAAATTATTGTTGTTGTGAACGGTAAAATAAAACCTGAAAGGTTGTGTTCATCATAAATTCTCTCAAAGCTTAGATTATAAAGTTCGCTGAGGAAATACCAGTAAACTGTCATGCCCGTACTGTTTAAATCTGCATTACAGTTCCAGGAAAAAAGGGCATTGAATGCCTGATCCTCCGTATTATTCATGGGCATTCCATTCAAAGCATTAACAATATATGGTTTGAACATCTTTGCCCAGTAATCCGTTAGATTTGACTGCAGTGTCATCATGTCCTGTATGGTTAAATTATCCTTACCGTTAAGGTAGGAATAGATTGCCATTGCCCTTCCACCCGAGGACCAGTAACCGCCAATGAACGGGTATGGATAATTCTTTCCAACCGTTGGCTGGTTTGGTGCAAATGCAAAACCCCTTGATGGATCCATTGTTTGAGGAAGATAATTGTATGGAACCTTGCCATAAGGTTCATATTCAAACAGGGATCCATTCAAAATGGATCTTGATCCAACAACAAGAACACTTTTTCCATCAGGTAAAATTTCCCTTATTGTTGGATATGTACCCGCTGTAATGTAACCAGCATGGTTAATTGAAACAAGGGCAAAATTCTGTGGTGGAGCTCCCCAGTATTGAAGAGCGTTCATCATATCGGAATAATTGCTTGATCTATCAAGCATGAGCTCTGCCACAAGATCATAGCCAAAATCACCATTTGCCCAGTTCAGGCTAATACCAAAATTTCCAATTCTTGCAATCAAAGGACCATTGTTTGTGAAATATACAGAATATTCTTTTCCAAGCAATGTGTAATTTTCAATTTCCATTTTATGCCATGTTCCATTGAATAAGTAATTGTTTCCATTCAAAATTTCAAGGTATTCGTTTGCACTGTTTCCTTCAGGTGTTGTTAATCCCCATGCTGTATTTTCTGTATGCCCTATAAGGATACCCGGAACTCCAACAAGATTCCAGCCCGTAACGTTATAGTTAGGATCCTTAAGCTGCATGGGTAACCAGAGTGATGGTGCAAATAATTGTAGGTGAGGATCATTTGCGAGCATGGGATGACCGTTGGCACTTAGCTTGGATGTAACTACCCAGCTATTGCTTCCTATAGAATTCTTCAATGTTGACTGGAACTGTGAAAGGTATGGATCTGATATGTTTGAAATTGCGGATTTAATTAAATTTTCAAGATTTTTTAAAAATGATGGATCAACACCTGTTGCCCATTGATCATACCAGTTTAGTGACCATAAATAATCAGGATCTATGCCCTGACTTTCCAGACTGTAACCGTTCACCTCACCATTACCCGGAACCATTGTGAGATTTTCGGTGAAATATGGATAAAATGGCCATATTTCCATTGTTTGATTGTAACCGAATTCAGCGTAGAATAATGATGATAAGAGTGGTTCAAGTGCTCCTGTTGTAAGTGACCATGCCATATAGAGGTTCCAGTCTATAACAAGTATAGGTGACCATAAAAATGGTTTAATATTCAAAAGTTTAAAACCGAGTGAATAGGAACTTGTTGAATTTATGTATGCATTTATACCATCACAGTAATCCTGCAAAATTTCATAATACTGTGGAAAATTTTCCCTGTAATTGTTCAATATTTCCTGGGCAATGAATGGAATACCTATCATATGCATGGCAATATCTGAGCTTAAAGCACTTTCACCTATTATGGAGCTAAGGTTACCTGATGCTGCAAGAGCCTGAAGTTCCATCTGGAAAAGTCTGTTTTCTGCGCTGTAATAACCCTGCATGAAGAAAAGATCATGGTCATTTTTCGCTATTATGTGTGCAACTCCCTGGTTATCCATAAAAATTGTTACATTTGAGTATAAACCAGGAATGCTTAATGTTTCATTTTTATAAACAACATTGCTTTCAGTTTGCCATACACCATTGTATGGATTCAATACTGAAAAATCCTGCCCAACAAAACCCAGTATTGCAATGATAACAATCAGAATTGCAATGAAACGCAATTTCATAAATAACAATATTTAATTACACATTTATTAAATTTTTCATAACATTTTTTAATAAATTTTCATTAAGTAAATTTGAATGAATGATGAAAGTTTAATTAAAAATAAAAAATTTCTAAGGTTCTGGCTTGCTGAATTTTTAATCCTTCTTTCATCATCCATGTTCTCTGTTTATTTTATATGGGTCATTGCTGTCAGTTACAAATCCGTCTTCCTTGCGGGAATGATCCCTGCATTCTCAATGTTTGGCTATTTTATAATTCTCATACCTGAAGGATATTTGCTTGACAGATTCAACAGATCAAAAATAATATTTATATCTTCAATTTTACTTGCATTTTCATATTCCTTTCTTATATTTTCCAATGATCTTATTGTAATTTACCTTGTTGATGTTTTATCATCAATAGCTTCATCAATATCCTATGATGCATTCCAGACAATTACAAAGGAAATTGTGAATGAAAACCTTTATGGAAAGGCCTCGGCATACATGCAATTAAGCATGAACCTTTCACGCATTGTTGGTATTGTACTTGGTGGTGTTTCAATAATTTTTAAAAACTATTTTCCTTACATAATATTTTCAATATCATTAATTTCAATATTCTTTAACTTACCATATAAATCTAACAAAAGAATGTTTGAAAAATACACCTATGGTGATGTTCTGAAATTCCTTAAAAGATTCGTCCCATTCCTTCTTGTTGTGCTGATTATTAACGGACTTTTCATATCCATTGATGTTTACAGTTCCGGTTTGATTTACTTTGTTTTAAAATCAAACTCATTTTTCTACACCCTCTTTATAATAGGATTCCCTGTTGGTGGTCTTATGGGTGCATTGTATGGGAACAGAATTGCAAAAAAACTTGAAAACAGTCTTTATTTAAGCTTTTTTATATTCATTCTGGGAATTTTCATGATTTTTATTTCATTGAGCAGATCTGTTTACATTGATCCCTTTATAACATTTTTGTTGGGTTTCTTTGTATCTTTGCTAAATATACCATTGAATGCAATATTTTTGAAGGTTGTTCCAAACGAAATGATTGGTAGAATTAACGCATTTGCTGTCCTGGTTATTGGAGGGGCACAGCCACTGATGGCAACAATTTTCAGCATTCTTTCATCCTATTTCTTTCTCCCAGATATAATGTTCTTTGCAGGTCTTTTTATATCCATTACTTCAATACCGGCATATTATACCATAAAAAATTTGTTAAATTATTTTTCAAAATCAGGATGAAATCTGTGAATATCCTGAAGTATTACTGTTGTAGTATGTGAAGCACCAGGTTGTTGGTGCATCGAGTGTGAAGGGAAGCATGTAGGTTGAATTCAGTGGTGTTAATGAATTCAATGAATCACCATAGGATATGTTGAACATTGTACCATTGAAATAATAATCCTGTATGGGATAGGATGATGATGGCTGGAACTCAAGCTGTGTGTAGGTTGAATAGAATTCCGAGCCATTATAGGGGATTGTTGCATTCCAGTATCTGTATTGCTGTGATGCATTATAATCGATGATCTGGAAGAGAATTGTTTTATTCTGTACATTGTATATGATGTTCAAACTGAGAAGAGAATTGTTTGGCGTGGGAAAACCTGGCTGTACTCTAGGATTGCTTGAATTAAGGAAATAGTGAGCAACCATGTTCTTTCCGGGAACATACCAGGGCGATATTGTACCGTTTGGATCAATATCCACACCCAGCTGGAAGAATCCCACACCAGTTGATCTTGTTGTACCATAATAGTTCATCACATTGATCTGGAAGCTCAATATTCCCATTTCAGGCACGGACCAGTTATGCAAAATCATGTTTGCATGGATAACTGTGAATGGAGGAAGCAATGTGACTATCAATCCGGATCCCTGACCGTAACCCATCATTGGATTATAGCCCGGATAATATATTGGTATCTGATAGGATGTGAAAATTATATCCGTGAAATATGAAGTGCTGTTAAGGGAGGAAATCATTATTCCTGCATATTCATATGCATCCGGAACGGATATGTTTGCAAATACCCTGTCCGTTTCATCAACAAAAAGCTGCATTGTCCAGCTAAACTGTTTGTTCGTGCTTGAATTGTAAATATATGCTGTCAAATAAACCCAGTTTCCTGGATAAACTGAATTTGGAGCATTTCCTATAAGTTTTGCAGTTTGTGGTGTATTTCCAAAATAAATATTTTTTCCATTCACACCTATGGAAAACAGTGGCTGATTTTCACTGTTTATTATTGATATAAAACCATTACTACCGTTCACTAGGGCCTGGAATGAAAATGAATTATCACCCTGGATAACATTTTTATTTGAAACCAGAACGGTATTTTTTGAAAGCATGATGGACGGTTCGCCAAAATAGTTCACCCTGTTTGTTATTATTGCACTGCCCTTTCCAATCATCTGCCATCCATAGTCTTCATAATTTCCACCATTGAGAAAATCTGAAACGAATGCAAATGCACCTGATGTACCTACCGCTGGGGATTTTTTATCAAGGGTTGCTTTAAAAATTCCGGCATTAGAAACAACTGGAATGAATGAAAATACAAGAATGAACACCACCAAAAATATCAGCAGACTTTTTTGGATCCTCTCCATAAATGTTGATATAAAAAAAGATATAAAGATTTTTTCATCAGTATGAAAAACCAAACATTTTCTGTGCTCCAATTTTTACAAAATTGTTAACAAACAGGTAAAAGAAAGCGGTGTAAAGTAAAGAGATTATTATCAGATATGCTGGTATTGGTGGTAAAGTTGGTAAGCCTATTATTCCAAAAATTGAAGCAAGGACAATGTCAATGATTATAAGAATGACCATGTATTTGTTCGGTCTGCTTTCCCAGAAGTTTTTCCTTTCTCTAACATTAAGAACATTGAAGAGGTTTGTGAATAATATATAAACAAAACCGAATGTAGGTAATTGTGAAGGAGAAAGATGGAAATAGTTAAAGACAAAGTAAAGCATAAGAAATGATTCTGATACCATGGCAATACCGATTACAGATCCTATCTTGACAAGATGGTTTATATCCCAGGTGGCAGGTGAATTCTTTATTCTTTCTTTGTCAAGAGATAGGGTAATAGTAACAAAATCGTACATGAAAATCAGAAGGACCATTCCGAAAGGATTCATCACAAGGTAACCTGTGATTATCAAAGCTAGTGTTACGAAAATAACATCCTGCAACAACCTTGCTGTTTTACTTAATATCCAGGTGTAGATCCTTTCAAAAACCCCCCTCCCTGTTTCCACAAGATCAACAATATTTTTTAAACCGGGCTGGGTTAAAACAACAGCCGCTGCACCCTTTGCAACATCCGTTGCATTGCTAACAGCTATGCCAACATCGGCCTGCTTTAATGCAGGTGCATCGTTCACGCCATCACCCGTCATTCCAACAACATGACCTGAACTCTGCAAGGATTTCACAATTATGTATTTATCCTCAGGATAGGATTCTGCAAATCCATCAGCCTGGGCCATTATCTTCGATGCCCCAATTGCATCTTTATCCTTTAATTTTCTAATTTCCTCCATGTTCACTATGTTTTCACCGAGTTCAAGCTCATTTCCAATTTCCTTTGCAATTTCCAGCTTATCTCCGGTTAGCATTTTAACCTTAATACCCAGGTTCCTCAATGCCTTTATCAGATCCTTGGAATCCTCCCTAGGTGGATCTCTGAGGGCTACGATTCCGGCAAATCTCCATTTTTCTTTTTTTATTGCAATAGCCAAAATTCTGAAACCTTTCTTTGCAAAATTTTCCATTTCTTTATCGAATTTCTCCCTTACATTTTTATCCTCGTTGCATAAATCCATAATAATATTATAGGCACCCTTTGTAACTGTAAATTTTTCAGAATCCGTTGAAACATAGGCTTCGGTTCTCCTTGTTGATGGATCGAAGGGTATGAATTTTTCAATCCTGTACTTTTCAACGTTAATTTTCTTTTCCCTGATATAATTTATGAAAGCAAGATCTATAGGATCCTGATTCGCCTCCTGGGAAGCAAGTGCTCCAAATAAAATCAGGGTATCGGGATCCATGTCTTTTCCAACAGCGGAAGTGATTGAAAGCTGATTTTTTGTAAGTGTTCCTGTCTTATCACTCACAATAACGTTCATTGTTGCACTACCTTCAATTGAATCAAGCCTTGTTACAAGAACACCTTTTAAAGTCATCTCCCTTGCACCAACTGCCAGACTCACTGTGAACATGGCCGGTAAGGCTACTGGGATTGCAGCAATTATAAGAACGAGAAAGAACGGAATCAATGATAAAACATTTTCTCCCCTTATAAATGTTATAGCTATGGCAACTCCTATCAAAATTACTGTAATTATGAGATAATACGTGATTACTTTGTTTATTACACTCTCAACCCTAAGCCTTGGCTTTGCAACCTTTACAAGCTCAACAGTTTTTCCAAAATATGTTTTTGTTCCAGTGAAAATAACAATGCCTGAAAATTCACCCTTTCTAACAATTGAACCAGAATAAAGTACATCATTGACCGTTTTTGTAACGGGCAGTGATTCACCTGTAATTGCCGACTGGTCTATTTCACCCTCACCCTCAAATATCTTTACATCCGCTGGAACAAAATCACCATTCCTTAACCTTATAATATCACCGGGTACAATTTCCCTTGCAGGAACAACAACCCATTTACCATCCCTTAGAACCCTTGCCTGCACCTGGAGCTTTTTCTTTAGGATTTCAAGTGCCTTATTTGCCCTTCCTTCCTCCATCCAGGATATGATTGCGTTAACAAAGAGCAGTGCTAAAATAATATAGAAATTGAAAATTTCATTTAAAAAGTAGCTTAAAATTGCTGCAATCTCAAGTATCCATGCTGTTGGATTCCAGAACCTTTTTAACAAAGAGATTAAAGGATTCCTCTTTTCCTCAACAACCTCATTGTATCCATAAACTTTTATTCTCTTTTCATATTCTTCATTCGATAATCCTTTTTTAATGTCCGTTTCAATTCTTTTTTCTATTTCCTCATAACTTAATTTTTCCACTTCTTCCTTCCTTATCTCATCCATCATGTAACATAGATCAAATGTTATATAAAACAGTTTCTTCAGCTGAATTATTTTTAAAATATTACAAAAATATTTTTATTTTAGAAAAAAAATTTAAATAATGCATTTATGATTTATAAATTATTAAAAGCAAAATTATCTCAATTGTTGTGGCCATACTTTTTATAATCATTGCTTTTGGAACAGTCACAGCCCATTCTTCACCACCAACCTATGTTCTGTTGATCCATGGATACAGCATGGATGGATCATACGCAGCAAATGGTTGGCTTGGGAGAAGTGAATATTTATCAAACACTTGTCAACCAGGGATACATTGTTGGTCTCGTTTCCTATTATGGTGTTTTCTCAATTTCATTCAGCAATGGTTTTAACCTTTAAGGATCCAAATTTCTATGGAACACAGAACACACCAATAGAAAATGTGGCAAGTGAACTTGGATAGGCGCTAACAAAAATTTACAGTAGCATGGGTGTGGAAGATCTGAATTTGAAAGAGTTGAAGGAATCAGAGAAAGGGAGCAAATTGGTAAGGAGAAAAGTGAATAAGTATCTGCAATACATATCTTTGAGTGAGTTTTTCCGGATATTGGAATGGAAAGGGGAATTATATGGCAGAGAGATAATAAGGGTGGATCCAAAGGACTCGAGCAGGACCTGTTCAAATTGTGGCTATGTTAATCATGAGTTAAAGTTAAGCGACAGGGTATTCAAATGCCCTGTTTGTGGAATGAATATGGATAGAGATTTGAATGCATCAATAAACATATTAAAAAGAGGTTTGGAGCGTATTGCTCCCCCATCGGAACACGGCGAGTATAAAGGTGAAATGGTTGTGATAGCCAAACAACCTATACCCTGAACCTTCGCATTTAAATGCGGGGAGTAGGTCTGGTTTATACATTTCCTAATGATGTTCACACCTATTTCCTTGATAATTTGACATGGAGTGGAATTTCCTACTTTGAGGATCCAGCGGTTGCACAGGAAATTTTGAACAACCTTTCAGGCAGTTATTAAATTTTTTATATTTTTTCATAAATTTCAGAAAATTTTTTCGGTTTTATTCCAAACCTTTCCCATATTTTTTGATCCCTGCAGAAATCAAGTTTAAGCATGTAATACTGTTCTTTCGTAATAATTCCTGAGAAGGAGAGGAAGGGTAAAATAATTTTAAAAAATCCATCGGAAATAATTTTAGATTCCTTTTTTCCTCTATTTTTCCTCACAATATCCACCAGTTCCTTCAATGTTAATTTTTCAGGTCCCGATATTTCAAAAATTCCATTTTCCTTTTCAATTAAAATTGTTACAATGCTAACAAGATCCTCAACATAAACAGGGCATAGGTAACCGGATTTAATTGAAAATCCATACTTTGAGACTTTTTTTACAATTTTTGTGAAATAATCATCCCTTCCAAAGACAAGAGATGGCCTTATGATTAAATAATCAAAACCTGAATTTTTAACCATATTTTCTGCCATGAACTTTGTCTGGAAATATTTTGTTTTACCAATATCCGCATTTATTGCTGAAAAATAAACGAATTTAATTTTTTTACCTTTATAGGCATTTAAAAGGTTCCTGACCCCCTTTATGTTCACATCCTCATGCCCCTGCTCTTTTGTTTCCTTAATAACTGCAACAAGATCAATAACAACATCAACATCAGGCAGGTTTTTTAGCGTTTCATCCTTTGTTATGTCACCAAATACAAATTTTGATATTGAATCAATTTCAGGTGATCTTTTTCTGGATAGATAATAAACTACATTCTTTTCTGCAAGTCTTTTTATTAAATTTTTTCCTATGAATCCCGATCCTCCTGCAACAAGAATTCTCATAAAATGAACAACGTTAAAAAGGTATTTAAAAGGTGTGGAAAGTTTAATATCTATCCATTTAAATATTCATCCTATGTAAGAAAATATAAAACTAACCTGGGAAAATCCATGCTTAGGCTTGTTGTTTACATTGTTCTTTATGTTATTGTTGCGGCGATCGTACAGTTCATCATATCCACATTGATAACAAAAATATATCCGGGTATAGTTTCCTATTCATCCTGGGTACAGGTTTTGCTTGCCATTGCCTTTGGATACCTGATAGTTGTGGCCTTTGCAAACGTTATATACTGGAATCTTAGACTTAAATACACACATGAAACAAGCGCCGCAATAAGAAACGTTATGAAGATCGTTGGATTAGGCGCAATACTTGCATCAATTGCAGGCGCTGTTGCCGGGGGAGCTGCGGGTGTTGCTCTTGGCGGTTTTCTTGCCCTCGTGATTGGTTTCGGGACACAGCAGATCATGGGTCAGGCAATTGCAGGACTTTTCCTTCTTCTTTCAAGACCGTTCAAAATCAATGATCCTGTAACACTTTCAGGTGAAACGGGTGTTGTTCAGGATATAGACACATTGTTTACAAAAGTTCTCAAGGATGATGGAACTGTTGTTCTGATACCAAACAACAGCATAATTGGAAACAAAATATATCCACTGAAGAAAAAATAATTTTTTTTATTTATTTTCAAAGAACTCTTTTGATGGTTCAATTCCAATGAATATTAAGAGTGTCTGGATGAAATTGTCAAGGGATTCGTCAATGGATTTTGAAAAAATTAATTCAGCATCCCTGGAAATTCTATTACGAACAAATTCCACAGCATTTTTAAGATATTCATTATCAATTTCATGTGATGAAATAATTGATAAAAGAGCCAGCCTTGTTTCAATTTTTTCAGGAAGCATATGTTTTTCAAAAAAATCAACATTTTCCTCAGAAAGAATTTTTTGAATACCTGATGAAATTATGATCAGGGGTGATGAAAATGCCATTTCCAGCGCTTTTTTAATTTCCTTTTCATTTTCTCCCTCACCTATTCCAACAGTTCCTATTTCCCTTTTTCCTGAATATTTATTTAAAATTTCCATGTTTTCATTTTTTGCCAGAAACCTTACCATCTCTCTTGTTACAATTTTTACAAGCTCTATGGTGACACTGAAAACAATTAAACCTGTCTTTCCTTCAAGAATTTCACTTATTCTATCAAGTGGAATTATCAATGTTATGTCTGAAAGATCCCTTATTTTTAAAATACTATCCACAGCATTGTTTTGCCTGATCTTTCCCTCAAAGGATGCTGGAAAGGTAAGGATGCTTATTATTCTGGATCCATTTTTCCTTGCAATTTCAGCAATTATGGGCAGGGCACCCGTACCAATTCTACCACCGAGAAGATCCACAAATATAATTGTTTCAGCATCACCTAAAACTTTTTCAATTTTTTCAGAAGCATTTTTTGCCGCAATCTCTCCAATAACAGGGTTTGAACATACACCCATACCCCTCGGCCCCCAGTCAAGAAAAATTCTTCTATCTGAATCTGTTTTTAACAAGTTTTCTGGATCATCGTCCATTGCAATTCTCTCAATAGGCAGATCTTTAAATTTACTAATTTTATTCAAAACATCGCATGCCGGAGAACCAATACCCACAACAAATATTTTATCATTTTTTTCTTCACTTGTTGATTCTTCCATTTTAAGCACTCCCAAATTAAAAAAATAATCAATATTATTATTTTTTTCTTGAATTAACATTTATTTTTTAATAAAAAGCTGTAATACGTGTTATGATACTTGAATTTCATATTCACATTCTCCTAAGGCACGCATTGATTTTATTCAGCTCGGAATAAAATTTTTCTCCATCGTGAAAAAAGCCTTTCAAACATAATTAATATTCCTGTTATCCTTTGTTATATTTGATTACAAAATTAAATTAAAAAATTCCTAAATAAATACCCTATTAAGGATCCATAAAAAGATTTAACAAGGTAAAATTTTTTATATTGGGGCACATTAGGGTTTTTACCTAGGCTCTTACCCAGACATCTTGGGATAATCCATATGGATTCCCGTACTCCGAGCCCAAATTGTATGATTCTGGGCCA
>JAVRLJ010000009.1:18266-19771 GCA_031961585.1 Thermoplasmatota archaeon | reverse complement strand
GGTGAAATTGAAAAGGTTGGCATGGATGAAATGGAAAGAATGTTCAGAACAAACGTTTATTCCATGGTTTATATGATTGAATCCCTTTATTCTAACTTTAAAAGTAATGGTGGAAAAATAATAAACATGGCAAGTGTTGCGGGAATCGGAACGGCTCTTAAAAACACCACACTTTATTCAATAACAAAGGGTGCTGTTATAACATTAACAAGAAGATACGCATTTGATCTTGGACCCTACAACGTTAACGTGAATGCAATAGCTCCGGGTTTTATCGAGACCGATATGACAAAAAAGGGAAAAAGTGAGGATGAATGGTTGAAAACTGTGAACGAAATTTCATCAAGGACGTTGAAGGGAAGGATCGGAAGACCTGAAGATATTGCAAATGCTGCCCTGTTTCTTGCATCAGATGAATCAGATTTTATTACAGGACAGGTGATTGTTGTTGATGGAGGAAGAATAGATTATATTACACATTCTCTATGATCTATTCTTCAATGTTCAGGAGTTTCAGTTTTAATTTCTCAGGTATTCCATCCCTGTTCCATCCCCTTGCCTGATAATACTCATCAATCATCCTTTCAAGTTCATCCTTTGGAACATATAAACCCCTGCTAGGTCCGTCAGAAATAGGTTCATTTGTTATTCTTTCCGGTAAAGAATCATCCTTTCTCCCAAGACCGCACCTTATGTTGAAAAGTTTCTGAAGATTGTATACCCTTTCGGCAATTTCCATTATATCTTCAAATTTTAAACCAAAACCCGTGAAGTCTGATATGGCCTTGTAAATGAAATCCGGGGTTAATGATGATCTTGAGAACTTGCATATACCTGTTATATCAAATACCGTTGAAAAATCCTGCATGGACTTTACAAGGAATGCTTTATTTTCTGCACTTTTCCTGTCAACGTTTGTGAAATACCAGAATTTTCCATTGAACTCAGCAGCATATACCTGTGAATCAAGATGATCCCATCCCCTGACACTTGTTGCAACGGCCAGGGCCATGCCTTTCAGTGCTCTAACATCGTAAGCGGGTGGCTCAAGACCCTTTGAGTGCATGGCGAATTCCTTACCCTTTCCTATCCTTTCGGATGCCCTTTTAACACCATCGGCAAGCAATTCACCAATTTTTCCTTCCCTGTAGGCCATCTTTTTCATTAAAATGAATGCTGTATCAGCGTTTCCAAACCTTATTATCATGTGATCCGTGAACTCTTCAGGTAAAAGATTCCTTTCTGCCATTTCCATGGCCCAGGCTATTGTAACACCTGCTGAAATTGCATCAAGTCCATATCTATCGGCCATATAATGCAGATATGCTATATCCTCTATACTTTTAATGTTGAGCATGGAACCAAGGGAATATATTGTTTCATACTCAAGACCTTCAACATCAAAACTTCCCCATTTTTTCGATTCAATATGAAGGTACCTGCTGCAGGGTTTGGCGCAGTTGGGGCATGGATGGATCTTCCATCTGTACTTTTCCGTCCAGTAC
>JAVRLJ010000009.1:0-18166 GCA_031961585.1 Thermoplasmatota archaeon | reverse complement strand
GTCCATGCCCGCAAGAGCTGGACCCAGTGTTGATCCCGCGCTTGCCCTCCCAACGCCCATTGTTAATGGTGATCTTGCCATGAATATTGTTTTGCTTGCGGTGGGATAACCTGATCCCGTTAAAAGTCCGGGAAGGATGATTAAAGCATTTTTTTCAGATAATGGATCAAATTCCCAGAGTTTTTTTCTGTACATTAACCATGATCCAAGACCGGATCCGCCAAGGAAATTCTTCAACACGTTATCATCTATTCTCTCTTTTTTAAATCCATTAACAGGGTCAACACTTAAAATGAACTTCATTTTTCCTCACCAATATGTTCCTTCATAAAATTAAGAATTATTTTCAATCTTTCAATTCTGTGTTTTGGTTTCCCTGACCTTGAGAGATCATGGTTTTCACCCGGAAATATTACCATTTTTACATTTTTATTATAATATCTCAATGCTGTGAATAGCTGGTATGCCTGTTCAATAGGGCATCTGTAATCCTCATCAGAATGTATTATTAAAAGAGGTGTTTTTACATTCTTAACATGTTTTAAAGGACTCTTTTCCCAGTAATGTTCAAGCATATCCCATGGATTTTTTCCTATCTGGTCACCGTTGAAACCCGGACCAATGTCCGATGTTCCAAAGAATGAAATCTGATTGCTTATGGATCTTTCTGTTATTGCAGCTTTAAACAAATCTGTATGTCCTATGATCCAGTTTGTCATGAATCCACCATAGGATCCGCCCATAACACCAAGCTTTTCCTTATTCACAGGTAGATTTTTTAAAGCATATTCAACTATTTCCATGAGATCCATAAAATCCCTTTCCCCGAAATGTTCCTTAATCTCAAGTGCAAAACTTTCACTGTAACCATCACTTCCCCTTGGATTGGAGAAAATGACGTTAAAACCGGATGATGCAAGAATTTGGAATTCGAACATAAAAGCATTACCGTAAGCAGTCTTCGGACCGCCATGTATCTCAAGAATCGTTGGCCTTTCCTTTCCATCCTTGGTTAAAAACCAGAAATCAACATTCTTTCCATCGGACGCCTTTATTGTGAATTTCTTTGGCTCCGGTAAACTTTCAAAATATTTATTGAATCCTGTTAATCTTTTAATTTTGCCATTGTACAGGAAAAGTTCAGTTGGTCTTGTTGCACTCTGTGAAATATATGCAAATCCCTTTTCCATTATTGAAAAACACTCTATGCTTTCATGGTTGCTGAAAAATTCAATGTTTCCTTTTTCATCGTGATAAAATATTCTTGAGATTCCTCCATCCGTGATTGTGAAATATATTCTTTCCCCGACCCAGTCAAATAAATTCCCTGAACCAAACCTTGAATCTGAATTTATTGAATTTCCAATATCCCTATCTATATCATCCGTAATGCATTTGAATGAATCATCCTGTAAATTATAAATGTAAATTTTATGGTGCTGGAAAACGCTTTTTGTATTATCTGAATAAACAACAGCGATTTTTTCTCCATCGGGTGAAAATCTGGGGTTTGAAAATGATCCATCAATTTCTATTTTCTTCATATTTCCATTTTCAAAAATGTAAAGGTTGTTCCAGTAAACATCCTGTTTATCATCCCTCATAACAACTGCAATTTTGTTATCCTTTGATATGGAAAATGATACAACGTTGTATGGCTCACCTGTGATCTTTTTAACTTTTCCTCCGAGATTAACGTTGAAGAGTGCTGGTCTTTTATCAAATATAAAGCCCTTGCCGTTGAAATAGAAAGGATACCTTTCAATGTACCTTACATCACTTTCACTCTTCATTTTTTCGTTGGAAATGAAGTATATGGATTTACCATCGGGTGCCCAGGTAATTTCAGAAATATCATCTCTTTCAAGTATAACCTTTGGTTCACCACCTGTAAGAGGCATCAGCATAAGCTGATTCTTTTTCTCCTTTCTCTGTGACACAAAAGCCAGGAATTTTCCATCTGGTGAAACCCTTGGCTGTGAATCCTTTGGACCTGATGTGAATTCATGTATTTTTCCATCATACATCCATATTTTGCTCCTGTATTCATTTGATTTTTTATCCGCATTTGAAACAACAAAAAAGATCTTTTTTCCGAATGTTTGCACATCACTCAGAAATTTTATTCTGTAAAAATCCTCAACGTTCAGTTCTTTCATATTACTCATATAATTATTGCTCTTAAAAAAGGTTTTGGAACAAAAGTTATTTTAATACGTTAAAGAAAAAGATTTTTTAATTTTTTAAAAAGCAGTGATTCAAATTAAAAAAAATGGAAAAAATTATTATAAAATTTGAATCGCTGCTTTAGATTGTGGGTAGATCAATTTAAAAGTGGTGAGGATCTTTGTCTTCCATAAAAAAACTTTTTCAGAAAACATAATATTTATGAATTGTTATAATAGGTAATATGGATAGAAAGCTAAGGGCGTTGAAATGGTTCCTGAGTACCTATCGGGACGATTATGAAAGACCAGTTTATGGATCATACAAGGTTACACATGCCTGTAATTTGCAGTGCCCATTCTGTAATGTATGGAACAATCCCGTTAAAATGCTCGATACAAAAGGAGCATTTAAGATCATAGACAGGCTTGCGGATTCAACTGTTACCGTTTTAAGTCTTGAAGGTGGTGAGCCTCTTCTCAGAAAAGATATTCTGGATATAATAAAACATGCACATGATAGATCCTTCTATCTGTTCATGACAACAAATGGACTGCTTCTTGATCAGGCACCGTTGAATGAATTTTCAAAATACCTTGATTTTCTTCACATATCCATTGATGAGGGTCATGGGAATCTTTTTCTTCTTGACAAGTTGAAGAAATATGTTGACCAGGGTTTAAGAATAACCGTTCAAACTGTTGTAACAAAAAATGATATAAACAATCTCAGATATAAGGTTGAAAAGGTTGCCGAGGCAGGTGCCAGAATATTAATAATGCCCGCCGTACATTTTGATAACACACCGGATCTTACACCCGATAGATATGCCATGCATGATATTCTTTTACAGCTTAAAAAAGAATATGGTGGTGTGATTGTAACAAGCAGGGCATTTATAGATGCCCTGGTAAACCATTACACATGTAAATCCTACTCCGTTCAGATAGATGCAAATGGTGATGTAATTTATCCATGCAGCGTAATTGGAAGAAACATAGGGAATCTAATTGAAAAGGATCTTGAGACGCTTTTATCAAGTGAAGAGGCAATAAGGGGAAGGGAGGAAATGAAATCATGTAAAAGGGAATGCTTCCTTTACCTTCATGCTGAAACCTCAAACTTTCATGATCCAAAGAACCTGTTTTTGTTCGTAAGGGATACGGTGGAAGGATACTTCATGAGGTGAATGTTTCTATTCTTTCCTTACCCCTTCCGGGCTTTTTTCCTCTCTCTATTTTTATTTTCCCTATTTCCTTCGTATTTTTAACATGTGTCCCAGCACATTTCATGCTTATTTCACCGGATACCCAGTGTCTTATACCATTTTCATCGGTCCAGGTTTTAATTTCATAACCTTTTCCAATAAAATCATTTGCAAGCTTTTCCACATCCCTTATTTTTTCAACATCAAAGGAATCATCAACAATATAATCCTGCCTGTCCTTTATTTCATCAACAAGCCCGGATCCATATGGTTTGATTTTTTCACCATAAACCTTTAACATAAAGTAATAAACGATATGTGATGCCGAATGGTTCTTCATGATCCTGTACCTTCTTTCCCAGTCAATTTCACCCTTTACAGTATCACCAATGGAAAATTTTGGTGTTCCTTTGAATCTGTGGTATATGATTTCATTCTCTTTTTTCACTTCAAAAATTATCAGATCTTCAATCTTTCCAGTATCGTATATCTGCCCTCCGCCTCCTGGATAAAATGCTGTTTGATCAAGAACAATATAATCATCCTTTATTTCAATCACCTTTGCTGTGAATGCTTTCATGTATGGATCCTGCCAGTAAAGTTTTAAAGTTTCCATACAGTGCGGAGGGCCGGATTTGAACCGGCGAACCACTTCTGGACGAGACCCTGAATCTCGCACCTTTGGCCAGGCTCGGTAACCTCCGCCCATTCTCTTAAAAAATTCATGTATTATATTCTTTTTGTTTTTAGAATTTAAATTGTTTTTAAAAGATCTGCCTTCGTAACAATACCTGTTATTTTTTCGCCGTTTGTTACAATTATTGCCGGATAAAATTTTAAAAGAAATGCGGCTATTTTTATTGGTGTACTCTCCCCAATAATGGGGAATGGCTCCTCCATGATATCGTAAACCTTCAATTTTTTTAGTTCAGAAGGAGATTTTCCATTTGATATTTTTGAACTTATTACGCTTTCTGTTATTGAACCAACAACCTGGCCATTTTTCATAACAGGAAGCTGTGAAAATCCATGTTTGAGGAATATTCTCATGGCCGTATCAACGGAATCATTGTAATCAACAAAAATAACATCCCTTGTCATAACATCCTTTACCCTTATTTCCCTTTCCTCCCTCTTTTCCAGTTCATACTCAAGAACGCTGAATATCTTTTTAAGATTTTCATAGCTTGGATTAAGATCACCACTTTCAAGCCTTGCTATGTACGATTGACTTAAACCTGTCCTTTTTGCCAGCTCCTTCTGTGTAATTTCAACCTTTTTTCTGATCTTTTTTATATCCGATATATCCGGAAACATTTAAATTGGATTATAAAACAAACTATAAAAAGGTTCCCCGAATAAAGTTTTTAATATTGATTGAATATTCTCAAATGAAGCCCCGTGGTGT
Source organism: Thermoplasmatota archaeon (assembly GCA_031961585.1). Taxonomy (GTDB): domain Archaea; phylum Thermoplasmatota; class Thermoplasmata; order Thermoplasmatales; family ARK-15; genus JAVRLH01. Next base: position 13,385 of record JAVRLJ010000009.1, on the reverse strand, counting down.
AGCGGTCAAGCATGCGAGACTTTGGATCTCGCGACGGCAGTTCGAATCTGCCCGGGGCTGCTTTTTATAATAAAAATTGAGGTAAAGTGCCCATAGTAAGCCCCTTTCTGTTTCAGGCAACATTCGACTATGCGCCCTACCCAACACTCAAGAGCCCTATCACAGTGTTTGTTTGGGCTTGCTCACTCAAGGCTGGCCGTTTCAACAGATCCCGGGGAACGTCCTCTTCACAAAGATTCATCCTCCCCCCAGGCTGTGTCGTTTCTGTGCCATTGCCATCCCTCTCGGGATCCTGTCTTGCGACAGGTTGAGTTGGCTCATGAGAGGGGACTTTCCTCATCGAAAACCTTTCGGTTTTCAACGTCAGTTGCCCTTGGGCTCTTTACCTCACATGTCAATTATAGGGAATACTTAAATTTTTTATCCCTTATTTCGAAGTTTGATATGAAATCGTTTATTTTATTTCCGATATATATTATTGAAATAATGGCATAAATTTCTCTCAGTGTGTTGGAATCAATATCCTTCCTGTACTCAAAAATTTTTTCGAATGCAAACTTGTTCATTTCATAAAAATGTTTCTCAAATTTTTCCAGATCCTTCACCTGGAATCCCATTTTTTCAAGTATTTCTATTGTTTCCATCTTTTTCCTTTCCCTTAAATCAGATAGATCATCGCTTTTAAAGAATGTTTCAGTGGAAATTATAAATGTTTTTGCTGTTCTTCCATATAAAACAATTTCATTTTTCTTTCCCTTTATTTTCTTCACAGGTTTAACAAGGCCAAGTTTTTCCATCTTTTTTATATGCCTGTATATTGTTGATTTATCCTTCTTCAAAAATTCTGAAATCTCATCTATACTCATTTCCCTAATCCTTAAAATCTGCAGTATCTGGTTTCTTGTTTTTTCAAATGCAGTTTTTATTACAAGGGGATCATTAATTATTTCAAGTTCTTTCATTGAAATGATTTAGAATTTAAAGGTATAATAAATTTTCTAATTGTCAATTTTGAAAATAGAAAATTTAATATACCATTTTTTTAATATCAATATAGGTGATAAATAATGGAGGATGAATTTACTGAACTATCAAACCTGTTGATTCAGCTTGGCTTACCAAAAAATGTTGCAAAAACACTTGCATATTTAAGGTACCATGATGAGGCAATGGCCGTTGATATTGAATTTAATGCTGGAATGAGACAGCCCGAGGTATCTGTTGCTATTCAATACCTACTTTCAAAAAACTGGATAAAAAAGAAGAGTGTGAGAAAGGAAGGTAAGGGAAGGCCTGTAAGGCTTTACAGACTTGCAAAACCTTTCGAAGAGATACTTAAAGAAATTGAGGAGGAAAAAAAGAACAGTATTTCAAAACTTGAAATGCTTGTTGAATCACTCAAAAAATTCTACTGATCCATCATTTTTTGCTATAATTGCAAGGTTTGCAAATCCTATAAAAATACCATGTTCAACTACACCGGGAATTGATTTTATCCTTTCGTTCATATTTTCCGGCTTTTCATTTTCGCTTATCTGTAAGTCAACAATGTAATTCCCATTATCGGTAATAAATGGATATTCATCGCTTTTCCTCAATTCCGCCGAGAGTGAAATTTCCTTGAGATTTTGCATCGTTACAGAATATCCATATATCAATATTTCAACAGGAACCTTTCTCTGGAATATGTTTTCAACAATTTTACTTTCATCCGCTATTATTATTCTTTTTCTGGAATTGTACGCGAGTATCTTTTCCCTTGTAAGTGCACCTCCACCTCCCTTTACAAGGTTCAAATTTCTATCTATGGCATCCGCACCATCTATGTAAACATCAACCTTCCTTTCAAGATCCAGTATCTCAAAACCATAGTTTTTAAGTAAGGTTTCAGTTTTATATGAACTTGGAACTGTGAGGATGTTTTTGAAATTTTCCTTTACCTTTGAAAGTTCAATTATAAATTGCTCAACAGTTGATCCTGTTCCCACACCGATGATCATATCATTCTCAATGTATTTTATTGCTTCCCTTCCAGCCATTCTTTTCAATTCATCTGGTTTCATGTTTAAAGATAATGAATAAACCTATAAATAAATATCAGAAAATGTTAAAATACCAGTATGTTATCACATATCATGGAGGTAAAAGGATGGAAAAATATTCCATTCTGTCGGATGCGATCGAGGAAATAAAACTTGTTGAAAGACATTTGAAGATTTTGAACCTGCTTGAAAAGGAAGGTCCAGTAGGAATTATGAAAATATCACAGATTTTGAACATGCCACCACACAGGGTAAGGTATTCCCTAAGGATACTTGAACTTGAGGGAATAATAGGAGCAACACCTGATGGAGCACAAATTGTAGGTGATGTTGAGGAGTTTAAAAAAATGCTTGGAGTGGCATTGAAAGATCTTGAGAAGGAACTGGATAATTTAAAGAAAGATTTAAATGGTTCCTAAAAGTTTTGTATTCTCCCTTGCGGGTCCAAGGGAAAGTATCCTGACCTTGGCACCTGTAAATTTCTCTATGAACCTTATGTATTTCATCATATTCTTTGGTATATCCTTTTTAACATCCTTTCCTGTATATTCCCACCCATCAAATTCCCTGTAAACAGGTTCAAGTTTCTGTATATCCTCCACCCTGGATGGTATATTCCTTATTTTTTTATTTCCAATTCTGTAGGCATAGGCCACCTTAACGGTATCAAGTCCAGAAAGAATGTCAATTTTGCTTATTGCTATATAGTTTACACCTGAAAGATTTACTGAATATTTTACAAGGTTCAGATCAAGCCATCCTATCCTTCTTGGTCTTCCTGTTGTTGTTCCATATTCGTTTCCCTTTTCAAGTATATGTTTTGCAACATTATCTTTGATTTCTGTTGGAAAAGGTCCCTCTCCCACCTTTGTTGTGTATGCCTTCATTACACCCATGACCTTGCCAACATATTTTGGTGGAATACCAAGTCCGGTTATAACACCCCCAACCGTTGTGTTTGAACTTGTAACATAGGGATACATTCCGAAATCAACATCCAGATGTGTGCCCTGCGCACCTTCAAAAAGAACACTTTTTTCATTCTCTATGCTTTTTCTCAGGAAAATCGATGTATCAACAATGTTTCTTTTCAACTTTTTTCCAATCCTCCAGTATTCATCCGTTATCTTTTTCGAATCATACTTTTCATTCAAGAATTTTTCTTTGAACTTTAAGTTCATTTCAATCTTTTTTTCAAGAATATTTTTATCAAGGAGATCGGCAAACCTTATGCCAATCCTTGCGTACTTATCCTGGTATGCAGGTCCTATACCCTTTCCTGTTGTGCCAACCTTCCCGCTAGATTTTATTTCCTCCTCAATTCTGTCCATTTCCCTGTGGAATGGTAAAACAACATGGGCCCTTTCTGATATGAATATTCTTTTCAATGGTGAATATTCACCCACCATATCCATTTCCTTTAATAGTTCAACAGGATCAATGACCATTCCGTTCCCGAGAACACATATTTTTTTGTTTAGAATACCACTTGGAATCAGATGGAATTTATATGTTTTACCTGAAACAACAACGGTATGGCCGGCATTTGCACCACCCTGATACCTTGCAACAATATCAAACTTTGATGATAAATAGTCTATAATTTTACCTTTACCCTCATCCCCAAACTGCAAACCCAGAACTGCCATTGTTTTAAACATTCAGACACCATTAGACCACTATCAAAATGTATTAAATAAACTTTGTGAATATGGTTAATTTAACCAAAAGTTTTAAATAATACCTGTGCGATATACGTCTGACAAAATTCATACAAAATTTAAAAAGTATATGACAGAAGGTGATAGGAATGGTGAGTGGATCGGCCCTAAGGTATATGGCGGATTTTGTTCAGGAGAAAAAAGGAGTGAACGGCATAGAGGTTTTCCATAAAAAGGTGAACGAAAGAAACCTAATAATTCCCAGTCTTGAATCAATAGATCCTGGTGAAGAATTCTCTCCGGGTTATTTTGAAAGGGTTCTATATGCATCATCGCAGGCCCTGGGGGACAGAAAACTTTTAACACAGCTTGGATACAGTTATGGTAAAAAGTTCTCCACACCTGCAATGAAGGTGTTCTCAATCTTTGAAAAGAATTCATCAATAGTTTCAGGCATAGTTGATAACCTGAGAAAATACCTCCCAGCTTTTCCTGTTGATTACACAGCGCTCAGTGAAAAAACGTTTGTGATAAAAATATCAAACATAAAAAATGGGGAATATTCCACCTTTGTATCAGGTTACATAGATGCTGTTCTTGAAAAGGTACAGAAGAAAATTTACAAAATAGAGGAGGACCAGAACGGAACAAAGAAAATTACTCTGAGGTTCCTGTGAAATCTTCAATGTTTATAATTTCATAATCAACAAGTTTCTTCTGTACAGCATTTCTTACGCTCCTTTCCGACTCACTCAGCCTGCTCTTCCCAGTCTTCACTTCAATGAACACAATCTTTTCAACAACACCCTTTTCCCTGAGTCCGGAAAAAACTATCAGATCAACCGGTGATCCAAGGAATCTAACATCCCTCGGATCGTAAGGAAAGTTTGAAAAATATGGAAAAATCTGTTCAGTTACCTTTCCTTTAAGTACATTCTGTGATTTTTTAATCGCTTCTTCCCTTATTCTTTCGGTGTAACTATCCTGCCATTCCTTTAGCTTTAATTCATATTCCTTTCTTAAATTTTCATCAATTTCCTTTCTAATATTTTCCCTTTCATTCTCAAGCGTCTTTGATGCCCATTCCCTGAAAATGTTCAGGGCAATATTATTAACATTTTTTCTGTGAATATAATTCTGGATTATTAAAATTAAAACAAGTAAAATAATTATGCCTAACAGGAAAATTTCAATGACATCCATGTTAGGTCAAATATTTTTTATGAATAAAAACTATTCCATCAATCCCCGAATGTGTTTCTGAATGCTTTTTTGAAATTTTCTTCACTTATGTTTTTCAATTTTTCAATATCCCCTTCATTGGCTATGAGGAAAATTTCATGGTAGATTTTTGGTGAATAATGGAATGTCATTATGCTTTTCCTTTCTTTACCATTTTCAACTATAAGACTTATCTGGGAATTCGGGATGGAAACTGTGATCTCGAGAGATTTCTGTGATTTTCCATGGTATAATAATCTTATACTGTACTTTTTTCCCTTATCCAGTCTTCTTATATCAATTATCTTCCCATTCATTGGATCTATGCCAATTTCATCAAGTATTGAATGGAACCTGCATGTTTTTCCATCCTTGCAGTAGGGACAGGCTTCCTTGAAAAATGTTTCCACACGTAATCTGGTCCCCGTATTACCATCCATTGAATTCAGTACATCAATTCTTATTTATAAATTTTTTCTAAATATTTAATTATTTTCCTTCTGTACGGGAAAAAATGTATATGTGTGTACTGTGCAAAGGCTCTTTTATTCATTAAACCATCGTAACCGTTAACACCTTTACCCATTAAAACGCTCAATGCAAAGTTTTTACCATTCAACATTGATGAATAGTGGTATTCATGGCCCCTCAATGTTTCACCTTTTTTAAGGAAGAAATAATCCTTATTTGCCTTTAAATAGGTATAACCAAGCGTTAAACCTGAATTCTCAATTATTGATGAAGGAAAAATTCCAACCATGGGATATTTTCTGTCCTTTGAAATTATTTCCTTCGAAAGATACATAAGTCCACCGCACTCACCATAAATTATTTTACCGTTGTTGAATGATTCAATCAAAGAATCGATTGTTTTTCTGTTCATTGATAATTTTTCCTTATAAATTTCTGGATAACCTCCACCAATGTAAACCATGTTTGCATCATCAACTGTTTCATTCTTTAAAGGTGAAAAGTAAATTACCCTGGATATGTTTGATAGTAATGAAAGGTTGTACTGATAATAAAAGTTAAATGATCTATCCATGGCAATATATGTTTTAAAGTTATCAAATCTTCTAAAATTTTCCTTATAATAGCATTTAAATTCGGGAAGATCATCCAGGAACTCAAGATCAAGGTATCCGCCAACTTTTTCAATCTTTTTTCTCAGATCCCTGTTTTCAAAAAATGTGTATAAACCCAGGTGCCTTTCCTTAACTTTTATTTCCTCATCATGGGGAATTTCACCAATGATTTTTACATTATTTTCAAGAAATGGTTTTTCCACAATTTCAAGATGCTTTTGTCCATAAAAATTATTGAGTATAACACCCATCGTAAGACTATTCCTGAAACCCTTGTAAATGTAATAGGATGATTCGGCCATCTTTGATACGTCAATAACAAGAATGTGCGGAATTTTGAATTTTTTAAAATAGTAGTATGTGGAATTTTCTTTTATTGTTCCTGAATCGTAAAGGCCCATAACACCCTCAAATATACCATAATCGAAATTCAAACTTGCATCACATAAAAGATTTCTGTAATTCTTTGATTCTAAATACCTGTCAATGTTTTCCGCATAGTTTGTTATGGATCTTGCCAGACCGGTATCAATGAAATCCGGGCCTATTTTGAAAACAGCAGAATTTTCAAGTAAATTTGCAAAGGCCAATGTAACTGTTGTTTTTCCGGATCCAGTGAAAGGAGATGCTATACCAAAAATTTTCATCAATGATAAATAGGATTGGGATATAAAATATTTCAAAGAGAAATATTTAAAAAAGGAATAACATTTAAAGTTCAATGAACGCCGAAATAGAGAAAAAATGGCAGAGAATCTGGAAGGAAAAAAGGGCGTTTGAACCCGAACCATCAGGTAAGAAATTTTTCATAACAGTTCCATATCCATACTCAAACGGTCCATTGCATATCGGCCATGGGAGGGCATACACAATCGGGGATATCATTGCAAGGTACAAAAGGATGAAGGGTTACAATGTTCTTTTCCCCATGGCTTTTCATGTGACAGGAACACCCATACTAGCCATAGCAGACAGTATTAGAAAGGGCAATGCTGATACAATAAACCTTTACAGGGATTATTTATCCCTGTATGAGAATGATGAAAAGAGGATTGATGAAATTATAAAATCTTTTGAAAAACCTGAAAACATCGCGCTTTATTTTGCGGAAAAAATTCAGAAGGATTTTGAATCCCTTGGTTATTCCATTGATTGGAGGAAAAAGTTTCACACGGCTGAAAAATTCTATAATAAATTTGTTGAATGGCAGTACAAAAAGTTAAATGAAATGGAATACCTCAAGAAGGGTGATTATCCAATAACCTTCAGCATTGCCGATGGTAATCCTGTTGGTGAGGATGATATTAAGGATGGTGATGTTGATAAGGTTTCTGTTGTTGAATTCACAGCCGTTAAATTCAGGTTTGAGGATGGATTTATTATTACAGGTACGCTCAGGCCCGAGACGATTTTTGGTGTAACGAATATATGGGTAAAAAAGGATGGAAAATATGCAAAGGTGAGGATTGGTGATAATTTTTATTATCTCAGTATGGAGGCATATGAAAAAATATCATACCAGATTGAAAATGTTGAGCTCATATCCCAATACGACGGTTCCTATTTCCTTGGAAAATTTGTTGAGGAACCCATAAACAATAGAAAAATACCAATTTTACCTGCAAATTTTGTTGATACTGACAATGCAACCGGTTTTGTTAAATCAGTTCCAGCACACGCACCATACGATTATATGGCATTGAAGGATCTGGGATCAGATATTAAACCTATTCCTGTCATAAAATTGGAAAAATTTGGTGAAATACCTGCAAAGGAAATGTGTGAAAAATATAACATAAGGGATCAGATGGATGAAAGATTAAAGGATCTTACTGAGGAACTTTACAGGGAAGAATTTTACCATGGAATAATGCTCCCTATAAGCGGTGAATTCTCAGGCATGAAGGTTTCAGAGGCAAAGGAAAAAATTAAAGATTTTCTTTATAAAACGGAAAAGGCAATAAGGTTCTATGAAACATCAAGGAAGGCTGTTACAAGATCAGGAAATAAGGTCATAGTGGCCGTTGTTCATGGTCAGTGGTTCCTTGATTATTCAAACAATGAATGGAAAAATAAAACATTTGAATTGATTGATAAAATGAAATTTTATCCTGAGAATTACAGACAGATATTCAGGGAAATAGCTGAATGGTTGAAGGAAAGACCATGTGTCAGGAAAAGAGGACTTGGAACACCTTTTCCATTCGAAAAGGGATGGATAATAGAATCACTATCAGACAGCACAATTTACCCTGCATTTTACACAATAATTGATAAAATAAGGGAAATGAAAATTGATCCCGAGGAAATGGATGAATCATTTTTCGATTACATTTTCCTTGGGATAGGTGAAAAAGAAAAATACAGGGAATTGAGGGAAACATTTTCATACTGGTACCCGAACGATATGAGGACATCATCAACAGCCCATGTTAGCAACCATTTCATCTTCTATCTTTTCCACCATGCAGCACTCTTTCCTGAAAAATACCATCCAAGGGAGTTGATGATCATAGGAATGCTTATAAGTGAGGGTGCAAAGATGTCAAAATCCAAGGGCAATGTTGTTCCCCTTGCCAGAATTGCTGAAAAGTACACGGCTGATCTATTCAGATTATACATTATATCCGCAGCGGACTATGATACAATACTTGACTGGAGGGAGAGTGAAGTCCAGAACCTCAGGAAAAAGTTTGAAAAGTTCGAGGAAATAATCAATGAATCCATTGGTATGGAAAAGATAAAAGATCTTAAAAAATCCGATTTGTATTTAATAAACATATTCAGAGAAAGGCTCTCAAAGGCATCCGAATTCATGGAAAAATACAGGTTCAGGGATGCTGTCATTGAAATATTCTTCAATTTTCTAAATGATATAAAATATTATGAAAACATTGAAGGTGAGGAGAGAAGGAAAGGGGTAATACCATACATAATGGAAGAATGGTTAAAGGCAATGGCACCGTTCACACCACACGCCTGTGAGGAACTCTGGCATAGAATGGGTAAGGATACATTAATTTCACTTGAAAAGTATCCTGAAAACATAAATTACGATGAAAATGTAATAAGGGAATTCAGGTATGTTGATAATGTCATTGAGGACATTAAAAATATAATACAGGTTAAAAAAACAAAGCCTCAAGAAATATACATTTACACGGCGGATGATAGAACAAAATACCTTGCAAAGCTTGCAGTTGAAAACAAAAATCTTGCCTTCAGGGAGGCAAAAAATAAGAATGAATTAAATATAGTTAAGAAAATTGTTGAAAACAGGATTATGGAAATACAGGATCTTGATGAAAAAAGGATATTGAATGAATTCAAGGATTATATGGAAAGGGTCCTGGATGCAAAAATAAAGATAAATCCAGATGAGGATCCTGGTAAAAAAAGAATGCAGGCAATACCTGGCAGGCCTTCAATCTTTATACTTTAACCTTTTTCCAGTCATCAAGGAATTTTTTAATTCCCTCATCCGTTTTTGGATGCTGAACCATTTTTTCAAGAACGTTGAATGGCATGGTAACAATGTGTGCACCTATCAGGGCTGCCTGATAAACATGAATTGGATGCCTCACGCTTGCCACAATTATTTCGGTTTTGAAATTATAGTTTGAAAATATTGTTTTAAGATCGGAAACAATGTTCATGCCCTCCTCTCCTATGTCATCAAGTCTCCCAACGAATGGTGATACGTATGTTGCACCTGCCTTGGCTGCGAGCAATCCCTGGTTTGCCGAAAATACAAGTGTTGCGTTTGTTTTAATACCCATTTCACTTAATCTTTTAATTGTTTTCAAACCTTCAAGGGTCAATGGAACCTTTATGACAGCATTCTCTCCAAGCTTTGATAATTCTATTGCCTCCCTTACCATATTTTCGGAATCCAGGGATGTTACCTCAAGACTCACGGGACCAGGAACCGTTTTCAATATTTCTTTAACAATATCAAGGAATGATCCCCTATATGCTTCTTTGGATATCAATGTGGGGTTTGTTGTAACACCATCAACTATTCCCCACTCGATTCCCTTCCTTATTTCTTCAATGTTCGCTGTATCAAGAAATATTTTCATTCCCTATCACCTACAAGAGCAATGGCATTGGAAATAATAGAATTTTTGCTTACACCATATTTTTCAAGAAGTTCCCATCCGGGACCAGATTCACCAAATGTATCATTTATTCCTATCCTTTTAAGCCTGGCGGGTGCCTTTTCCGAAATTACCTCCGCTACCCTTGATCCAAGACCGTTGTAAATTGTGTGTTCTTCAACAGTAATAAATTTATTTGTTATTTTTGAATATTTTACTATTGTATCAGAATCTATGGGTTTCAATGTTGGCATGTGAATAACAGCCGCATCAATACCCTTTTCCTTGAGCTCATTAGCCGCATCAAGAGCGATACTTAAAGTTATGCCTGTTGTTACTATTGCAATATCAGAACCATCCCTCAAGACTATTGCCCTGCCTATTTTGAAATCCTGATCCTGAAGAATTGTTGGAACACTCTCCCTAGATAATCTTACATAAAATGGCCCATCACTGTAAGCGATCGTTTCAATAACCCTTCTTGTTTCAGGTGCATCTGCAGGTGCTATAACCTTAAAGTTAGGAAGACCTGACATTATACCGAGATCCTCAAGCATCTGGTGCGTTGCACCATCCTCACCAACGGTTATACCACCATGCGTTGCAACAATTTTAACATTGAGGTTTGTATAGGCTATACTCTGCCTTATTATATCGTATGCCCTTCCAACAACAAAAACCGCAAATGAGCTTGCAAAAACTGTCTTACCTGTTGTTGCTATACCTGCTGCAACACCAACCATGTTCTGTTCCTGAACACCCATGTTGAAAAATCTTTCAGGGAATTTTTTTCCGAACATGGCTGTATGGGTGGATGTTGAAAGATCCGCATCGAGAACAACAATATTCTTATCCCTCTCCCCCAGCTTTATTAATGTTTCACCATATGCTGCCCTCTGGCTCTCCTTCATTCTTTTCCCTCCAGGATATTTTTTCTCTGTTCCTCAAGTTCCTTTATTGCCTTTTCAAACTCCTCCCTGTTTGGTGCTTTTCCATGGTACTTTGATGTGTTCTCCATAAAGCTTACCCCCTTTCCCTTTACGGTCCTTGCAACAATCATGGATGGTTTACCCTTTATTTCCCTTGCCTTTTCCAACGTAAATAAAATTTCCTTTATGTTGTGACCATCAACTGTAAATACCTCCCAGTTGAATGCCCTGAACTTTTCCTCCACGTTCTCAAGACTGAGTATTTCCTCCGTATAACCATCAAGCTGATATCTGTTTCTATCAAGAATAACTGTTAAATTATCAAGTTTATGGTGAGGTGCGTTTAATGCTGCTTCCCAGGATATACCTTCGTTTATTTCACCATCACCTATCAATGCATATACCCTGTAATCCTTACCATAAATTTTTCCGGATATTGCCATGCCAATGGCCGCGCTGAAACCCTGCCCCAGGGATCCTGTTGTCATATCCACACCAGGTAAATGTATTGTTGGATGACCCTGAAGCCTTGATCCAATCTTTCTGAAGGTCATTAATTCATCAACAGGGAAAAAGCCTCTGAGGGCAAGGGCAGCATAATAGGCCGCACTTGCATGACCCTTGCTTAGAACGAACCTATCCCTGTCCTCCCATGCTGGATTTTTTGGATCTATTCTCAAAACATGGAAATACAGGGCTGAAAGTATATCCGCGGCGGATAGGGATCCTCCTGGGTGCCCTGACTGTGCATTGTAAATCATCTTTATTGCCCAAATCCTTATTTCATTGGAAATGAGCTTTAATTCCCTAATTTTTTCTTCAGTAATCATCGAAATCCCTTTTTGAATAGTAGAATATGTCATGGTGCTTCTTATACCCTTGTGATTCAAAAAGTTTTTGTGACGGAGTATTCCAATCCTCAATCAATGCTGCAAAAAGATATATGCCCCTGTTTCTGAAAATTTCCTCAGACCTTTTTATCAATTCTTTTGCAATGCCCTTTCTTCTATAATCGGGATCAACTGCAAGCCTGTTTATCCATCCCTTTCTTCCATCATCGGTGAGGAGGACAACACCAACCAGTTTATCGTTATCAAATGCGCCAAGGAACATGTTTGGTTGTTTTGTCATCTGTTCAAGTATGGCCTTTTTACTGTCTCTCCCATTGGGTTTGAACTTTAATCCTGCCCTTTTCCAGAGATCAACAACCCTGTCATAATCTTCAAAAGATAGGAATCTGTACAACATATGTTAAGGGAAATCAAATATAAACTTAAATTTAATGTTTTGTAAAATATGAAGAAATCTGAAAAAGTTCTTTTGTCCAAACCTGCATACAATGCAAATATAAAAGCCGGAGTTTGGCAATGATCTTTATACTTGATCCTGGAGGTTGTAAAATAGAATGGTTGCCTGTGCTAAAACTTCACCTCTGAAACAATGGTGAATAGATCTTATTGAGAAAACTTCAATTTTAATGGTCTTAAAGTAAAAAATAATAGGTTTGAAATAATAAAATTGAAATCGAAATCCATGAGGAAAGTGTAATAATTGAAAGCAATGGGTGAATTGAGAGGAATAGGAAATGCCAAAAAGTGGTGAAGAATGGACAAAATTCAGAGAGAAGTATGTTGCAAAACAATTTAGGGATATGGGATTTTCAATACATATAGAAGATCCTGAAAATTCAGCTTTGATTTTCAAAGAATAAGTGAAGAATAATAAAGAACGTTCTTAAAGAATTGCAAAACTTTCTCAGATTGAATAATAGATGCAGAATATATTCCATCAAATAAAGTTGAATCAATGGAAACATTATTAAAAATGAAAAATTTGGCCAAATTTTTAAATGAATCCTCTAAGAATGTATAGGCAAGGTTAGTTTAGAATAACCTTTTTATACAGTTTGTGTATCAAATTATTCCATGTACGATTTAAAAAATAAAGTTGCAGTAATTACCGGTTCAGGAAGGGGTATTGGAAGAGCTATAGCAATGAGATTGGCTAAAGAAGGGTGTTATGTTGTTGTCAATGCCAAAAAGCGTTTGGAGGAAATGAATGAAACTATAAAGATAATCAACGATTCTGGTGGAGGAGCAATTGGACTTTTAGCTGATGTTTCAACAAAAGAAGGGTGTGAAAACTTACTCAAATTCACAATGGACAAATATAAAGCTGTGGACATTCTTGTGAATAACGCTGGTTTAGGATTATTCTCTCCTTTTTTGAATGTTGATGATAAGCTTTTAGAGAAGCAGATTTCGGTTGATTTTAAATCTGTAGTTTATTGCTCCCAAACATTTGCTAAGGAAATTCGAAAAGGAGGAGAAATTGTGAATATTGCTTC
>JAVRLJ010000008.1:15020-20745 GCA_031961585.1 Thermoplasmatota archaeon | reverse complement strand
TGGTTTTTAAGAAAAGTTTATTTTTTTGAAAGTTTATGCAAAAGCATGCTTGAACTTGAGGAAAAGATTGCGGGGGAAATTGTAATTTCCGAAAATCCAGGTGCAACGCTGAGGAAATGGAGGGAAATGTTTGGTATTACACAGCAGGAACTTTCAAAGTTCCTTAAAATTTCACCATCGGTTATAAGCGATTATGAATCGGGAAGGAGAAAATCACCTGGTATTGTAACAATAAAAAAGATTGTTAAGGCATTCATAACGATTGATCTATCAAGGGGTGGAACAATTGTTAAAAAATATTCACCGGGTTATGGATCCGATGCAATAATATCAATAAGGGAATTCAGAAGATCAGCGAAGGCAAGTGAAATCATATCTTTAATTGAAGGAACAAATCTAGCGAGGGATGTTTCGCTTGAAAGGAATATATATGGTTACACAATGATAGATAGCATCAAGGCAATACTTGAATTCAGTTCACAGGACTTCTTCAAATTTTATGGGTGGAGCAATGAAAGGGCACTTATTTTTACAGGGGTAAAGTTTGGTAGATCCCCTCTTGTTGCAATAAGGGCACATCCATTGAAACCTGCAATGGTTGTTTTTGTTAAACCTGAAAACGTTGATGAACTGAGCATTAAGCTTGCTGAACTGGAGAACATTCCACTTGTTATAACAGATCTGGATGAAAAATCCATAATTTCAAGGCTTGGAGATCTATAATATTTCACCAAATTCCTTTTCAATTTTACCTATTATTTCACCATTTTCAATCATGGTGTATATGGTTTCAATGTCCCTGTAGGGTGGTCTATCCCTTTCGTATGCTTTTACCTTCTTTCTAATTTCTTCATATGCAATTTTAGTTCCCCTTCCCATTCCATATTTCCTGAACTCAAGCGCCTGCGTTGAAATAAGGTACTCTATTGAAATTATGTATTTAACGTTCCTTGTTATGTTCATTATCTTCAATGCGGATGTCATACCCATGCTCACATGGTCCTCCTGATCAGCGCTTGTTGGTATTGAATCAACCGATGCAGGATGGCTCAATATTTTATTCTCTGAAACAAGACTTGCAGCTGTGTACTGTGCAATCATAAGACCTGAATTCAATCCTGGATCCTTTGCAAGGAATGGAGGTAGACCGCTCAGCTTTGAATCGAGCATTCTGAAACTTCTTCTCTCCGAAATGTTTCCAACTTCCGAAATTGCTATTGCAAGAAAATCCAGAGCAAATGCAATGTATTCACCATGAAAGTTTCCACCTGAATATGCCCTGTCAATTACAACAGGATTGTCCGTGACTGAATTTATTTCCCTTTCAATTATCTCTTTGGCAAAATAGTAAGTTTCAAGCGCGGGACCGAGAACCTGGGGTGTGCATCGAAGGGAATATGCATCCTGGATCCTTTTTGAATTTTTTATAATTTCGCTTTCCTGTATTATTTTTCTTATTGCCCTTCCAATTCTTATCTGACCGGGATGTGGTCTCAAACCTAAAATTTCCTCCCTGTATGCATCCTCAGTTCCTGATAGAGCTTCAAGGGAAAGTGAAAATGCAACAACTGCATTCTTTAATATATTTTTGAACTCATGAAGGGATATAGCACCTATTGCTGACATGAATGATGATCCGTTTATTAGTGCAACACCCTCCTTTTCCTTTGGATCCAGTGCTCTTATTTTCAATTCATTGAACACATCACCAGCATTTCTTATTTCACCATTGTAAATTACATCACCCTCGCCCATCATTGCAAGTGCAACATGCGCAAGTGGAGCTAGATCACCGCTCGCACCCACGCTCCCCCTTGATGGTACGGCAGGAACTATATCTCTATTCAGCATTTCAACAAGAAGATCCACAACCTCCCTTCTAACACCTGAATATCCTTTAAGTAAAGTATTTGCCCTGATGAGCATGGCAGCCCTTACAACATCCTTCTGTAGTAGATCACCAACACCCGATGAATGTGATCTTATCAGATTTCTCTGTAAATCATACAATGATTTTTCATCTATTCTTACATTAACAAGATCACCAAAACCTGTATTAACACCATATACGGTTTTTCCACCCTTCATTATATTTTCAAGATCCAACCTGTTTTTTTCCATTTTCTTCATTGCTTTTTCGTCAATTGAAACCTTTTCATTTTCCCTTGCAACCCTTATTACACCTTCAACTGTAAGATTGTTTCCATCTATTGTGACCATAAAATAGGGTATGGAAAAAATCGATTTAACACTATCGTTAATTCACAATTTTATATAATTTTTCAGCTCATGAACTTTTATATTCCTTTTTCTTGCAATTTCTCTTAAAATTTTCATTGTACCCGATCCATACTGCATTGCCTTTTTCTCACCATTTATAACGAATGATGGTAGACCAAGAATGGATCCAAGCTTCCTCACAATAATCTTGTTTCTGTTTTCATTTATCTTTTCCCTCATGGGTATTGACAGGGCAAAATCTATAATTTCACCGCTTATGAATGGCGTGTGAAGATCCTTCCCTGCATTTTCAGCAATGTTCCTTTCCCTCGGTAATGTTCTACCAAGCAGTGTGGCAAGATCCCTTTTGTTCTGTTCTGGATCATTGAAATATTTTTTATATCCAAGGAAGAGTTCGTCCGATCCCTGTCCTGTAAAAATGTTCTTTTCCATTGAAAATATTGTTCCCAGGTAAAACGGTATTTCGAATGATAGTTCCACAACAGTTAAATCCTTAAATATTTTAAGAATGTCCCTCATGGCAAGGAGAACAAGATCCTCGTCAAGCTCTATGATCTCATGATCTATTTCATAATCAAGTGAATAATAATTCACAACAGTTCTTGCATTCATAACATCCTTGGATCCTGGAAGACCAACCGTATACGCATGAATATCGTAAAAATCCTTAATTATTGATAGAACGATAGTGCTGTCAAGACCCCCTGAAAGTAACAAAGATACCCTCTTCTCCCTTATCCTTGGTATGTTGTTCATCAGTAGGTTGTAAAGGATCCTCTCATATTCTATATTAACCTGCTGCATTCCTCAATCATTCCTCTTATTTTCTTTAATATATCATCTATATGAATCCTTTCCTGATCTGTTGAATCCCTTTCTCTGATCGTTACAGTTTTATCCTTAAGCGTTTGATAATCAACTGTTATGCAATATGGAACACCTATTTCATCTGCCCTTGCGTACCTTTTACCAATTGATCCCGAATCATCATAGTAACAGAAAATACCGTTATTCTTTAAATTCTCATAAATATCATGAGCTATCGAATCAAGTTTATCCTTTACCATTAAAGGAAAGACAGCAACCTTGAATGGTGCAATGTGTGGTTTTAATTTCAAAACATTATAACTATTTTCCTCCCTTCTGTATAGATTGTGTTCAAGAAGTGAAAAGAATATCCTGTCTATACCGAATGATGGTTCAATTACCCATGGTAAAACCTTTTCGTAATCAACAGTAATTTCTATTTCCTTAATAATGTAAGCATCTTCCGGAATTTTTTTACCAAATACAACAGGATTTTCCCCTATTTCCATTTTTTTCATTGTTTCCATGGCCATTTTCCATTTTTCACCAAAAAGATTTTTAAAATATTCCTCCTTTGGCTCATAAACCTTCTTTTTAACAATCCTTTTCTCTCCCTGAACCTTTACCTCCATGTTCTCCCCGGAATATTTTGAATGCATTTTAAGATCGTACTGGTTCCTGTCAGCGATCCCTATTACCTCAATCCACCCATATGATGTGTTTATTTCACAGTCCCAGCAATCGTTTGAGTAATGCGCCAGCTCTTCCTTATGGTGCTGCCTGAACCTTATTCTTTTCTCATCCATTCCTATATTCTTAAGGAAAAGATAGGATAATCCGATGAAATATGCTATGGGCTGCTGTTTAATTATACCATTTTTTAATGCATCCCTTAATTTTATAAATACTTCATTACCTGTGTTTGGTAAAAGTTTCACCTCAAGATCCATAACATTTTTTATGTTTTCAGGCCATTGAATGTTGTTTGGATTGAAAAATACTTCCGCCTCAGCCATATTGAATTCCCTGAGCCTTATTAAACCCTGCCTGGGAGCTATTTCATTTCTGAAACCCTTTCCCACCTGTACAACCCCAAATGGTAAAGATTCCCTGAAATACCTGTAGTAGTTAAGGAAGTTAACAAATATTCCCTGCGCAGTTTCAGGTCTTAAGTATGATAACTTTCCATTACCGGGACCAACCTTTGTTGAAAACATTAAATTGAAACTTTCAGGATCTGTAAGTTCACCTCCACATTTTTCGCATTTAAGGTCAAGATCCCTCATCTTTTTTACCATATCCTCGTATGATTTGAACTCAAAGTCTGGCATTCTCTTTTTTATCAACTCATCAACCCTGTATGCTTCACCACAGTTTTTACAGTAGGTAATGTAATCAGAAAAAACCTTTGTATGACCGGATGCCTCAAAAACGTTTGAAATTGTGATATTGGGTGAATCTATTGGTGCCATGCCCTCGATGTTTATGAAAATGTTCTTCCACACAGCTATTATATTATCCTTTATTAAAGAACCTATTGGACCATAATCATAAAAGCCAGAAAGACCACCATATATCTCAAATGAAGGCCAGAAAATACCCCTCCTTTTAGAAAGTTCAATTATTTCCTGTGCCCCCATCATCCATCACTTTCTGAATATTTCCATCAGGTCAAGATCATACAGCATGGCAACAAGGTTGTCCAATGAATCCCTCACCGGAAGCTGGGAGAAGTTGTTATCAAGCATGATTTTTACAGCCTTGTATAGCGGTAGTTTGTTCAAAACGCTTACAGGATTTTTCACCATTGATTCAGAAACAGGTATCTTCGGTACCTCAAGCCTTTCTTCAACATAAAGTATTTTTAATATATTTCTTAAACCTTCCCAGGTCCAGGCATCCTCATCCTCACCTATGCCCAGCTGGCTTACCTCCTCGCTCATTTCAACCTTTGTGTTCTCAAATATATCCCTGTCTGTTATAACACCAACGAGGTTTGCGTCATCATCCACAACAGGAAATGCATTAATCTTTGTTAATGTTATCATCCTGAAAACAACTTTGAGTGGTGTTGCTTTATGAACAAGTATGCATGGCTTCTTTATGAACTTTTCAACAGGTTCCTCAATTTTTCTGTTATAAATAACCTTGAGATAATCGTGTGGTGTTACTATGCCAACAACATGTCCATGGGGATCAACAACAGCCACATGCCTCCTCTGCGTTTCAACCATTATTTTTGCAGCTTCCTCAATGGGTGAATCCGGAGAAACATAAGGTGCATTTTCCCTCATTATTAGAGCTACCTGATCCTCACCAGGATGTTCAAATATATCCCTTCTTGTTATCAATCCCAAATATTTTTTGTTTTCATCAACAACGGGAAGACCTGTTATGTTATTCTTCACCATAATCTTTAATGCTTCATTCCTTGATGCAGGAGCCTTCAGAACTATCGGGTTCTTTGTCATTATCTGTGAAATCTTTTCAGCCATTGAACCTTTCACCTCACCGATGAGTTAAACTACATTTTCCACCATTATATTAATATTTCTTAAATTGGAAATGAATGGGAAAATTGAATATTTTTTAAAAGAAATATTTAAATAATAACAAAATATAACTAATACTGTGATTCGCCTGAAGGCGAATTGGATTGGAGGAAGAAAAATGAACA
>JAVRLJ010000008.1:0-14920 GCA_031961585.1 Thermoplasmatota archaeon | reverse complement strand
TTTCTTAAATTGGAAATGAATGGGAAAATTGAATATTTTTTAAAAGAAATATTTAAATAATAACAAAATATAACTAATACTGTGATTCGCCTGAAGGCGAATTGGATTGGAGGAAGAAAAATGAACAAGAATGGTGGAAAGGTTTTAGTGGCCACATTATTGGTTGCAGTAGTGCTTATAAGCGGCTTTTCAGTGCTAGGTCAAGGCAGCACAGTAAAGCCAAGTGCCTCCACGGGAACACTTTACATAGCAATGCAGCAGGACATGCCAAACTTCAATTACTTTGATATAGCATCAAACACCGTATGGAAGACTGATGTTATAGGCTGGAACTGGGATTCCCTGTTTGGTGTGGATTATGATGGTTCAGCAATTCCATGGTTAGTTCAGAATTATACTGTAAATACAAGCAATCCCTCTCAACCTGTTGTAACACTTCACATTAGACAGGGTGTTTATTTTGTTTATCCAATAAATGGAACACCTGCATATGAACTAACAGCAAAGGATGTTATATTTTCATACTGTGCTGAAAGATATGGAACAACATATTCAGGATCGGCATTCACTATACCCTTCGATGATAACAACGATGGTATTGTTGAATACAATGAAATTGTTAATCATGTGAAGTACATTAATCAATTTACAGTTCAAATAAGCATGAGACAAATTTATGCACAGTTCTTCCTGGACACATTGGGTATTCCAATAATACCATGGAAGGTATGGGCAAACCATCTCAAACCTGATGGAGTGCCAGGTGATAACCAGAGTACAATGGTAACAGCAGAAGGTTATACAGCAGGTGTTATTGACACAACCTGGAACTCAGATCCATTGGCAACAATGGGTACAAGTATCTATTATTATGCTGGTGGAGTACCCGGATCATACAGGGTTGAAAAGCTGAACACATACTTCTGGGGTAAGAATTTTGTTACACCTGCAGGATATCATATATATCCACAGAATGTAACACAGCTGTACTTCAAGATATATACAACACTTGATACAGCAGTTCTTGCCCTTGAAAGCGGTAGTGTTGATTATATAGCATGGTCAATACCATTTGGTTATGTACCAACACTTGCTTCAGATCCACAGGTATCATTGTGGAAGAACCCAGAGCTTGGGTACTTCTACCTTGCATTTAACGAGGCACAACAGCCAATGAATGATATAAACTTCAGGCATGCAATATCCTATTTGATTGATAAAAATACAATTGTTCAGAATTATATGGGTGGTCTTGGTCAGGCAGGAAATTCGCCAATACCACCTTTCTTCACAGCATGGTACAACTCATCCGTTGTTACATACCCATTTGATCCTGCAACAGCATCATCAATACTTAACCAGAGTGGTTATGCAATCGGTCCTGATGGATGGAGACTGTTGCCTGATGGAACACCAATGCCTGCAATAACAATATTAACACCTCCTGCTGATTATGACCCAATAAGGGTTAAGGTAGGAGAGGCTCTTGCAAGTGAAATGAGATCAATAGGAATTCAGGCATCTGCAAAGGCAATAAACTTTGATGCTCTTGTTGCACAAATGAGTGCATTCAACTATCAGATGTTAACACTTGGCTGGGAGCTTTCAGTTGATCCTCTTGGAGACCTTTATGATATTTATGGCATAAATGCCCTGCTAAACACATGGGCATTCTGGCCATCAAACTATACAAATCCAAACTATCCGAATGTTAAATCACTTGCTGATAATGAAACAGGACAGCTTGCATTACAGTTCATGAACGTTATGAACAAGGCAATGACAACGTTTGATGTTTCCAAACAAATATACTATGATAAATGGGCACAGGGTATATTAACCGAAGCAGTCCCATGCAACATTCTCTATTACAGTATAAATGTGGAAGCAACCTTAAACACATGGCTTGGATGGTTATCATGGGAGGGTAGTGTTTACAACATTTATTCACTTGCAAGCTTACATAAGGGTGCTGTAAGCGGTGTTGGTGGAGTAACAACAACACAGCAGAGCGTTGGTAAAATAGTATATCCACCCGTTTCACATTCACTTGTTGCACAGATAGCCGCACCTTCTAAAGTTTTCGTTCCTCAGCCACAGTTTAATGTAACATCTTCTTTAACAACAGTACCCGTTAGTGTTATTGTTACGGATAACAACGGTCTGCCCGTTCCAAATGCATTTGTTAATTTAACATCAACCAGTTCAAATGTTACTGTTACTCAAAGCACAGGTATAACAAATTCAGAAGGTATATTCACAACTTCTGTTTCAGGTAATTCACCAGGCTATGCAACACTAATTGCAAATGTTAATTACGATGGAATGAGCGTTACGGCAAACACTGTTATTGATTCTGTGCAGTATGTTCCAAATATGCTTTACATAAATGCCTATGCATCAGAGCCATCACTTATGGGAGGGCAGAGCACAACAATAAACATTGAGGTTGTTGATCAGTATGGAAACCCAGTACCCGGTGCAACAGTTTCCGTTGCAACCAACCTGCTTGGATATGGTACAATAACACCAACAACAGTTACAACTGATCAGAATGGTACAGCATATATGATATTCACGGCACCATCTGAACAGGATCTTGCAACAAAATATATTAACATGCATCTAACATCAAAGATCTTACTATCAGCAAGCAAGCCCGGGTATGAAACAGCAACAACTGAATCGTTGGTTGTTGCAACTTACAACTCCAACCCAAGCTCATGGTACACTGTGCACATAATAGGTGCAACAAACTACTTCGTTAACCAGAATTCATTAACAACAACTGTAACCGTGCAGGCTGTTTATGCTAATAATACGCCAATTCCAAATGAAGTTCTAACGGTAACGCCATCAAACGCAAGCTACATAGCATCAATTTCACCTGCAATAACAAACAGTGCAGGTTATGCAAATGTAACCATAACATTCAAACCCGGACTGCCAACAGCCGGTATAGCACTCAAATTCTGGAATTCATCATACATTAACTCAATAGGTGATTCAATAACAATCGGATACCTGAATGGTCCCGCACCATCAAATCTTTATGCTGGGTTCGTGGCATTCTATGATGGTGTAACAGGAGAGAGAACAAACTTTGTTAACATAGCAGGTGGAAATGCAGGGGATATGGTTGTTGTTCACCTGTTCAGCGCAAACAACCAGCCAGCAAGTGGATCTGTTCCAGTTGGATTAATATTCTCATCAACACCTGAAGGTAGCCTTCTTGGATTCTATGATCCAAACTGGACAAATCCATACGCATCCTACTTTGATTCACTCTGGGAGTTTGTTGCAATAAATATTAACACAACATACATGGGATATTTGCCACCTACATCAGGTGTATTTGTCAGTCAACTGGATAATCAAATAGCAGATCCTGTACTGGCAAGTTGGCTTGGTACAACTGAAAATATTACGGCATTCGATTATGTTTACTATGGTTATGGCATATATGTCAACGATTCATATGTTGTGAATGGAACAGGAAACTATTACATAAATGGTCTCATATCACCAATGGTTGACAGGATAAGCAATGTATATGTTGTTCCATACGCTTACACCTACTATCCACAGACACCTGGAATATATCCACCGGGAGTAATTGTTAACGGCAACTTCTACATGGAAGGATCGGAATACATAGCAAGCCAGCTGGCAATTCAGAGGGCACCTGATTACAGGATTGCAACATTCACAGTTAACAGTCCATTTGGATTCGCTGGAACAAGTATTACAGTAAATGCAACACTGTACAATTCAGCGGATCAGCCTGTTAATAACACAACTGTATGGTTCTATTCAAAGACAGGCATGTCACCCGAGATGGTTAATGGAACAACAAATGCAAATGGTACAACATCTGTTGCATTGCCTCTGGTTGATACATCCTCATTGACAGTGGCGGATCTTTATGTATACTGGAATCAGGGTCAAAGCGTCTGGGGAACGGCTGCAATAACACAGAGCACACAGATAGTTGTTGTTCCTAACCAGGCAAATGTGTTTGCATCAGCCCCATCATATTCAGTTGCATATGGACAGGCAGCAATGGTAAATGTGAAGGTTGTTGATGCAAATGGAAATCCAATACCCGGCATAGCACTATCAGCAAGCGCATCAACGGGATCCATATCAGGACCAAATAGAACCGCACTTGATGGAACAGCAACATTCATTGTTACTCCAACAAGCAGTGTTGTAACAGGTTCACCATACATAATTGATACTGTATCAATAAAAGCATCAGGTTCAGGATACTATGGAGGAGTTTACAACCTTGTGATCATAGCCTATTCATCATCACCCACAGTAACAGTTACAAGCATTGTACCTTCACAGATAATAACAACATCATCATACACGGTTAACGGTACGGTCTGGGATCCAGCAGGAATCAAGAGTGTTGTTCTCTATCTGGATACACCAGGCAATCCATACACTGTAACCCTGACACCTGGAGCAAATGGAGCCTATACATTCTCTGTACCAATGAGCAACTTCTATAACGGCCTGAATGCAGTGTTTGTTGTTGCAACAAACAACAACAATGTTACAACAATGCTTCCTGTGTTCTTCTACTATCAGCCATCTGTTAGCTATGTAACATCACAGTACTTCAACACAACATTATCAAGCAAGCTTGCAAACCTGACCATTCACACAAATCAGACATCATCAGGTTATTTCTCGGCAGGCATGGGTAACACAGCTCTTGCATTAGCAATAGTTGCATTAGTACTAGCCATTGTGGCACTTGCACTTTCATTCAGAAAACCAAAGCAGCCTAAAGCAACGGTGACAACACCTGAAGAAAAGAAGGAGTAACAAAAACAATAAACCTTCTTTTTTTATTTTTTGAATAAAAGATTTTATTTTTGTAATTATTCATAAATTTATGATTGTTGGGTTAACAACAACAGTTCCTGTTGAACCAATCTATGCAGGAAAACATATCCCCAGGGATCTGAACAATTTATTCATCACAGATAAAAATCCTGAAATGTTTGTTGAAAAGGCTGAAATTGATGGCTTTCCTTCAAACACATGTTCCTGGATCAAGGGCCTTTATTCCGTTCCGTTTTTCACAAGAATTGATGCTGTGATTGGCGTTGTGAGGGGCGATTGCAGCAACACTGAATCCCTTTTGGATTTCCTTTCATTCAAGAAAATAAAGGTCATACCGTTCTCATATCCCTACGATAGAAATTTAAAAAAATTGGAGAAAGAAATTGATGATCTTATGGAAAAACTTGGAACGGATAGAGAAATTCTTAAAGAAGTGGTTGAAAAGGTTGATTATCTAAGGAAACTTGCCTGGAAAATTGATGAATTAACATACAGGGATCTTGTTACGGGATATGAAAATCACTATTTCCTTGTGAACACAAGCGATTTCTTTGGAAACATGGATCTATACAAAAATGAGGCTGAGAAATTTATAGAAAATGCGCAGAAAAGAGAAAAAATTGAATACAGTGTTAGAATTGGTTACATAGGTGTTCCTCCAATCTTCACTGATATTTATGAATTCCTTGAAAAAAATGGTGCGCATGTTGTTTTCAATGAGGTGCAAAGACAGTTTTCCATGCCTTTTCCGGATGTAAACTGGATTGAAAAATATTTGAAATATACGTATCCATATTCAATATTTGCAAGAATAGAGGATATAAAAAATGAAATAAGAAAAAGAAAAATTGAAGGAATAATTCATTATGTTCAGAGTTTCTGTCACAGGCAGATAGTCGATACAATAATTAAAGAATCAATTGATGTACCTGTTCTGACCATTGAAGGTAATAGACCAGGAAAGCTTGATGAAAGAACAAAAATAAGGATTGAAAGTTTTATAGATATGCTTCTCTAACAATTCTGTACTGTTCCATACCCATTCTGAAGGCTTTTAGATTCGATTCCCATGTACTTTTTGGTAAAAGATCCATGATTGATTTTTCAATATCCTCTTCCTTCAGTGGTAATATGCCTGTTGAATATGCTGCACCCACCATGACAACATTAACTGATAAAACATTCCCTGCCCTCTTTGCAATATCTATTGCATCAATACCTATTATATTTTTTCCACCAATTTTTTCAACTATTTTTTCAATTTTTGGGTACTCATAATCACCCACATTTACTGTGAATGGAACAATGCGTTCCGTGTTCATTATAACAATTGTATCCCTGCTTGCCCTCCTCAATGCCCTTAATGTTTCCATTGATTCAAAGCCTATTATGAGATCAACCATACCATCAGGTATTATGGGCCCGTAAACATCCCCTATTCTCAAATCAACGGAAACAATGCCACCTCTCTGTGCCATTCCGTGTATTTCTGACATCACAACGTTCAAACCATTTTTCAGTGCAGCATTGCCTATTATTGTTCCAGCACTTACAACACCCTGTCCGCCCACACCAGTTATTATAATATTAATATCCTTCATGGCTCCACCCTCTCAATTGCATTGAAACCGCATACTTGTGGCTGCGAACAGACACCGCACCCATCACATAGAACTGGATCTATTCTTACGGATCCGTCATCAGCAACATATATTGCCGGACATGAAAAATTCCTTACACAGTTCATGCATTTTGTGCATTTATCCTGGTTTATTTGATATGAGATCCAGTAACCTTCCTTCCTCATCCTTGCATCCCTTAACAATGAACATTCCCTCTTTGATATTACAACAGCTGTGTCATTGAAATTAACAGCATCCCTTATTGCAACAATTGTATCCTTAAGGTTGTATGGATCAACCGTTTTAACAAACTTTACACCTATTGATTTCACTATTTCCTCTATGGATATTTCAGGTGCCTGATCACCCATTCCATCAACAGGTATGCCAGGGTTTGACTGATGCCCTGTCATGGCTGTTGTTCTGTTATCAAGTATTACAAGAACAAGTTTGTGTTTGTTATGAACCGCATTTATCAATCCAGGAATACCGGCATGGAAGAATGTTGAATCGCCAATGAATGAAATTACGGGCTGATCCGTTACCGTTGAAAAGCCGCATCCTGTTCCTATGGACGATCCCATGCAGAGTAGATAGTCCGCCTCTTCATAGGGTTTCTGTATGCCAAGTGTATAACAGCCAATATCATTGGGGAAGATTGGATCCTTTAACCTCAGCTGTTTTGTAACAAGTTTAACAGCATAGAATGTTGCACGGTGCGGACATCCAGGGCATAAAACAGGAGGTCTTGGGGGTAAATCTATTTCCTGGTATTTTTGAAATGTTTTTAATTCAAAACCAATTACCTTTGAAAAGCCTTTTGAAACAACATCCGGATTGAATTCATAACTCATCGGGAATGTGTTATCCATTTTTCCATGTATTTTGGTGGAAATTCCATTCATCTGTGCAATGTTCCTCACCTTTGTTTCAAGGAATGGATCAAGTTCCTCAACAACAAAAACATCATTGAAATTTTTAAGAAAATCAGCAATTTTTCTCTCCGGTAAAGGATTTGTGAAACCCAGCTTTAAAACTTTTGCTTTTATATTATAAATTTTCAATGAATCCATAACGTAATTGTAAGATGCACCAGATGTTATTATTCCATACTCTTCGCCATAATCCTCTACCCTGTTTATTTTTGATGTTTCACTCTCATCCCTGAGCATTTCGAATCTTTTAACGTTTTCCATCTTTTTTCTGTATGCTGTTGACGGAATAAGTACAAAATTTGAAGGATCCTTCTGAAAAACTCCTTTATTCTTTATTTCCGCCATTTTACCAAGCTTTACAGGTGCCCTCTGATGGCTCACTCTTGTTGTTGTTCTGAATAGAACGGGTGTTTTGAATTTTTCAGAGATTTCAAAGGCATAAATGAGAAAATCCTTGGCCTCCTGTGGATTGGACGGTTCAATAAGAGGAACCCTTGCAAGATCTGAATAGTGCCTGTTGTCCTGCTCATTCTGTGATGAGAACATGGAAGGATCATCGCCCGTCATTACAACAAAACCTGCCCTTGTACCTGCGTAACCCGTACTTATGAAAGCGTCTGATGCAACATTCAAACCCACATGCTTCATGAATGTGAATGCTCTGATACCTGACAGTGCTGCTGCTGCAGCAACCTCAAGGGCCACTATTTCATTTGTTGAAAACTCAAAGTAAATTCCCGCCTTTTTTGAAATACGTGAAAGAACATCCCCTATTTCACTTGAAGGTGTTCCAGGATAGGTTGCTGCAACACCAACACCAGCTTCGAGAAGCCCCCTTGCTATGGCTTCATTCCCAAGAAGAAACTGCGTTGTATCATTTTCAAACAATTTATCGTAAGAGCTCATTTCCCTTCCACCAGACTTTTTGTGAACTTTTCCTTTTCATTTAATATTCTCCAATTCTCATCAACATCCTTCTGGATTTCCGCAATTTCATCATCTGTGAGATGCCTGAACCTTCCCTGTATTTTAAGGTAATCCCTTACAGGAATTGTTTTCTTCGGCCTGTATGTTATGTTATAAACACCATTCTCCACCTCATATAAAGGAAACATGTTGGATTCAACAGCCAGTCTTGCCACCTCAATGCTCTTATCCGGTGAAATCCTCCATCCTGTTGGACATGTTGAATAAACGTGGTAGAATTTTGGCCCCTTGATTTTCAGCCCCTTCTGAAGCTTTTTAATGTAATCCTCGGGAAAAGCTATACTCGCAGTTGCAGCATATGGAATATTATGTGCTGCCATGATTTCCACCATGTTTTTCTTCTTTTCCTTTTTCCAGTCCCTCACCTTTCCCACCTGCGTTGTTGTTGTCCATGCACCTTTTGGTGTTGATGATGATCTCTGTATACCCGTGTTCATATATGCTTCATTATCGTACATTATGTAGAAAACGTTTTCACCCCTTTCTGCGGCACCGCTTAAAGATTGCATGCCAATATCAGCCGTGCCTCCATCACCGGCAAAACCCACAACATTCACATCATTTTTACCTAATGAATCAAGGGCCTCCCTTATACCGGAAATTGCTGCACCCGTTACCTCAAATGCTGTGTAAAGCAATGGAACATCAAGGGCCCTGTATGGATAAACACCAGGAATTACAGCC
This sequence comes from Thermoplasmatota archaeon, assembly GCA_031961585.1. GTDB lineage: Archaea > Thermoplasmatota > Thermoplasmata > Thermoplasmatales > ARK-15 > JAVRLH01. The sequence goes on along the minus strand of JAVRLJ010000008.1, from coordinate 5,832 downwards.
CAGCAACATGCTGGTATCGTTAAAATTGTATTTTTACCAAGAGCTTTCAAAGTATACCTCATTGCAATTGTTGCACCGCAGCCAAGGCAGGCATTATGCCCTGGAAACATGTATTCTTCCTCTGGAATAGTAAGATTTTTCACTCTGACCACCTCTTATCACCAATCAAACCAACCCATTCATATTCATTGTCCATTCCCTCCTCACCTATTCTAACAATATCAAGGAAAATTTTTTCGAGTATGGATGGTGTAATATCCCTTCCACCGAGTCCTCCGATGTAACCCTTTATTGGCACATTTTTACCGTACATGGCATTCCTTACCTCAGTGAAAAGTGCACTTCCATGACCGAACGTATAGCTTCTATCGAAAACACCCACAGATTTTTTACTTTGAAGTATATTTTTTATTTTTTCTGCAGGAAATGGCCTGAATGATCTTACCCTTAATAATCCCACTGAATATCCTTCATCGTTCAGTTTATCAACAACATCCTTTGCTGTTGATGCCGTACTTCCCATTATAACCAGAACATGTTTAGCATTATCTGTTGAATATTCTTCAACAAGACCTCCATATCCCCTTCCGAATTTTTTCCTGAACTCCTCATCGACCTCATCAATCTTTGCCTTTGCCCTTAACATCGCCTCGTATCCCTTATATTTGAATTCCATGAATGGGCCTTCAGGCATTATAAGGGATCCAAAACCTGCTGGATTTTCAACATCAAGCTTATACTTTGCTTTATACTCAGGTAAAAAATCATCAACAAGTGATTGGTCAGGTATATCAACAGGCTCGGTTGTGTGTGATAGTATAAAAGCGTCCTCAATGACCATCACGGGTAAGAGAATTTCCTCACTTTCAGCTATTTTATAAGCCATGAGGACCGTATCAAGAACCTCCTGATTATTTTCAGTATAGATCTGAATCCATCCCGTATCCCTCTGTGATATGGTGTCCTGCTGATCGCTCCATATTGACCATGGCGGTCCAAGCGCCCTGTTCACAACGCTCATCACAATAGGTAACCTTGCACCCGATGCCCAGTGAAGCATTTCATGCATCAATGCAAGCCCATGTGATGATGTGGCCGTAAATGTCCTTACACCTGTGTTTTCTGCAGCAATACAGGATGCCATGGCAGAATGTTCGCTTTCAACCCTTATATATTTACCATCGAATTCACCATTTGCAATGAATTCAGCTATTTTTTCAACAATTGTTGTCTGTGGTGTTATGGGGTATGCGGCAACAACCTTTACCCTTGCAAGCTTTGCACCCCATGCTGCAGCATAATTACCTGTTAACATTTTCATCATTTTAATCACTCCATATTTTCCTCAAGAACCATATCTATACATTTCACAGGGCATTCATTTGCACAAATTCCGCATCCTTTGCAGTAATTGTAATCAATTTCAGGCGCATCAAGTTTTGAAATTGCCTGATTTTTTGCAGGATATTTTGTTGAATCCACAATCCTTATTGCAGGTTCGGGACAGAATTTCCAGCATATCATGCATCTTATGCACTTACCGTAATCAATAACAGGCCTGAATGTTCTCCACGTACCTGTTTTATTCTTTGTGCTTGGTACGGTTGCAATTGGTGTTGGATACTCATCCATTTACATCACCTTCGCAGAATTATATGCATCCTTAACTGCCTCAATATTCTCATCAACCATTGCCGTAAGGTATTCACTTATCGCCTTTATAATGGATTCAATCTTCACTGTACCGCTCACCCTTGAATATGCACCCAGTATGGAGGTGTTCACAATCGGGGCTGATGGTGAACCAAGGTTATGTGATAATGCAATCTCAGATGCATTAACAGTTGCGATCCTTTTTGCATTAAGCTTAATTTCCGATGGATCCTTCGATGTGTTTATGAGGACAAGACCATTCTCCTTCAAGCCTGCAGTAACATTCACCTGGTTCATTAAAGCATGGTCAAGAACGATAACATGGTCCGGGTTGTATATCTGAGATTTAACCCTTATGGGCTTTGTGTCAATCCTTGTGAAGGATGTAACAGGTGCACCCCTTCTTTCAACACCGAAGTACGGGAATGATGATACATGTTTTCCCTCGTAGAAGGCTGCCGATGCGAGCAGTTCAGATGCTATAACTGCACCCTGTCCTCCTCTTCCGTGAAAACGTATTTCCAACATTTCTCAGCACCGATACCACATTATCGGATCGTATATTAAAATTTCTTAATCCAAAAAGGGAAAAAAAGATTTATTAACCATGGAACATGGGGAAAACGTGTATAGAATTGATGATTTTGATTTTGATCTACCTGAAGAACTTATAGCACAGAAACCCGTTGAACCCAGAGATCACTCAAGATTAATGATAGTTAATGATAAAATAGAGCACAGGATGTTCTATGAATTGCCCACCTACCTTAAAAAAGGGGATGTTATGGTTTTCAATGATACAAAGGTAATAAAAGCAAAATTCCATGCAAAAAAGGAAAGCGGTGGAAAGGTAACACTTATCCTCCTTGATCCAAAAGAAAAAACTTTCATTTTTATGGGTAAAAATCCAAGACCAGGATTGAAAATTTACGTTGAAGATGCAGAAGGAAAAATAGTTGAAAAGAATGAAGGAATATGCAAAATAGATTTTAAAATGGACATGGATGAATTGATTAAAAAATATGGTGAAACACCTCTTCCACCATACATAAAGGAAAAAATTGAAAATGATTCGCTTTACCAGACTGTTTATTCAAAAAATGAAGGATCCATAGCTGCTCCAACAGCAGGGTTGCATTTTACAGAAAAATTGCTAAATGAAATTGATGAAATTGGTGTGAAGAGGGTATATTTAACATTGCATATTTCATATTCCACATTCAAGCCAATAAAGGAAGAGGATATTATAAAAGAGAAACTACATGAGGAATTTTTTTCAATTCCTGAAGAAACGGCAAAAGTAGTCAATAAATCCGGGGGAAGGGTGATAGCGGTTGGTACAACAGTCGTGAGGGCAATGGAATCATCATCACTTGACGGTATTCTCTATCCAGGACTTGGAAAATCCGATTTGTTTATAAAGCCCCCTTACAACTTTAGATCAAAAATAGATGCAATGATAACAAATTTCCATATTCCAAGATCCTCGCTGATAATGCTTGTTACAGCATTCGGAGGATACGAGAGGGTTATGCATGCTTATTCAATAGCAATTAAAGAAAAATATAGATTTTACAGCTTTGGTGATGCGATGCTTTTATTTAAAAATAAAATAAAAAAAGCTCTGTAGAAATCCTTAGTAAAGTATTTATTTAGGAGATTTTGTCGGATTTATGAATGACCTTAATATGACAAAAATCTCCCAATTCGTAAAGAAATCAGAGGAATATAAGTTTATCGAACAGGCAATAATTATATCCAAAATACTTCTTCCTGCTTATTCTTCCAAGTTTTCTAAAAATAAGTACCAGCAGTATCAGCTTTTTGTTATACTTCTATATAAAATTTGGACAAATAAAAGTTATCAGGATGTTATTGAAATAATTTCATCAAAACATGCGTTTGTTTATTTTTTATTTTCTCTATGAAATACCACATTTTACAACAATTCAGAAATTTTCTGATAGAAGTCATGAAAAAAGTTCTTTTGTTTGCACTTATATGACGATGATATGTAGGAATCGGAGTTTAGCAACCGTAATCTGATCTGCCCCTTGAGGTCTTGAAATAGAGTGGTTGCCTAAGCTTTGACTTAATACCCTGAAACAAGGGGGAATAGCTCTTATTGAGAATACTCCGACTTTAAGATTCTTACTCTGAAAAAGGAAGTGAAAAAATGAAAATAGGATTGATGTGCACAAGGAAAGTGTATACGTGATAGCAATGGACGAAGATGGTAAAGTCATTGAGCAATATGAAATGTCAAACATCAACAGGTGTAATTATACCAAACTTAAATGCCCTCGATATTGGATTTTTCTTTGTGATTACCGTTGTTGTTATCATAGGTACCTGGAGCCTTTACACCAGTCTCAGGGAGACAAAAACAATTAAATCCCAAAAGGAATTAAAGACATAAAGGGCCGGTAGATCAGCTGGTAGATCGTTTGCTTCGCAAGCAAAAGGCCCCGGGTTCGAATCCCGGCCGGTCCATATTATCTTTTACGCTCCTCCAATTTTTGTTCAGGTACTGAAATATTCATACATGTTTTTAACGTATTTCTGCAATTCCTCCACATGTTTGTCATAATTGTATTTCCCTGAAATTTCAATGAGAGGTTTAAGGTAATTTACCATTATTACCCTTTTCCTGATTTCTAATAGATCAACGGAATTCAGGTTTGATGAATATTTTACTGTTACATCCTCCTTGTGTTTTTCCACAAGCTCATTCTCAATAAGTTTGTTCAGGGAAGAATAAACTGTGGCAATTGAATATGATGTCATTTTTGCAATTTCATCGACAGTCAATTTTCTTCCAGCTACAACAAAGTCTGAATACACGCAACTTGATTCTTCATCAAGGTCAAGATATTTCAGAAACTTTTTAATGAGCTTTCTTATCTGTTCTTACTCCTCCATTTAAATCAACTTTACTGTATATTGCTTCCTATAATATTTTTTGCATTGAGAATCATACGCTTGAATATGAATCCATGACGTTCCACAATGTCACTCAGGAGATATGTTGGCCTCAGATAAAAGGATAGATACGCCCTTGTAAGCCATTTCATTATTTCATCAGATGTAAAATTCTTTAATTTCATCACTGGCGTCATTGTTGTGAATTTCCCCCAATCTCTTGTTAAAAGAAGACCCTTTTCAACGACATAATTCCAGAGCCCTGTTCCTGGATACGGTGTTGCAATTGTAAATTGAGCCAGTGTTACCCCTACCTTCTGTGAGAATTTTATTGTTGCCTTAACATCCCTAACAGTTTCTTCCGGAAAACCTATTATAAAGGCTCCAAAGGTGTTAAGACCTGCATTGTTTCCCTTTTTAACAGCAGATTTTGCAAGTTCAAGCGTTATGCCCTTTGCTATAAAATCCAGTGTTTTCTGTACTCCAGATTCAATACCAAAAAACACCGTATGTGCACCGGCGCTTTTCATGGATCTCGCTATTTCATCGTTGAAAAGGTTTACCCTTGCGGTTGCTGACCAGGATATGTCAAGACCTTCTTCTTTAATTCTTTTTGTTAACTCAATTGCCCTTTTCATGTTTAGTGTGAATGTATCATCCATAAAGTCTATTTCCCTTTTGTTGTATTTTTCCCTTAATATCTTAAGTTCATCAATAATCCTTTCCACAGAATAACCTCTCCACTGCTTACCGAAGTGAAAGGATGATGAACAGAATATACAGTTGTAAGGACATCCCCTTGATGTTATGATTGTAGCGTATTCCTTATTGTCGACCTTGTACCTTTCCAACGGTAAAAGATCAAAGGCAGGGTAAGGAATTGTGTCCAGATCTTTTATCAACTGTTCAGGTGGATTGTTTACAATTGTTCCATTTTTTCTGTAGCTCAAACCTCTTATATCCTTTAATTCCATCTTTCCTTCAAGGTGCTTGAGAAGGTTTGAGAAAATAATTTCTCCCTCCCCTCTCACAACATAGTCTATGTTTTCACTTTCATTCAATGTATCTTCTGGTACAAAGGTAACATGTGGACCACCGATCGCAACCTTTGTATCCTTTGAAATCTCCTTTGCAATTTTTGCCACCTGGTATGCATCGGGTATCATGGATGTTGTTGCTGTTATTCCTACAAGATCGGGAGAATAATTTTTTATCGCTTTTTCAACATCATCGAATGTATAATCCATTACAAGTGAA
>JAVRLJ010000007.1:0-20771 GCA_031961585.1 Thermoplasmatota archaeon | reverse complement strand
CAGGTACCTGGATGTTTGAGATGGTTGAAAACTGGCATGGATTCAATGGAAAAATAAGGAACATAATGGAAAGCGGTGACTATGAGGGATACTATGGAAGGAAAACTTATGCAAGTAATGTCACAGGTGCATACTATGCTGCAAGGCTTGCAATTCTTGAATACCTTGAATCAATTAAAAGGTCAGCATCTGTCATAATATACAGGGTAGTTGGGCCAAACTACAGAATACCCTTAGGGGTCTGGCTGATAAGGGAAACAGTAAGGGATGCGTTAAGGAATGTTAGTTATTTAGGTATTAAAAATCTAAAGGATGTTGATGTTCAGGATTACATCAAAAATGTTATTCTATCAACAAGGGTATACAGATTTTTAGAGAAGCAGAAGAGGATTGAGGCATATGGATGAAAGAAGGGATGTTATGAGAATACTCTGGGATAACGGTATATTCCCAACAACAAGGGAAATTGATGAAATAATGAAAATGGGCGGTCTTTCCTATGTTATGAAAAAGATTAGGGAAGGGAGGGCATACGAAATACTGAGAAAGGAGGAAAGTAAATTCACGATAATAAAGGGTGATAGAGAATTTCCTCCAGGTTCAGGAAAGTCTGAAAGTTTCAGGAAACTTTTCCTCAGCAGGTACATGAAAATTAGAAAAATACTTGAATCCAGGGTATCACTTTCAGGATCCGTTAACATAGATTATGGCATAAAAAATGAAGGTGAAAGTACAATAATAGCCATGGTAAGGGATATAAGGGAATCAAAGTATGGAAGGATCCTTGATCTTGAGGATCCATCAGGGCACATTATAGCATACTACAATGGAAATGAAAACATATTTCCTGATGATGTTATTGGTGTTAAGGGGAACATCAGGAATGGTAAAATGTACGTAAAGGAGATTGTTTATCCTGGTGTGGATAATGTATCAAAAAAGGAAAAGATTGTAAACAGTGAAAATGGTATTGCATTCATTTCCGATATACATGTTGGGAGTAAAATGTTCATGAAGGAAAATTTTCTTAAATTCATAGAATGGCTGAACGGTGAAAAGGGGAAGAATGTAAAATACATGGTAATTTCAGGGGATCTTGTTGACGGTATAGGCATTTACCCGGGCCAGGAAAGGGATCTTGAATTGAGCGATATATTTGATCAATATGCACTTTTATCCCAGTACATATCAAGGATTAGAAATGATATTACAATCTTCATGATACCTGGAAACCATGATCTTGTGAGGATAGCTGAACCACAGCCATTCCTTGGTGAGGAAATAAGGAAAATGTTCCCTCCCAATGTTATTTTTCTATCCAACCCCGCATATATATCCATAGAGGGTTTCAACATTCTCATTTACCATGGTACTAGTTTAAACGATCTGATGGATTATATTAAGGGAATAAAGTATGAAAATGCAGATACCATGATGGCTGAACTTTTGAAAAGAAGGCATCTTGCACCCATATATGGAAACAAAGTTCCGGTGGCACCAATGGATGAGGATTATATGGTCATAGAGGATATACCTGACCTTTTTGTAACAGGGCATATCCATGTGCACAAATACTCAATTTACTATGGAACAATTCTTCTCAATGCCTCAGCATGGCAGAGACAGACAGAATACCAGAAAATGCACAATTTCAATCCAGATCCCTGCAAGGTAACAATAAAGTTTTTGAACAAACCTGGTCTGGAAACAATAAAGTTCTATTGAAATGTTTTTGAATAATTTTCATGAATTTTTGATCCTGAATACAATTCTTTATGTTATAAAATTCTAAAAGCTTTTATAATAATTTATAATAGCGTAAAACATGGAAAGGGTGAACGTTCTGGATTTTCTAACAGGTAAACTTGAATTAACAACATCTGTTCAGGAAAGGTACCTTTCAGACCTTGTTGATTATTTTACATTCCGTGATGAGGCTGAAAGGATACTTAAGGAAAGGAATCCTTTAATATATAAGGTTTATGAAATGGCCTATTCAGGTCCTGGTGCTCTTTCATATGCAATAACTGAAATTGAACCGGGGAGGATAGGTAAAGAGTACTATTTCACAAAGGGTCATTTCCATTCTAAGTCAGCAGCGGAAGTATATATTGTTCTTGGCGGTGAGGGAATATTGCTCATGGAAAACAGGTCAGGGAATACAAGAACGCTGAACATGTTTAAGGGAGCGGTGCTCTATGTGGATCCTGAATATGCGCACAGGTCAATAAATACGGGGAATGAAAAACTCATATTCCTTGCTGTTTACCAGTCTGATGCCGGTCATGATTATGAATCAATAAAAGAAAAGGGTTTTTCATTCATTGTTGTTGATGAAAATGGTCCCAAAATAATAAAGAACCCAAGATCTACCAAAAAATGAGTAGTTAATAAATTTTAATTAACCAAATTCACTTTATGGTTTCATATGGATGAAGTAATCAGAAAAATAAAAATGGGAATCCCTGTCCTTGTTTATGATAGTAAAGACAGGGAGGGTGAAACGGATATAGTTGTTGCATCAAAGTTTGTAACGCATGATATAATAAAATTGATGAGGAAGGATGGTGGAGGTCTAATATGCACAACAATGACATATGAAATTTCACAGAAACTTGGCGTTCCATTCATGGTTGATATTCTTCAGAAAAGTGGTTATGAAATATTCAAATACCTTTATCCAAACGATATACCATACGATGAAAAGTCCTCATTTTCAATCACAATCAACCACAGAAAGACTTTCACCGGAATTCCAGATAACGATAGATCCCTGACAATAAGGGAATTTGCAAATTTTATTGAAAGGTTGAATGTTATGGATGAAAAAAGTGCAATGGTAGAGTTTGGAAAGTTATTCAGATCCCCGGGTCATGTTCATTTATTGATATCTTCAAAGGATCTGCTTAAATCAAGAAGGGGTCATACTGAATTATCCACAGCCCTAATGATCATGAGCGGTTTAACACCCTCAGCCACAATTGTTGAAATGCTTGGTGATGATGGTAAATCTTTACCATACAACAAGGCAAAAAATTATGCAATGGAACATAATTATCCATTTGTTGAGGGCAGTGAAATAATTGAATGGTGGGAAAAGTGGTCAGAGTAATGGCATCGGGTGTTTTCGATATCCTTCACCTGGGTCATGTTTATTTCCTAGAGGAGGCTAAAAAGCTTGGTGATGAACTCATAGTTGTTGTTGCAAGGGATTCCACAGCGAGAAAATTGAAACATCAGCCAATTATGCCAGAACATGTCAGGGTGAAAATGGTTGAAGCCTTAAAGCCTGTTGATAAGGCAATTTTAGGCCATGAGGATGATATTTTTAAAACTGTTGAGGAAATAAAGCCGGATATAATTGCGCTAGGATACGATCAGGCGTTCAATGAAAAGTATATAGAGGATGAATGCAGAAAAAGGGGTTTAAAGGTAAAGGTAGTGAGGCTTGGTAAATTCACAGGTTCGGATCTTAACGGTACTAGGAAAATAATAGGTAAGATAATTTCCGCCTACGCATTCCAGAAGGAGATTGAAAGTATTGAAAGGGTGAATGATGATGAAAATAATAGGGATAGCTGATACAACATTTGCACGTTACGATATGGGTAAGAGTGCAATAGATCAGCTGAAAAAGATGGGTACTGGTTTTAAGATTGTTAGATATACCGTACCGGGCATAAAGGATCTGCCTGTTGCATCAAAAATACTTTTTGATAAATACAACTGTGATATTGTCCTCGCACTTGGCATGCCAGGACCAAAGGAAATAGATAAAACATCTGCTCACGAGGCAGCGCTTGGTCTTATATGGGTACAGATCATGACAGGAAAACATATATTGGTGGTTTTTGTTCATGAAGATGAGGCAAAGGATGAAAAGGAACTTGCATTCCTTGCGGATAGAAGAACAAGGGAACATGCTGAAAATGCATATTACCTGCTCTTCAATCCAGAGTATCTGCAAAAATTTGCAGGAAAGGGGTTAAGGCAGGGGTTTGAGGATGTGGGACCTGTTGGAGAGAGGTGATAAAAAATGGATAAAATTAGGCTAGGTTTGGTTGTATCTGAATACAACTTCGATATAACAATGATGATGCTTGAAAGGGCAAAGGTTGAGGCAGAATTCCTTGGTGCAGAAATAACAAGGACGCTTCTTGTTCCAGGAACATTCGAAATACCACTTGGTGTGAAAAAGTTACTTGAACTGGATGATGTGGATGCGGTTGTTACCCTCGGTGCTGTTATTGAAGGTGAAACCGAGCATGATGAAATAATAATGCAGAATGCAGCAAGGAAAATAGAGGATCTGCAGGTTGAATATGGAAAACCGGTTGCTCTTGGCATAACAGGTCATGGTGAAACAAGGCTCCAGGCACAGGAAAGGATAGAGAAGGCCAGGGAAGCTGTTCACAGTGCTGTAAAGATGGTAAAAAAGCTGAGGGAACTAAAGATTTAAATAGTAGAAGATATTAACCAAATGTTGATAACTAAAAACTAATAACCGGGGTGAAAGTATGGAAAAGAAAGAAATAATATTGAGGGTGCATGAGGCACCCCAGATGGATGTCGGCCTTGGAAGGGCAAGAATTGACAGTCAGTCCAGGGAGGAACTTGGGGTAGAGGTAGGTGACATTATAACCATAACAGGTTTAACAAGTAAAAAAACAACAGCAGCAAAGGTTTACAGGGTTCCTGTGGAGGATGAGGGAAAGGGAATAATAAGGATTGATGGTGATATTAGGAGAAATGCTGGTGTAACTCTTGGTGATAAGGTAATTGTTGCAAAGGCAAACTATCAGGCAGCAAAATCCGTTACATTCGCACCTTTGATAGAAAAGGATCAGAGGTTAAGGCTGGGTGAAGGCATAGAGGACTTTGTAAGAAGGGCTTTGCTTAACAGACCTGTTGTTGAAGGGGACATTTTGATGATTCCTGGTTTAACATTGATAGGAAGGGCAGGTCTGAAGTTCAAGGTTGTCAGGGCACAGCCAAAGGGTGTTCTTGTAATAAAGGAAACAACAGAAATTCAGGTGAAGGAGGAGCCAGTAGAGGAATATGTTTCAGAGACAGGCAGGGTAACATACGAGGATATTGGAGGCCTTTCTGAGGAATTGCAGAAGGTAAGGGAAATGATAGAGTTACCATTGAAACACCCTGAACTTTTTGAAAGGCTTGGAATAAAGCCTCCAAAGGGTGTCCTCTTATACGGTCCTCCTGGAACAGGTAAAACTCTTATAGCAAAGGCTGTTGCAAACGAATCTGGTGCAAACTTTTATCTAATAAATGGTCCAGAAATAATGAGCAAATACTACGGTGAAAGTGAAAGATTTCTGAGGGAAAAGTTTGATGAGGCTGAAAAGAATGCACCATCGATAATTTTCATAGACGAACTTGATTCAATCGCACCAAAGAGGGCAGAGGTGCAGGGAGAGGTCGAAAGAAGGGTTGTTGCACAGTTACTCACATTAATGGATGGTCTCAAAGAGAGGGGACAGGTAATTGTCATAGGTGCAACAAACCTTGTTGATTCAATAGATCCGGCGTTGAGAAGGCCCGGAAGATTTGACAGGGAGATTGAAATTGGCATTCCTGATAAAAAGGGAAGGCTTGAAATACTGCAGATACACACGAGGTTAATGCCCATTGATATGAACGATGAAGAAAAGGTGAAATTCCTTGAGGAACTTGCATCAATCACCCATGGGTTTGTTGGCGCTGATCTTGCAGCCCTTGCAAGAGAAGCAGCCATGCATGCTCTGAGAAGGTATCTGCCTGAAATAGACCTTGACAAACCTATACCTGTGGAAATGCTGCAGAAAATGGTTGTGAAGAAGGAAGATTTCAAGGAAGCACTGAAGGACATTGAACCAAGTATTCTTCGCGGTGTTTTGATTGAAGTTCCAAACGTAAGGTGGGATGATATAGGTGGTCTCGAAAACATCAAACAGGAACTGAAGGAGGCTGTTGAATTGCCTTTGAAGGATCCAGAGAAATTCAAGAAGTTTGGTATCAGACCTCCAAAGGGAATTCTCCTGTACGGTCCTCCGGGAACAGGTAAGACGCTCCTTGCAAAGGCCGTTGCAACCGAAAGTGAAATGAACTTTATAAGCATAAAGGGGCCTGAGGTGCTCAGCAAATGGGTTGGTGAATCAGAAAAGGCAATAAGGGAAGTGTTCAAGAAGGCAAAACAGAGCGCTCCAGCTGTTGTATTCCTTGATGAAATAGATGCAATTGCACCAAGAAGGGGATACTATTCAGATTCAGGTGTTACAGAGAGAATAGTAAACCAGATTTTAACATCCATGGATGGAATTGAAAACCTTGAGGGTGTTGTTGTAATAGGTGCAACAAACAGACCGGATATAATAGATCCTGCCTTGCTCAGACCTGGAAGGTTTGATAGACTGATCTATATACCTCCGCCTGATCGCGAAACAAGGTTGAAAATACTGCAGATACACACAAAGAACATGCCGCTTGACAGCGATGTTGATCTAAAAAAGATTGCTGAAAGGATGGAAAACTATGTTGGAGCGGATATTGAAAATGTTTGCAGGGAAGCAGGTATGTTTGCAATAAGGGAGAACAGGGACAAGGTAACAATGAGGGACTTTGAAAGGGCACTTGAAAAGGTTCCACCATCCCTGAACGAGGAAAGTATAAAATACTACAATGCAATTGGTAGCATGATATCAAAAGTTCCAACAAAGAAGGAGGAACTTCCATACTTCAGGTGAGCTGGAGGTGTTGCTCGTGAAAAAATTCATATCGGAACTGAGAGGAAAAACTGTAATGACAAACGATGGTATAATACTTGGAACAATAGATAACTTTGTAATAGATACAGATACAGGTGAAGTGCACCATCTCCTCGTTGTGCCAAGCGAGGATCTTGAAGTGAGGGGATACGAAACGGATGCGCAGGGAAGGTTGATTCTACCGTTCAAGAGCATGAAATCCGTAAAGGACGTAGTTGTTCTTGAACTCAAATAAAATTTTTTATTTTTTATATCTCAATATTGCCCCTATACCGCCAAAGCCCTTCAGGAAAAGTTTTCCCTCCTCACTTTCATCTGAAACTAGATAAACCTTTGCGTTTGTCTGTTCCGCTAATTTATAATATTCATCTATAATATCAACCTTATCAACAACGTTCATGGGTACGTTGCAATTCTTGCACATTTTTTCAGGTATTATTGCAGAATTTATGATTTCCTCCTCCCTTGCCTTACAGTTTGGACATTCCCATGTTACCTTATACTTCCTCAATGCCTCTGAAATTATCAATGTATCCACCTGTGAATTTTTCAGTGCCTCAATGACCTCTTTTTCACCATAAACTGCAAGACCATTTTCCTTCCTTACTTCTGAAAGAAACCTGTTTATTATTTTCTTCTCCTGGGCAATTTCAAGATCCTCGAGCCTCTGAGATGCTTTTTCAACAAGTTCCCTAAGACCGTATTCATCAGTATAACCTGTATCAAAAAGATCTATAATTTTCTTTTTAAGTTCATGATGAAGATAATCCTTTTCAGCAAAGAATTCCTTTGTTGATCCGGGTCCACCAATCAATATTCCCTTCAGGTTTTTTTCATTAAGGAATATTTCATTTGCCGTATTTCCTACCTTAACAAAGAATTCATGGGCTGCAAGCTCAATCAACCTCTCAAACCTTCTTGAAGACTGTCCACCCTGATGGTGTTTGCTTGGTACCTGTGATTGTATGTTTTTCACAACTTCTATTCTAACACCCCTTAAAAGGCCGATTGTTGCCTCACTCCTGTCTATAACAATAAGACCGTAAACATCCTTCTCACCAAGCATGGCATACAGAGGATCCAAAAAGAACTTCGAATCGCATCTGTATATCATGGATTGAATTGGCTCCGGTGGCTCAATTATATATGTAACCATCTCCGTTTGGTCTCCCCTTGTTGGTACATGCCCGATGAATAACGCGAGACCGTTTTCGGGTGGCATTTTATATACCTTTAGCCTGCTCATCATTGATTCTATTGCACTCATTACATTCTTCCTTGTTGTTTTACTTTTTATGTTTGCCGATGTAGAATACTCATCCCTTAAATATGCAATTACATCCGATATGGGCCTTTTTGGCGGAATGTAAAGTGTAATCAACTCCGTACCTCTACCCTCGTATTTGGAAAGTTCCTCAAGAGCCCTTTTGAAATCGTATTTACTTTTACTTTCCATCTTTTCTACACCTTTTAGGAAATTTTTTAATCTATAAATTCTTTTACCTATATAAGGTAATATGAAAAATGTTATAGTTTCACTTGGAGGATCGCTTATATTCGACAATGGTATTGATGTAAAATTCTTAAAGGATTTTTCATCAATGGTTAAGGATCTATCGAAAAATTACAATTTTGTTATTGTTGTTGGGGGTGGAAGGATAGCAAGGGATTACATTGATATTGCTAGAAAGAACGGTATGGATGAGTATAACCTTGATAGAATTGGTATACTTGCAACAAAAATTAATGCAATGCTTGTTAAATCATTCTTTTCAGGTATGGATGGTGTTGTTTTCTTTGATGCTATTGAAGGCATTTCAAATTTTAGGGTTGCGCTGATGGGTGGAACTGAACCTGGTCATACAACAGATACTGTTTCCATGCTTGTTGCAGAATATCTCAATGAAAAGGTTGTTATAAATGCCACATCCGTTGACGGCATTTACGATAAGGATCCAAAGAAGTTCAGCGATGCAAGGCTTATTGAAAAAATATCTTACAGAGAATTAATTGAACTTTTAAGTGGAAATAATATAGGTGCTGGACCAAATGTTGTACTTGATCTTTTATCCATAAAAATTGCTGAGAGGAGCGGAATAAGTATAAAAGTTATAAATGGAAGGAACATGGAGAATATGAAAAGGGCCATAGAGGGAAAGGAATTCATAGGTACGACGGTAGGACCATGATATCAACAATGCGCCTTGTATTTTTTGGATCGGGTGGTTCCTGGCCGAGCCCGGAAAGGAATCCCATGTCCATTGGTTTACAGATTGATAGGGAAATTTTACTCTTTGATGTTGGTGAGGGTACGCAGAGACAGATAATGCAAACATCATTCAGTTTTATGAAAATTTCAAAAATATTCATTTCACATTTCCATGGTGATCATTTTTTGGGCCTTGCAGGATTAATTCAGACCATGGTTTTTAATGAAAGGAAGGAGAAGCTTGAAATCTTTGGGCCTGAGGATGCTGTGGAACAGATTACAAATTTTCTCAGGGTAGGTTACTACACCCTTTCATTTCCAATTTATATAAGGGAAATGAAAAATTATGAAACAATAGATTTTGGTGATTATACGGTTACGGCTGTGAAAACAAAACATCCAGTTACGAACTTTGCCTACGTTTTTAAGGAAAAGGATAGAAAAAGGATATCCCAGGAACTTATGGAAAAATATTCTTTAACAAGCCAGGATGTTGAAAAGATTGTTAAAAACGGTAATATTGAAAAAAATGGCAGGAAAATCTTACTTGATGATATATCGGATGGTATGAGAATTGGAAGGAAAATAACCTATACGGGTGATACATCACCCTGCCAGGATATTGTTAAATACGGCAGGGAATCACGAATACTCATACATGATTCAACTGTTGATTCCTCACTTGAATCAAAGGCGAATGAGTTCGGTCATTCATCAGCAAGGCAGGCTGCGGAAATAGCAAGGGAAGCAAATGTTGACATGCTCATTCTTGCACACATAAGTCCAAGGTATAGATCGGGTGATGTGAATATACTTGAAAAGGAGGCAAAGGGAATATTCAGGAACACAATTGTTGCAAAGGATTTTATGGAATTGCAGGTAAACATAAAACAGTGAATTATAAATCATGAAAGACAAAGGGATAAAATTTTATTCTTAAATTCCATGTTTGAATTATGAATGAAATAGCTGTTTTGGGTGCCGGCATGGTTGGAAGGGCAATAATATACGATCTATCCAAAGACCATGAAGTTTTTGTTTTTGATAAATCAAAAAGTTCGCTTGATAAAATCAATGTTGAAAGAAAATTCTCAGATAACATATTTGATAGGAAAGATATTCTTGATAGAATTGATACTGTTGTTTCGGCCCTGCCCGGTAGTGTATCCTTTGAAATAATAAAAAAATTGATAATGAATGGAAAGAACGTTGTTGACATATCTTTCATGCCGGAGGATCCATTCTCTCTTGATTCTCTTGCAAAAGAAAATGGTGTTATATTCATACCGGATGCGGGATTTGCACCCGGTTTGAGCAACATTTTTGCGGGTTATATCTATAAAAATTTTAGTAACATTGATAGCATTGAAATATACGTTGGTGGTTTACCTGAAAGGAAGATACCTCCATTGGACTATGCAATAACCTGGAACGTTGAGGGTCTGATAGATGAATACACAAGGCAGGCAAGATACATCAAGGATGGAAAAATTTTCACCATAGATCCTCTGGATAAAATTGAACCATTCTGCATATCGAGTCTTGGTGCATTTGAAACATTCTATTCGGATGGTTTAAGAACACTTTTAAAAACAATTGGTGTGAAAAATATTTTTGAAAAGACAATAAGGTATCCTGGACATCTTGAAAAAATTAAACTCCTAAGGGATCTGGGTTATTTTTCATCCGAAAACATTGATGGCTGTGTTCCAAGGATTTTAACACAAAAACTTTTTGAAAGAATGAAAACAAATGTTACAGATATTTCAATACTGCTTGTTAAAGGAATTGGAGAAAAGGATATAGATCTCTATGTTTACGATAAACAGGATCTGGATGAAATATCCTCAATGGGTAAAATGACGGGTTTCACGGCTGCAATAATAACAAGAGTGCTTGATGGTATTGATTACAAAGGTGTTTATCCACCGGAATACCTTGGCTTTGAAAAAGAAAAGTTTGAAAAAATAAAGCATGAACTGAGAATGAGAAAAATAAACGTTGTTGAAAGTTACCCTTCAAAATAGGGTCTTATTTTTTCTATAAAAGTTTCGGGTATAGGTACGGATTTAAAATCCCTGTTTATTGCAACAACAGTTATTTTGCAAATAGCTGAAATTTTTCCCTGATTTCTGTTATATATTTCGAAGGCATAGGTGATGTGTTTCTTTCCAATTTCATCTATCTTCATTGAAACATGAGCTATTTCATTGAATCTAATTGGATATCTGTAATCGCATTTTGCCATTACCCTTGGTAAAAGTATTTCTTTCCTGTATTCCTCAGAAAAACCAAGGTAATTCAAAAATTCCTCCTCCACTCTTTCACATATTCTGAAATAGTTTGAAAAATGCACAATGCCAAGTGTATCCGTATCAACCCATGCTACCCTATAATCACTTTCAAATATCATATCTGTGAATTATTTTCATTTTTTAATTTTTTCTCACTTTAGTTAATCATTTTTATTAAGATCATCATCCTTTAACATATTCAACAGATTTCATCCATTATTCTAAACACATTATATTTTATTGCCATTGCTCCTGCTGGACACTTTTACTTTTTTTATATTTGATTTTCAAGGTAACTGAACTCTCTACTCACTTAAGAAAAATATTTAATATTGAAATGGATTTCCTATCTCTAACTCCTTTCATTGGAGGGATGATATTTGAAAAGCTACAGAACAAAAAGTACATTCGCGTTAGTGATTATTTCAGTGCTTCTAGTGAGTTCTCTTTTTGTTCCAGTGCTTGCCAGTGCCCAGAGTGTTGAGACTGAAAATGTGAGCCTGGTGATAATGTATAAGGATATTAATTCCGGAAAGGTTGATTTCCTGTCCGGGGCAAATGTACAGCTAATGGACTATTATGGTAATGTGATAGGATCCCAGGTTTCAACACCAACAGTGACATTTAACAATGTTCCGGTTGGGAATTATATAGTGAATGTTCCATCCATAATGATTGGAAATTATGTTTTCAAGCACACGGTTTCATTCGTAACAGTGACAACATCGGGTGTCAATTCCACATATGTTATTGTTCCAAGGTTATCCCTCACAAAAAGCATAACTTTGAATGTTGATAACAACGGATCCCCAGTTACGGGCGCCTATGTCAGTGCCTATGTTTTTAATACACAGTTCTTTTCAGGATATACGGGATCCGTTGGTAATGTCACATTTAATGCCCCAACATTACCATTTGTTGTTAAAATTACAACAAATATGAATGGTATAACAGAAAATTATTACTTACCTTTGAATCAATCAACAACGGTTGATCTCTCATCCTTCAACCACATATTCGGTACCGTTGAGGATGCATCAAACAATGCAATTGTTCCAACCACAGTCTATGTTAACATTTTCAACAATGGAAACATATGGTACACAATAACATCAAACAGTGGTGTCTTTGATTTTTACCTTTATCCTGGAAGCTATTCAATCTATGTTACAGCTGATGGATACTCAATATCAAGTATACCATCAACAGGGGGCTTTTATTCAGTTAAATTAACGAAGGTATACAACTATTACAACAATTATTTCACATTTTCAAAGGATTTCAGGACAATATACTACAATCAGACAATTCTATTAAACAACAAAACTGTTCTAAGGTCATTACCATATTCATCGATAACAATACTCTATTATCAGCTTCTTTACAATAACATGAATTCGACTTCACTCAAAACATTCTTTTCAAATTCACTCAGGGAATATTCTTCACAGTACATAACAGTAGGTAACTATGTTTATTCACTTGAATCCTATTCCGTTGGAAACATTAACATAAACTATAATGGCTTTACTGTTCAAATAAATGCAGTTTACTATAATTCATCCGTCAATGTATCATCATTGCTTTCATCACAATCATACATACCAATATACCTAAACGTATTAAAGAATAGTCCGTACGGTGCACAGAACGTTTACAATTATACATTAAATGTACCACAGGGATATGAAATATCAAACACAGTTAGCGGAATAACAGTTAGCTCATACATTAACACAGTAAATCTAACAAATGCACAGTCATCAAAAATAATTGAACTTGATCTAAAGAAAAGGGTACCGCCCCAAATAACATTGAGTCAGAGCACATTTGTTATATACTGGTCGGGTATGACACAGGGAAATTATATAATTAACAACACCGCCAGGAATTTCACAGTCCTGATACCTGCAAACAAAAATGTTTTCTTCAATGCAAGCCTTGCGGTAAGGGATATGGTAAGGACCCAGGAACCATGGAACAATTTCACATTCTCCTGGAGCTCTGAGGGAATAGTCAAATCTGGAAAGGGACTGGCCAATGTAAGCTTTAACTTTTCACCTGGAATACATTACCTAAATCTTACTGTTACGGATGTTGGTAAAAATGTAAATTACACAAACATCGTTGTTTATGCTGATGGTGCTTATCCATCAAGCACATCACTAATAAGCTATGGTAAAACAGCTATCCTAACATGGAATGTTTACTATATCAATTCTACACTTTACTATTATTACAATGGAACTGGAAGTACATTAACAATACAAAATGGAAAGGTTGTTTTCGGACCAATTAAGGTAAATGAGAATCAAATGTATACCTTCAGTGTAAAATCAATCAGTGATACATTGAATGGCTATATTAATTCACACGCTGCAACGAATGTTTTCTGGAACATTTCAGGTTCAAAATTCTCCGGTAACTGGGTTAATTATACGTTCACATATCCAACAAGGAATTCCTTTGATTGGGTAAATGTTACATACAGCGACCAGATTGGAAACAATGTAACGGTATCAATAAAAGTAATCGTTCATGATACTGTTAAACCAGTACCTGTTATTGTTTTACAGAATAGTACAGGTGCACAGGTAACAAACATAATGCAGGGGCAGGTTGTTGTACTTAATGGAACGGGTTCATACGATCCGCAGAATGGTACAATAGCTTCATACAACTGGACAATAGAGAATTCATCGGGAAATGTTCTCCTGAATTCCACAAATTACACGATTGTTTCCGGATCTCTTAACCAGAGTGTTGTAAAGATAAGATTCAACAATTTTGGTACATACTTCATCCTCCTCAATGTTTCGGATGAATCGGGTAACTATAATGTTGCAAACAGAACACTGAGGGTTTCACCTGTTGCCCCTGACCTTATCATTAACAATGTTACCTGGACCGGTAATTTCACAGAGGGGGTTCAGGGTCAGTTCAGGGTAAATGTTACAAACACTGGTAATGCAAATGCAACAATATACTATGTTAGTTTAACAGCCAATGGAAACGTTGTTGAAAACATAACAATGAAAAACCTTGGTGTTAACAAAACTGTTATGGTTATATTAAACTGGACACCACCATCATCCGGTAACTTCACACTTAAATTTGAGGTTTACACGCCTGAAGAACCATCCATATTCCTTGGTGACAATGTACAATCAAAGGTTGTCAGCGTTAACCAGGCAGCATGGAAATTACCAGCATTGGTCATAGGCATAATAGCAATAATTGCAATAATAGCCCTTGTTATCTGGAGGATCAGAAAGGGACCAAAACAGCCACCAAAGAAAGAAAAGGGAAAGGAAGAACAAAAGGGAAAATTGGCGCATAAAGAATAAAATTATTTACTTTTCTTTTTACATTTATTTTTTATATTTATAGATTGACGAAAATTAATAAAAAATTTTTGAATCTTTAAAAAAATTGTATCAGGAATATTAAAAAATTTTAAAAATTTATTGTTGAGTTGCTGTACTCTCTTCTTTCTTTTCCTCTTTCTTTTCTTCTTCCTTCTTTCCTTCGTAAACCTCAATGAAATATATATCCTTCTGCGTGTAATCCCTTAATGTTCCAACTATGTAGTATTTGCTTGTGAACCATTCATTCCTGTACTTGCAGCTCTCAGCGAGTTTAATCTCAATGTGATCTTCAAATTCCTTTACCTTGAACTGATCCATGTCCTTTCCGTATGCCATCTCAATTATTGCCAGAACTTTGTTTTCAAGACCTTCAACAATCTCCTTCACCGTAACTTTATAATGTAATTTTTTACCAGCAAGAGGATGGTTAAAATCAACAAGAACCCTGCCAGGTGTAACGTTCACCACCTTTCCCCTCTGACCATTGATTGTGACAAATTTTCCAATTTCAGGCGTTATTTTATTTTTCTCAAATTCCCTCATTGATACAACCTTTACAAGGTTTGGATTCCTTTCACCGTAGGCATCCTTGGGTTCAAGCATTATGTCATATTCCTTCCCTACCTCTGCATTCATGATCTGTTTTTCAACTGATTCTAGGAGCATTTTTTTACCTATTATGTAAATTTCCGGTCCATATTTTCTGTCCGGATCGTAAATACCATTCTCCTTTGCAAAATTCTCATCCGTTGTATCGAATAGGGTTTCCTTATCCTGTTCAACAATCCACAGGTTGTATGTTAATTTAACGATATCTCCCGCATTCATTGTCATCACACCCGATATCTCAGGTATTACCAAGATGTGAAAATAGTATTTAATATTTTATAAAATTTCTAATTTTATAAAAAATTTTCAATTCCATAATAGAAAAATATAAAATTGTGAATGTTTATATTCATCTGGAGGAAATACCATGGAAGATGTGTGGGTTGAAAAGTACAGACCCAAAAGGCTTGATGAAATAGTTGGTCAGGATATGATAGTTGAGAGATTGAAGGCATACGTTAAGGAAAAGAACATGCCACATCTTATTTTTGCCGGTCCTGCTGGAACGGGTAAAACAACAAGTGCAATTGCCCTGGCCATGGAACTGTTTGGTGATGACTGGAAGGAAAGTTTCAATGAATTGAACGCAAGTGATGAAAGGGGTATTGATGTTGTGAGGGGACAGATAAAGGATTATGCAAGAACGGCATCAAACAATCCTGTTGGCTTTAAGATAATATTCCTTGATGAGGCGGATCATTTAACTGCCGATGCACAGGCTGCATTGAGAAGAACCATGGAAAAGTTTTCAAAAACCTGCAGGTTTATATTATCCGTGAATTATTCTTCAAGGATCATAGAACCAATACAGTCTAGATGCGCAATATTCAGGTTCAAACCCCTATCAAAGGAGGATATTGAAAAAAGGCTGAAGTACATAGCTGAAAAAGAAAATCTGAAGATCGATCAGGATGCACTTGATGCAATCCATATCATTGCTGATGGTGATATGAGGAAATCAATAAACATTTTACAGGCAGCTGCAACAATGGGTCAAAAGATCACAAGCGATATAATATACAGGGCATCCGGACTTGCAACAAGGGAGGAAATAAGAAAGATGCTTGAAAAGGCACTTCAGGGTGATTTCATAAAGGCAAGGGAAATGATGGATAAAATGATAATAGAGTATGGTATAGCTGCAGAGGATATTTTAAGGCAGATACACAGGGAACTTTTTACAATTTCAATACCTGAAGAAAAACTTGTTAAAATGCTTGAAACTCTCGCGGATACCGAATACAGGATTGTTGAAGGTGGAAGTGATAAAATACAGCTTGATGCACTACTAGCCAAATTTGCAAACCTTTCAAGAATGGAATAGGTTTGGAAAGTTTTATTTAAACCAAAACATTCACTTTTATTGATGAAGAGTAAGTTATTAACATATATTGTTGCGATCCTTCTCATAGCTCTTGGCATTTACGGTATATACGGTTATTTTTCAACAATGAACAACGGATCGCTATCCATATATGTTTCAGATTCACCCAACAGTATGGTCTCAGCAGTATATATAACATTTTCAAGCATCGAAATACATGGTAATCAGAGCGGGTGGGTGAATTATACAATCGGGCAGAGAACGTTGAATATTTTTGGAACTAGCGTGAACAATTCAGTTTTGCTTGGTAACATAAGTTTGCAGCCAGGAAAATATACGATGATCAGACTTTATATAACATCAGTTGTTGTAAACATAAACGGTAATAATGTAACATTCAACCTTTCATCAAACTTTGCCTTTATAAACCATCCTTTCACCATCCAGCCACATAAAAATTTTGAATTGATTGTTGAATTTAAACTGAACGAGTGCCTTAACATGCAATCTAGGGTATTTACACCATACATTGGTGTGATTGAACAATAATTTTTATCTGTAATTATCAATATACGTCCAGTTCACCTGGAAAACATAGACCCACTGTGATCCATCCTGTGTGGAATTGTAATAAACTTCAATGAAAGGTTCATTGAAAAATTTATCAAAGGATGAATTGGATATTATTACTGGAGGATCGTAGGATGGGTGTGTGCTTAGCTCATAACCATAAACACCATTGTAGTACATGTTGGAATTGATTAAAACATAGCCAATTTTTGGATATGTGCCATTAAGACCTTCAAGTTCATAGATTGCATCGTACCAGTTTGATGAATTCCATAGTTTGTATGTGTATTCAAATGTTGTGTTAAAACCAAGTGATTCTAAATATAATCCATCAACAGCATCCGTTGCAACAGAATAATTTTTATTCCCGTTCTTTTCAAGCCACATTATTCCGCTCATCATTACCTTCGTAACATAATTTTGTGATGTTCCGCTTACCTGTTCAGCAAGTGGATATATGGTACCTATTGAAAAAATTATTGAAATGATTAAAAATAGTGCAAAAACCCTCTTTAAATTTTTATACCTATTTTTTCTTGAAACAATAATTGAATGGGATATGCCTGTAATCAATGGGACGGAATATACAAGCCTGTTTTCAAAACCGTAAAACATGGTAATCACACTGTTTTCAATCCTTGCAGGAATGTAAACAACGTTTTGATCATTTGTATGCTGCGATGGTAACTGTTTGTAAATGTAATAGATGCCTATTGCGGATATAATTGATAGTGGTTCGAATACGTATTCAATATAACGATATGGAATGAGGATACCATTCCAGGTTACTGCTGAAAAGATCCATGAAATTGTTAGAAGGGAGATCCACCCAAAAAGGAATACCCTTGCTTTTTTATGATTTTTAATATATTTTAGTCCAATGCCCACAAAACTGAAAATAAGAATATATGGGAGTGCATAAAATAAACCGTAATTTGTTATCCTTATTCCGTTTATTCCTTTTGTTGAAAGTATAATAAAAATTGTGATGGATGTGAAAAGGAATGAAAGGTAAAGGTACCTGTCACTCAATTTAAATTTAAATAATTTTTTTATTGAAAGAATGAAATTTTTGAATTTTTTTGCATAGAAAATTAAAAGGGAAACGATTGAAAAATATAAAGTTATAATTGCATACCAGGGCAGAAATCCATCAAAGGCACCTGAGAAAAATCCCTGCATTGACGGTATAAAGGTTAACCAGTAAAAGAACGTGGATGATGAAAATGCAATCAAATATATGAAATCATATTTGAAAGTCCTATAATCGTTATCAAAAATTCTTCTGAAAAATATTATGCCAACAATGGAAATTATGTACATGTAAGTGCTGATATGGTGTGATAATATAAGGGCGAGTGATGATAGAGAGAGTAAAATGTAGTATTTTGTATTCTTCAATGTATAAAGGTAAAAGAGAATGGACAAAAGTAAGAACAGATGACCGAAAATCAGGAGACCAACCATGGATGTTTCAAATACATCCATTGGATTTATTGCATATAAAAGTGAAGCGATTATACCTATTTCATCACTACCAGTTAACTTTTTTGCTATTATATAAATTATTGGAACGGTAAGACCGGCGAAAATTGGTGAAATATGTAAAAGTATGAACTGAACGCTCATTCCAGTGAGTTTATAAACAAGATCCATCATCCAGTAAAAAACAGGGAAATATCCATAGCCTGAGGATCCCCAAATGGACTGGAAATTGGGGAAAATCTGGTTTGTTAAAAAATATTTTGATGTTAAATTGTAATAGATACCAAAATCAACTCCCCAGATTGAATATTTGTAAGATGGTAATATCCTTAAAAAAGTACCAAGTAATGTAATGGAAATAACGGCCAATATATTTTTGATTGATGATTTGCCGTTAATTTCCCTTTTCATTCCCATTCACCATCACTTAAAACAATATGTGACAATATAAATATTTTATTGATGATTGATCCATAACTTAAAGTTAATTTTTACAGAAAAGGTGTAATTTTTTGTTTTATCTAACGAATTAAAGATCATTTTTAGTGCAAAAATATAAATGATAAAATGTTTGAAAATTCAGGTATTTAATTATCCACGTTGGCTATATCCTTCTCCAGTTTATTTACAAGTTCCACAAATTCTTTATGATCCATCCTTTCAAGTTTATTTATTTTTCTTCCCATATACCATAATGCAAATTCAAGTGCCAATTTTGCGAGTATACTTTTTGTAATTCCTCTTGTTACTATTTTTGCATCCTTTTTTATCTGTGAAACAACCTTATCCAATGATTTTAAAAATAATTCCCTTCTTAAATCATCCAGAACAATATTTTTTAAGACCGTGAATTCCCTTCCCCTGAACTGTCCCATGGGAATGAATGGAAGAACAAATGGAATAACTTCAAGATCTTTTAAATTGTCTATCAACTCAATCGTTTTTATTACATCATATTCATTCTCTTCAGGAAGTTCAGTTATCAATGTTCCAACAATGGTCCAGCCTGCATCATTCAAAATTCCGATGGCCTGTTCAACGATCTCCGGATATTGCTCAGCCTTGTAGGGTAATACCTTACCAGGCATTATTAAGTTTATTAATCTTGGACTTCCTGTTTCTATACCCATCTCTATAAAACTTTTCTTACCACCAACATTCACATACTCATTTCCAACTTTTTCTGCAAGTTTTGGTTTGCTCATGGTGCATGCGGCCGTGACAAAATCCACACCTATACCCGCATCATACCTTTTTGTCAATCTTTGAACATTTTCAAATAGGTTCAAAATTTTATCCTCTTCAGGTATTAATGTCTTAGACCCGTATCTAAGAAAATCTTCAGAATGCAATCCTATGCTTTTTGCACCGTTTTTAAGGTTAAATTCCGCCTCCTTTAAAATTGTATCCAATGGTATGGACCTGAATTTTAATAATGTTGGTGTACAGAACTTGCAACCACGACCACAACCCCTTGTAATTTCAACAAGACCACCAATTGAAGGTGTTACTATTGGTGGTATTTCCTCGGCATCAACAGGTACGCCATTAACGAACTTTGGTAATTCTTCACCTTGAACAGCCTTTTTGAATAGTTCGGGTGCCACCTTTTCCCCTTCTCCAAGAACCACGGTATCTATGCCCAGTTTTTCCTGCATGTTAAGATCGATTATCTGCCAGGATGCCTCCCCACCAACAATTATCTTTGGTTTGTATTTTTTAACTTTTGGATGATTTATAACATCAAGAAATGATTTGCTCATGTATGATCTTCCCTTTGGTATAATGCCGAAAAGCATCATTGCCATGTAAACTATACCGCTCCCATATCCTACTCCAAGGGGATCCATACAGGTAACACCAATAGCCTTTGTATCTTCACCAATTACCTTATCAAGTTTTGTTGGATCTGCAACAACAACCTCATCCCTTGAAAATCCAGCTTTTATCAGTGATGATTCTATCTTAAGTATAGAATATGTTCCCAATAAAACACGACCATTCTCATCTGAATAGGTAGGGAAGAATACTTTTTCCAATCTCTTCCCTATTAAACTTGCGGGGAGAGCGGATACAAAACCCATGTAGCTTGTTCCATTATAATCACTCATTAATGCTCTTCCAGCGGTTAGTACAATTTTCATATTCCCA
>JAVRLJ010000006.1:0-23021 GCA_031961585.1 Thermoplasmatota archaeon | reverse complement strand
TGGGTAAGAGGGGTATAGAGATGGTAACGTTGAGGGAGGCCGATGAAATAATTCAAAAAAGGGAGGAACTGAGCATTAAAGATACAATATCATGGGCGGATACGAGAAGGGATCTATCACCCTGGCTAGGAAACGAAATGCAGAGGGAAGCGTTTGATGAATTGATCAAATCAGAAAGAAAGGATCAGGTATGGAGAAACCTTCAGACATCCGATCACCTTTATTATATGTCCACCGGAATATCCCAGGACATTGAGGTACATGAATACTTTAATCCCTACAAATCACCATACGTGGCATTTTTAAATTTTATGAATATACTGAGTGATATGAAGATCAATAACCATGAAAATTTATACCGATAAAGTTAAATATGAATTGGTATTGGAGTAAATTGAACGGAGCTGTTTTCCTTTTTGGAAAATGGAAGAGCCGTTCTAGAAAAGAAGGAAGGAAGAAAGTATGGAGAACGTAACGAAAATAAAGGACCTGAACCCTGATTCTAGAAGGGTGAATGTTCTGGCGAAAGTGACAAGCGTTGGAGAAACAAAGGAAATACAGACAAGGTATGGGGAAACAAGGAAACTGACAGAGGTAGTTCTTGGAGATGATACGGGACTTGTGACCCTTACGCTCTGGGGAGACCAGGCGAATGGAATAAGCGAGGGCGATACGATTTACATAGACAACGGTTACATAACACTAGTAAGGGGACACATGAGGCTGAACGTTGGCAAGTATGGATCCATAAAGAAGGCTGAAGAAGAGATAGAGAATGTTAACCTTGAAAATGATTTAAGTGCAACGGAACACCCAAGGGAGTTTAGGTCAAACAGGAGAGATTTTAACCGTGGAAGAAGGGAATTCAAGAAAAGGTTCTAAATTTTCTTAAACTCTTTGGCAATTTCTTTTAAAATTTCACTTTTTTTTCTATCTGTTTCAATATAAAATCTTACCTTATCCTCCCACCATCTTCTAGGGTATTTCTTTTCCTGCCTTTCATATTTTAAATTCAATTTTTTCAAAACATATTCAATTTTATCAGGATCAGGGACAAAGGCAAGGTTTTTACTCACAGCCCTTCCCTGTCTCCTTGTTAGCTTAATATTAAAATAGGAAGGATAGATTATCATTTCCCTATAAGAACACCGTTAAGAAGACCATCCTGTCCGGGTCTGGATGTTATTTTCACAAGACCGAGTTCAGTCTGTACAACAGCACCCCTGTTTATTATGTTCCTCTGGACAAAGTGCGGATTTGCTGAATTTTCCTTCACGGTTATAATTTTAACCTTCTTCATTGCCTTCGTGTTCGGGTCGTAAACGTTCACTTCATCCGCACTCAATAACTTTATTTTCTGATGACCACCATATGTCCTTTCAAACTTTTTTCTCGTTTCACCCAGCTTGGTTAAGACAGGATCGCTTCCAATCTCATACCTTCTTTTCTTCCTGGCCTGCCTGTACCTTCCGCCTGTCATTTTCCTTACGGATCTACCCTGCCAGAATGTCATTGATTTTTCACCTTTTCATCATTAATGTGATCTATTTTAAAAAATTTTCTCAACTGGAATGAAAAGATTTATTAACCATTTAAAATTAAGAGATCTCAGGGAATGTAGTCATCCCTGATGATGATCATGATATCAAGCTCATTAATTCATAATAGGGCACAGATGCGAGGTAATGGATGAGGAGATGACTATTTTTTCCTGGATGAAAGAAGGTGATAACAATGAATATAGATCCAAACATGGCCAAATATCTTATAAAGGCCAAAATAACGGCCGATGGTGTTGTTGAAAAACCTGATGTTGTAGGTGCAATATTCGGTCAGACTGAAGGTTTACTTGGTGATGAACTTGACCTCAGGGATCTTCAGAAGAGCGGAAGGATAGGAAGAATTGAAGTGGAAATAGAATCGAAGAAGGGAAAATCAGAGGGTATAGTGTACATACCATCAAGCCTTGACCAGGTTGAAACAGCAATTCTGGCAGCCTCACTGGAAACAATAGAACGTGTTGGTCCATGCAAAGCAAGCTTTGAAGTGCTTTCCATAGAGGACATAAGGTTAACAAAGAGACAGAAGGTTATTGAGAGGGCAAAGGAACTTTTACAGAACCTTATAGCACAGGGAAAGAATCTCAGTGAAGATCTAATACAGGTTGTAAGGGAAACAATAGAGAAGGAGGAAATAATAAGTTACGGTGAAGAAAAATTACCTGCAGGTCCAAGCGTTCCAACATCCGATGCAATAATTGTTGTTGAGGGCAGATCCGATGTCCTTAATTTACTTAAATATGGAATAAAGAATGCAATTGCTGTTGAGGGAACAAACATACCCAAAACGATAATTGATCTCACCAAGGAAAGGGTTGTTACAGCATTCCTTGACGGTGACAGGGGCGGTGATCTCATACTAAAGGAACTTTTACAGGTTGCTGAAATAGACTTTGTTGCAAGGGCACCTCCAGGAAGGGAGGTTGAGGAACTAACATACAAGCAGATCGTAAAGGCGCTGAGAAACAAAATGCCTGTTGAACAGTATCTTGCAACACATGGCATGAACGAGGAGCTTGAAAGATTATTGAAATCTGAAGAAAAGGTGGAAGAGCAGGAAAATAATAATACACAGGTTGATACGGTTGTTGCGGAACAGGAAGAAAAGGAGACAACAATTGAGGACCTTGTTCTGGATGCATTTGAGAAAAAGGTGGCCTATATACTGGATGAATCTGGAAATGTAAAAGAGACAATACAGCTAAACGAACTTGTTGATAAACTATCATCAATGAACAGTCCGGGAAAGGTTTTAATCACGGGTGGAATAATATCACAGAGGCTTGTTGACGTTGCTGCTGAAAAGGGAATTGAAGAGATATACGGCATGAAGGTTCTAAACGTTACAAAGAAGCCTGCCAACATGAGACTTGTAGTAAAAAATATGTAAAAGATTAAATCTTTTTCTCCATTTACCTTTTTGCTCAGGTGAATATTATGGAAAGGATAGTTATAGCTGTTGGCGGAAATGCTCTTTTAAGACAGGGTGATGTTGGTACTGCCGAGGAACAGTTCAAAAGGGCAAGGGAAACAGCTGAAAGCATCTACTGGATCTTTGAAAATTACCAGGTTGCCCTGACCCATGGGAATGGGCCACAGGTGGGAGCGATTCTTCTTCAGAACGAACAGGCAAAGGCTCTCGTACCTCCAATGCCACTGGATGTATGCGGAGCTGAATCCCAGGGAATGATTGGTTACATGCTTGAACAATCATTCAACAATGTTCTTAAATCAAAGAAAATCCAAAAGGATATTGTTACGGTATTGACAAGGGTTGAGGTGAGTGAAAAGGATCCTGCATTCAAGAATCCAACAAAACCCATAGGCCCATTTTATACACGATTCCAGGCACAGGAACTGATAAGGGAAAAGGGATGGATCATGGTTGAGGATTCCGGAAGAGGGTGGAGAAGGGTAGTTCCATCTCCAGAACCATTAAAAATTGTTGAAAGGGATGCAATTCTTTCTCTTTTAGAAAAGGGTTTTATTGTTATATCAGTGGGTGGAGGTGGTATACCTGTAATAAGAAAGGATGGATTACTAAAGGGTGTTGAGGGTGTTATAGATAAAGATCTGGGTGCTGCCACCCTTGCAAGGGATATAAATGCAAAAAGATTGATAATTTTAACAGCTGTGGATAAGGTTTATCTGAATTATGGTAAGGAGAACCAGAAGGGTATAGATCAGGCAAGGTTAAAGGAGATTGAAGAGTATTACAAACAGGGGCATTTCAAACCTGGAAGCATGGGCCCAAAGATACAGGCAGCAATGAAATTCCTTAAAGAGGGTGGAAGGGATGTTTTGATAACGAGCCCTGAAGCCCTAAAAGATGCAATGGATGGAAAAAATGGAACATGGATCTATCCCTGAAACATTTTTTTCAAATTTTTTATTAAGTTGACAAGATCCTCCCTTTCCATTTTATCCGGATCCACATCTTTAATTTCCTCATAGATTATGGAATCAGTCAACGTTGCCTGCCTTATTCTATTTTTCCTTATTTCAAGCACATTCTCCTTTTCAATTTTTTCAAGAATTTCCTTTGCCCTTTTTATCAATGAATCCGGTAAACCAGCCATGGATGCAACCTCAATGCCGTAGCTTTCACCCATTCCACCAGGTAAAACTTTCCTTGTGAATATCAATCCATGATCTGTTTCCCTCACAGGCATGTGGTAATTTTTTATTCCGCTGTAATGTTTTTCAAGTTCAATCAGTTGGTGATAATGTGTTGCAAAGATCGTTCTTGCCCTTATTTTTTCATTTATGTATTCAGCTGCAGCCCAGGCAATGCTCATACCATCGAATGTGCTTGTTCCCCTGCCAACTTCATCAAGTATTATAAAGCTCCTTTCACTTGCGGTATTGATAATATTTGCAAGTTCAACCATTTCGTTCATGAATGTACTCTGTCCCCTGAGTATATCATCGGATGCACCAACTCTTGTATAAATCCTGTCAACGATTCCGATCCTTGCATGTGATGCGGGAACGAAACTGCCCATCTGTGCCATTATTATGATCAATGCAATCTGTCTCATGTATGTACTTTTACCTGCCATGTTCGGCCCTGTTAAAATAATAAACCTTGAATTCTCATTCATTTCTGTATCGTTTGGAATGAAATCTTCCATGATAACATCAAGAACAGGGTGCCTTCCATCCCTTATTTCAACAACAAGTGAATCATCAACAATTGGCCTTGTGTAATTCCTTTTAACAGCGATCTCTGCAAGATTCGTTAAAAGGTCAAGTTCACCTATTGATGAAATCAGATCCCTGATTCCATTTCCTCTTTCAATAACATTTTTTATTATATTCTGAAAAATTTCCTTTTCCCTCTGTGAAAAATTCTCCCTTGCCTCCATAATCCTGTACTCAAATTCCTGAAGATCCCTTGTTGTGAACCTTTCAACATTCTTTAATGTCTGCTTTCTTATGAAATATTCAGGAACTTTTGTTGCCTGTGATTTCGGTATTTCAATATAATAACCAAAAACATCGTTGTACCCTATCCTCAAATTTTTTATCCCTGTTTTTATGCTTTCCTTCTTTTCAAGATCCATGATAAACTTTTCACTTTCATCAAGCGTTCTTCTGTAATCATCAAGCACATTATCAAAACCCCTTTTTATTAACTTACCGCTCTCCTCATAATTTTCATCAATACCATTCTCAATAATTTTAATTATTTCATTATCAAAATTCATTTTTTCCTTCAATTTTTTTATTAAATTTGAATCAAAATTCATCATTTCCTTAATTTCTGGGATCAATTTTAATGCATTCTTCAGTGAAATCAGATCCTGTGGTGATGCCTTTTCCATAAGAACCCTTGACCATATTCTTTCAATATCAGGCATTTTTTTAAGGATACCTATTATGTTCAACCTTGTTATTGCATCACCCATGATTTTTTCAATTGCATCCTGCCTATCCCTGATCTTTTCCATGTCAATATAAGGAAATGTCAGTGATCTTTTAAGTTCCCTTGATCCCATCCTTGTTGAGCAGGAATCAAGTATACCAAACAGTGAATTCCTTTCATTTCCCCTTATATCTGAAAAAACCTCCAGATTCTTCAATGTTGTATCATCAAGTATGAGAAAATCATTCTTACCATAAATTTTGAAATCCTTAAATACCTTCAGTGAATCCTTTTCAACACTTTTAAGGTAATCTATCAATGCACCAAGGGCAAAAACAATTTCCCTTTTATTTTCAATACCAAAGCTTTTAAGATCTATAATATTAAAATGCCTTTTTATTTCATTTTCAGCAATATCAAAATCGCTGTAAACTATACTTTTTGGTATGTTTTTTTCTTTAGCTAATTTTTCAATCTCATCAATATCTTTATTAACAATAATTATTTCCTTTGGATTTATTCTATAAATCTCAGATATTAATGATTCGATTGAATTTTCAATAACTGTGCCTTTTAATTCACCGGTGGAAATATCTGCAAGAACGATACCTATGTTTTTATCAACTGCAATGCTAACAATATAGTTTGTAACGGATGTTATTAATTCATCCTCAAAAACAGTTCCTGCTGTAAAAATTCTAACAACTTCCCTTTTCACTATTCCCTTTGCAAGCTTTGGATCCTCCACCTGTTCACAGAGCGCAACCTTATAGCCTTTGGAAACAAGTTTTCCAACGTAGGAATATAATGCGTGATATGGTATTCCTGCCATTGGAATATCGTTTTCACCCCTGTTCCTTGAAGTTAAAACAATGTTCAACTCCTTTGAAACTATTTTTGCATCCTCCCCGAATGTTTCATAAAAATCTCCAACTCTGTAGAAAAGAATCATGCCTCTATATTTGTTTTTAATCTCGAAGTACTGTTTCATCAGAGGGGTATCCATACCACCATTCACAATTTTTTGTGGTTTAAAAACATTTTCTTTAATTTAGTACTGTTGAAAAAATCAATAATAAAATAAATCTCCGGAATTATTGAGAAGAGTATCCTTCTTTTATGCAATCATTTTCATTGTCATTTTAAAAAAAATTCGTAATTCTTGATCCCCCAAATGATCCACTTTTTATTACGGAATTTACTTTTTTCACTATTGTCTTTATATTGTATCCTTCAGGTAAATGCCTTTTCAATTTTTAATTATTTATTATAAAGTATTGAAAAAGGCATTATTTCTTGCATGTATTAATGCGAAAATAACAATATTTTTTGACAATGCTGTGATTTTCTTTAGAATCATTTTATTTATCACCGGCAATGAATTTGTATTCGCCAACATTTCACTTAAAAAATATGGGAATGCGAATCAAACATCTTTTTCCTTAGACTCCCATAAAAAATTTCAGGATTTGATTGAAAAATAATTTAATTAATTTTGTTCGATAAAATTAAATACAGGTAAATTCTAAAGAGCTCTATAAATTAAAAATTAACAAAAAATTTTATTACCCTTCAATACATTTTTAATCTGGTGTAAAAATGGTGGAGATAAAGGTAAGGGAGGTAATGTCAAAGAATCCACTTTTCGTTGAATCATCAATGAATTTATGGGAAGCTGTAAAAGCAATGGTTCAGAGGGGAATAAGTACAATGATCGTTGTTGATAATAATGTTCCTGTGGGAATCTTAACAGACAGGGACATTGTTGTTAAAGTTGTTGCAAGGGGTTTGGATCCAACCGAGGTTAAAGTTTTTGATATCATGACAAAACCCATTGTTGTCATAAACGCCGATGACACTCTTGAAAGGGCAGCAACATTGATGGCAAAGAAGAAAATAAGGAAATTACCTGTGATTGAAAATAATAAAATCATAGGATTGCTTTCGGAAAATGACATTGTTAGGATAGCTCCAACAATCCTTGAAATAATTGAGGAAAAGGAAAAAATGAAGGGTGAAGTTGAATACAAAGAAATGGAATACCTTGCAGGAAGATGTGAAAATTGTGGTGAATTTTCAACGGAACTCCTTTACGTAAATGGCAAATATCTCTGCCCTGTTTGCAGGGGTGTTGGCTGAATATTTTGCACTGTAAAATTAATTAAGGTCGAAACAATTAAAGAAAATAATGAAGGATCTTAGATATGTTATAGATTTACTTTC
This sequence comes from Thermoplasmatota archaeon, assembly GCA_031961585.1. Taxonomy (GTDB): domain Archaea; phylum Thermoplasmatota; class Thermoplasmata; order Thermoplasmatales; family ARK-15; genus JAVRLH01. The sequence continues at coordinate 15,371 of JAVRLJ010000006.1, read as the reverse complement.
AAGGGAGAATGAATTATTAAGCATTAAAGAAAATTTTTCATCCGACCTTGAAATATCATACTTCACAAACCTTGTGCAGAAAAATAAGGGCCCGGCACTGCTTTTCGAAAGGGTTGATGGAAAAGAAAGAAAAGTTTTGATGAATTTGTTCGGCACAACCAAAAGACTTGAAATGTCCATAGGATCATCGGTTGAGGAAATTTCAAGTGATTTTCAGGATCTTATCTTTGCTCTTTATAAAAATCCTGGTTTACTTGAGGGCATGAGGATTTATAAAAAATTAAAAAATTTAAGCGTTAATGAAAGATCGCATGCGCCTGTGAAGGAGAAATCTGAAATAACACTGGATGATATACCAATTTTAAGGACCTGGCCAAAGGATGCCTCAAGGTTCATAACATTCCCTGTTGTTATAACAAGGGATCCAGAAACCGGGACATACAATGCTGGAACTTACAGGATGCAGGTTTTTGATTCTGAAACAACAGGCATGCACTGGCAGGCACAGAAGACAGGTGCGATGCATCTTAAAAAGGCAAAGGAAATGCATAAAACGCTTGATGTTGCTGTTGTTATAGGTGTTCACCCAGCCATTCTTTTCAGCTCCATTTCACCTTTACCCGAAGGATTTGATGAAATGTCTTTCGCCGGTTACCTTATGGGCGAGAGCGTTGACGTTGTAAGGGGTGAAACTGTTGATCTCAGATATCCGGCAAACGCTGAGATCGTTCTTGAAGGATACGTTGATCCAGAAGAGTTGAGGGAGGAGGGGCCCTTTGGTGATCATACTGGATACTATACACCAAAGGATCTCTATCCTGTTTTTCACATTAAAAAGATATTCCATAGAAAGGATTTCATTTACCATGCAACGGTTGTCGGAAAGTTATGGAACGAGGATGTGGTTATTGGTAAGGCAATTGAAAGGATATTTTTACCTGCAATAAGGTTCCAGATACCGGATATTGTTGATCTTTCTCTTCCAGAGGAGGGTGTTTTCAACGATATCTGCGTTGTATCAATAAAGAAAAAGTACCCTGGGCAGGGTAGAAAGGTGGGAATGGCAATTCTATCCTCGGGTCAATTAATGTTCACAAAATATGTTATTGTTGTTGATGATGATATTGATGTAAAAAACATGAGTGAGGTGATCTGGGCTGTTGGAACAAGAACGGATCCATACAGGGATGTTGAGATTATAAAAACAGGTGTTGCAGATTCCATCGACCATGCATCATGGGGAGAGAATGTTGGAGGAAAGATGATAATAGATGCAACAAAGAAATTCAAGGAAGAGGGTTTCGATAGACCATGGCCGGAAAAGATAGAATTTAAAATATCAGATGAACTGATGGAAAAAGTGAAAAGGTATGGTTTCAGGCCTTAAAAAATTCCTTGATTTTATAAAGATTGAGCATACGGTTTTTGATCTACCATTTGCATACGCAGGTGTTTTACTCTCAGGTATAATCACATGGAAAATAATCATTCTTGTTACCATTGCAGCAATTACTGCAAGGGTTTCTGGATTTACAATGAACAGGATCATTGATCTTCCCCTGGATAGATTAAATCCAAGGACAATGAAAAGAGCGCTTGTCACGGGAGAAATATCAATGAGACAGGCTTATATCATACTTTTTTTATCATCATCAATATTCATAATTTCAGCTTTCATGCTGAACATTCTTGCAGGAATACTTTCACCACTGATACTTTTTCTCCTTTACCTTTATCCGAAAACAAAGAAAATACCTGTTGTTTCACACATTTTTCTCGGTATATCAATAGCATTAATTGTTCTTGCAGGTTACGTTGCATCAACAGCAGAGATACCGTACGATTTCAATCTTTATCTCATCATGATCTTTGTTGCATTCTGGATAGCGGGTTTTGATATAATATATCAATACCAGGATTATGTTTTTGATAAAAAAATGGGAATAAAATCTATCCCTGTACTTGTGAACGGAAAAATAGTGTTACCCACATTTATATTTTATACAATTTCTCTTATACCGCTTTATATTTTTTCTTTAAAAAGTTTAATTTTTTTAACCCTAACATCAATAATAGCCTTTCTTCTCTATTTCAGACTTCTTTACGTTTATAAATTTGATGTGGATAGGCTTTTCAAAATATTCGATTCGCCCGTTCCATTCATTCTGATCACCATGGTTATTCTGTATTATTTCCATATTTTCTAAAAAAAGGAAATATTTTTTAACATTTGTTCTATTATCAAATCAGGTGATCTGGGTGAAATACATTTATTTTTTTGAGGAAGGAAGCAAGGATATGCAGAATCTTCTAGGAGGAAAGGGAGCCGGTCTTTCAGAAATGACAAGGATTGGATTGCCTGTTCCACCGGGTTTCACAATAACAACAGATGCCTGCAAGGTTTTCATAAAAAAGAATGATTTTCCCGAAGGTCTATGGGAAGAGGTTCTGTCATCCATGAAGAAACTTGAGGAAAAAACCGGGAAGGGTTTTGGAGATGAGAAAAATCCTTTACTCGTTTCAGTTCGATCAGGGGCACCTGTTTCCATGCCAGGTATGATGGACACCGTTCTCAACGTTGGTTTAAACGATAAAACAATAAAGGGTTTGATAGAAAACACAAAAAATGAAAGGTTTGCATGGGATGCCTACAGAAGACTCGTCCAGATGTATGGAAAGATTGTTCTGGGTGTTCCTGGAAAGGAATTCGATGATGCAATGGATGAAATAAAGAAAAAGTATGGTAGAAAAAATGATGTTGATCTAACAGCACAGGAATTGAAAGAACTTGTTGAAATTTTCAAAAAAATTATAAAAGATCATGGCATGGAATTTCCGCAGGATCCATACAAACAGCTTGAACTATCCATAAAGGCTGTTTTTGAATCCTGGAATAATGAAAGGGCAAAGGTTTACAGGAAACTGAACAACATACCTGAGGATCTTTGCACAGCTGTAAGTATAGTGACAATGGTCTTCGGCAACATGGGATTTGATTCCGCTACAGGCGTTGCATTCACAAGGGATCCTTCAACCGGTGAAAAGGTTCTTTATGGTGAATATCTCCCGAATGCACAGGGTGAGGATGTTGTTGCAGGTATAAGAACACCAAAGCCAATAAAGGAACTTGAAAAGGATATACCCTCTGCATATAAAGAACTTGTAAGGGCAGCTGAAATACTTGAAAAACATTACAGGGATGTTCAGGACATTGAGTTCACAATAGAAAGGGGTAAGTTCTATCTCCTCCAGACAAGGAGTGCAAAGAGGAATGCAAGGGCAGCGATTAAAATAGCACTTGACATGTACAAGGAGGGAATAATAACAAAGGAAGAGATGATAATGAGGGTCGAGCCATCACAGATAGATCAGATGCTCCATCCCCAGGTTGATGAAAAGGCCAAGAAAACGGTAATTGCAAAGGGTCTTGCAGCCTCACCCGGTGCGGGAATAGGTAAGGTTGTGTTCGATCCGGAAACAGCAGTAAAGCTTGCTTCACAGGGTGAGAAGGTAATACTTGTAAGACCTGAAACCATGGCGGACGATGTTCATGGTATAGCTGTTTCACAGGGTGTTTTGACCGCAAGGGGAGGAATGACAAGCCATGCAGCTGTTGTTGCAAGGGCAATGGGTAAACCAGCTGTTGTTGGATCGGAGGAAATAGTTATAGATATGAAAATGAGGCAGTTCCAGGCAAGGGGAATGGTTGTTAAGGAACTTGATACGATTACGGTTGATGGTACATCCGGTCTTGTTTACCTTGGTGAGGTGCCTGTTGTAACACCAGGATTAACACCTGAGCTCAGGGAATTCCTTTCCATATGCGATGAAGTAAGGGTCCTTGGTGTGAGGGCAAATGCGAACACACCGGAGGAGGCTCAAAGGGCAAGGGAATACGGTGCTGAGGGTATAGGGCTTGCAAGGACGGAAAGGATGTTCCTTGGTAAGGACAGATTACCAATAATGCAGGCAATGATCATGAGCAAAACAAGGGAGGAAAGGGTATCATTTTTGAATAAACTACTGGAAATGCAGGTAATCGACTTCGTTGAATTCTTCAGGATAATGGATGGTTACCCTGTTATCATAAGGCTTCTTGATCCACCCTTGCACGAATTCCTTCCAAAGGAAATTGATCTAACAAATGAAATAAATGAAATAAAGATGAAATTGAGGGATGCAAAATCACTTAAGGAAATGGATACACTTATTGAAGAATTGAACGAAAAGGAAAGGGTATTGAAAACGGTCAGGGCACTTTCTGAGTTCAACCCAATGATAGGTTTCAGGGGATCAAGGGTGGGTATAGTTTATCCAGAAATATATGAGATGCAGGTGAGGGCAATAATAAGGGCAGCAGTGAAGGTGAAAGAGGAGGGAAAGAATGTTATTCCTGAAATAATGGTACCGCTTGTTGGAATAGGGAATGAGATAAAGATACTGAGGGAAAGGCTTATTCCTGTAGCCGAAGAAGAATCACAGGGAAGAATAAAATACATGTTCGGCACAATGCTTGAGGTACCCAGGGGTGCAATTGTTGCGGAGGAAATTGCAAAGTATGCGGATTTCTTCTCCTTTGGAACAAACGATCTAACACAGATGACGTTCGGTTTCAGCAGGGATGATGTGGAGGCGACGTTCATGAACAGGTACATTGAACTGGGCATACTTGAAAACAATCCATTCGAGGTCCTTGACAGGGAAGGTGTTGGTGAACTGATGAAAATAGCAAAGGAAAAGGGAAGAAAAACAAATCCAAAGCTTGAAATAGGCATATGCGGCGAACATGGAGGAGATCCTTCATCAATAGAATTCTGCCATATTATCGGTCTTGACTATGTTTCGGCATCACCATACAGAATACCTGTTGCTAGACTTGCAGCGGCACAGGCTGCAATAAAACATAAAAAGAATTTAAATAAATGATGAAATTTAGGTTAAACAATGACAATAATTGAGGATGCCAGGGTAAGAAAAATTCTCGATTCGAGAGGTAATCAGACAATTGAGGTTGAAATATTCACAAGCGATGGAGGAATGGGTTATGCAATGGCACCTGCTGGTGCAAGCAAGGGCGAACATGAGGTGAGGGATTATCCACTCAAGGGCATTGATGAATCAATCAGGATATTCAATGAAAAAATTAAAAATGAAATCATAGGTTTTGATTCACTTGATCAGGAGGGATTGGATTCCCTTCTCCATGAAATGGATGGAACGGATAATTTCTCAACAATAGGTGGAAATCTTGCTATATCAATATCCATAGCAAACGCAAGGGCTGCGGCAGATTCGCTTGATATACCATTCTACCTTTACATAGGAGGTATTTTTCATAGAAAGATCCCTGTACCTGTTGGAAACATAATTGGTGGTGGAAAGCATGCAATAAATGGTACAACGATTCAGGAATTCCTTGTTATAACATTTGCACCAAAGGTAAGGGATGCAATATTCACAAACGCCCAGATCCACAGGGAGGTTGGAAAAAAATTGAGGGAAAAGTTACCCAACGTTTCCCTTGGATTGGGCGATGAGAAGGCATGGGTTGCATCCATAAGCGATAATGAAGCACTTGAAATACTTCATTCAGTTATAGAAGATTTCAGATCATCCACAGGATATAAGATCTATCCTGCAATAGATTTCGCCGCAAGTTCATTCTATGTGAATGGAAAGTATAAATACAGGGACAGGGAACTGACAAGGGATCAGCAGATCGAATATGTTGAAAAGCTTGCCGAGGAATATGAGGTCTATTTCATAGAGGATCCTCTTGATGAGAATGATTTTGAAGGGTTTGCAAAACTAACATCAGACATGGGATCAAAATCATTGATAGTGGGTGATGATATTTTTGTTACAAACATTGAAAGATTAAGGAAAGGTGTTGATCTTGGTGCTGCAAACGCAATTCTTTTAAAACCAAATCAGATCGGAACATTAACAGATTTTCTTAAAACAGCAAGGTTTGCAAAGGAATCTGCATATTCAACGGTTGTTTCACACAGGAGCGGTGAAACTGAGGATGATTACATAGCTGATATTGCCGTTGGCATTGGTGCCGATCATATAAAAACAGGAACAATTGGTGGTGAAAGAACAGCAAAGCTCAACCAATTAATAAGGATTGAGGAAGAACTGGAGGAATGAAAGATATGGCAGAATTGTTGGTACCTGAGGAAGAATACCTTAAGGCAGGAGTTCAGATAGGAACACAGGTGAAATCAAAACACATGGTGCCATTCATATTCAAGATAAGGGCTGATGGTCTTTACATACTTGATATATCAAAGACCGATGAAAGGATAAGAATGGCATCAAGGTTCCTTGCAAGGTACGAACCTGAGAAGGTTCTGCTTGTTGCACAGAGGCAGTATGCGCAGCAGCCTGCAAAGAAATTTGCTGAAATAACCGGAACAAGGGCTGTGGTTGGAAGGTTCATACCGGGAACCCTGACAAACCCTAATTTACCAAACTACATGGAGGCTGATGTTCTTCTTGCAAACGATCCAATAACGGATGCGCAGGCGATCAGTGAAGCTGTAAAAGTTGGAATACCGATTGTTGCAATGTGTGATGCAAACAACAAAACATCGTTTGTTGATCTTGTTATTCCAACAAACAACAAGGGAAGAAAGGCACTGGCTCTTGTTTATTACCTGATGGCAAGGGAATATTCAGTTGCAAGGGGAATCATAAAGAGTTATGATGAATTCCAGCATAAGGTAGAAGAATTCGAAGCGCCCCTATGAGAAAACCCGCTGTTGCAGGTCAATTTTATCCGGACAGGGTTAAGGATCTTGACAATGCAATAATTGAAGCGTTCACACATCCACTTGGGCCCGGTGAAGTTCCTTCCCTTTCACCGGATAGAAAGGGGAAAATCCTTGGCGGTGTTGTTCCCCATGCCGGTTATATTTATTCAGGGCCAGTGGCAGCAAACTTCTACCATGAACTCGCCCTGGACGGTTTTCCGGATAGTTTCATTATAATAGGACCGAACCATACGGGCCTTGGATCCATGGTTTCAATGGCACTGGAAGATTTTCAGACACCGTACGGCATTGCAAAAATAGACAGGGATCTTGCAAGGTTAATACATAAGGGTATTGTGGATGTGGATATTCAGGCACATATTTATGAGCATTCAGTTGAGGTGCAGTTACCATTCCTGCAATTCTTTAAAAGGGAGATAAAGTTCGTTCCAATCGTCATGATGGCCCAGGACTATGAATTCGCCCTTGAGCTTTCAGGCATAATACATGATGCAATCAATGAAAGGGATGTTGTTGTAATAGCATCATCAGATTTTTCACACTATGTTCCAAAAAAGAGTGCATATGAGAGGGATCTGAAGGCAATAAATTTTCTTCTCTCTGGTGATGTTAAATCGTTCTACCGTGCAATCGAAGAATACAATGTTACAGCCTGCGGTTACGGGCCCATAGCAACAGCAATGATGGCAACAAGGGGCAGGGCGAAATTATTAAAATATGCAACGAGCGGTGATGTATTTCCAATGGAGGAGGTTGTGGGTTACGCATCAATCTCAATAGAGAGGTGAAATGTATGGAAAAAAAGAGCGGATGGCTGAGGATAGATGAAAATGAAAAAAAGAATGTGTTTGATTTTGCCGAAGAATACAAGGAGTTTTTGAGGAAAGTGAAAACTGAGAGGGAAGCAGTGAAATACTTTGTATCAATTCTTGAATCCAAGGGCTACAGAAACATTGAAAGCGGAGAAAAAAGTGGAAAATACTATTTTGTAAAAAATGGAAAGGCAATAGGAATAATTGACATAAACGATACCAGTTTTATGAACGGTTTCAGGATCATTGCTGCGCACATAGATTCACCAAGGTTGGATCTAAAACCAAATCCAGTAATAGAGGATCAGGATTCACAGACTGTTCTTATGAAAACACACTACTATGGAGGAATCAAGAAGTATCAGTGGATGAGCAGGCCATTATCCTTACATGGTGTTGTTGTTACAAAATCAGGAAAAAATGTTGAAATAAACATTGGTGAAGATTTAAATGATCCTGTCTTCGCAATCCCTGATCTTTTACCACATTTATCCAGGAAACTGCAGGGTGAAAAGAAATTGCTTGAGGCATTTGAAGGGGAGGACATGGAATTCATAGTTTCACATATACCGGATGGAAAGGAGGAAAAGAATCCATTGAAGAAATCATTCCTGAATTTAATAAAAGAAAAATATGGAATTGATGAGGAGGATTTTTATTCGGCTGATATAGAAATTGTTCCAGCACACCAGCCAAGGGATGTGGGACTGGATAGATCCATGATCGGTGCATATGGACAGGATGATAGAATATGCGCCTACACAGCCTTCAGGGCCATATCGGAATCAAAGAAAAATAAAAACAACAGCATTGTTTTATTATACGATAAGGAGGAGATAGGTAGTGATGGAAACGTTGGTGCGCAGAGCAACCTTGTCGAAATCATAATTGCAAAGATTCTCGATCTATATGGAATAGAATATTCATACGGAAAATTCCTTGATATCATGCATAAATCTGTTGTCATAAGTGCTGATGTTAATGCTGCGGTTGATCCAATTTTCAAGCAGGTTCATGATCTGAACAATGCTGCAAAGGCGGGTTTTGGAACGGTTATAACAAAGTATACAGGTTCAGGTGGAAAGTATGGAGCAAGCGAGGCACAGGCCGAATTGATCGCACAGATAAGGGATATACTTGATAAAAACAATGTTATTTACCAGTTCGGTTTGCTGGGAAAGGTTGATGAGGGTGGTGGAGGAACGGTTGCAAAATACCTTGCAAAATATGGTATGGCTGTTCTGGACATGGGACCTGGATTGATCAGCATGCACTCGCCATTCGAACTTGTAAGCAAAATTGATCTATGGTCCACATATAAAGCTTACAAAGCATTCCTGGAGGGTTAAATGGAATGGATGAAATTTTAGAAATACTGGAAAACACGAGAACGATTGCTGTTATTGGTGCATCAAAGGACAGGACAAAACCGAGCAGGAGCGTGATGAGATACCTTATGCGCCATGGTTACAAATGCTACCCCGTTAATCCAACAGCTGATGTTATAGGTGGATTGAAATCATACAAATCAATACTTGACATACCCGATGAAATAGATGTTGCTGATGTTTTTTTACCAAGTGAAAAGGTGATTGAAATAGTGGACGATGTGATAAAAAAGAACGTCAAGGTACTCTGGATGCAGGAAGGCATTATAAACGAGAAGGCCGCAGAGAAAGCAAGATCCCATGGAATAAAGGTAATCATGGACAAGTGTATGATGAAGGAACATGTTGAATACAGAAAACTTGGTCTTATAAAATCAAGGCCTGTCCTTGAAAATATTCCTCCAGAATTCTAATTTTTTTTTTAAAAATTTTTTAACTGAAACCTGTTTCAGGAATTTTTTATCAACTGTTTCTAAATAAAGAATTTTAATGATGCCAATTGTCTTAAATATTGGTATTAATTATTCATTGACAATGAACATAGTGGATTGGTTTTTTTCATTGATAACCAATTTTCTTTCATCCTATGGTTATGTTGCAATATTTTTTCTCATGACCCTTGAGAGCATGATGCTTCCTGTTCCATCCGAAATTGTTATACCCTTTGCAGGATACCTTGCATCCCAGGGAATTTTGAATATTTTTCTTGTTATAATCATGTCATCCCTCGGCGGTCTTGCAGGATCTTTGATCGCATATTACATAGGTTACTTTGGGGGAAGGAAATTTTTACTTAAGTACGGTTACTATTTTTTGATCACACCGGAAACACTCGACAGGGCAGAAAGATGGTTTCAAAAGTATGGTAAAATTTCCGTTTTCACAACAAGGCTCGTACCTGTTATAAGGACATTCATTTCATTACCCGCTGGTATAGCTAAGATGGATATAGTGACATTCTCATTATACACATTCATTGGTAGTTTCATCTGGTCTTCTTTTCTTGCTTACGTTGGCTATACACTTGGAAAAAACTGGGATCTGGTTTCACATTTCTTTTCCGGTCTTGATATCTATATAATCATAGCAGGTCTGATAATTCTAGTTTATATCGGTTACAGGGTTTATAGAAGTTATAAAATTAATAAATCAAAAAATTTATGAAAATTCCTTCAGACCATTGATGATCTTTGTAATTTCCTCTATTTTTTTGTTCAGATCTGCTTCGAGTTCCTTTACTATTTCAGAGAACGGTTTTGCAAGCTTGTACTTGTAAACAGGTCTTCCCTTTCCTTCCTTCTTAATCTCCCTCTTTGTGATCCATCCCTTGTTTTCCAGCCATTGCATGGCTATTGATACCTCCGGCTGTCTTAACCTTGCTGTTCTTTCCACCTCAACAGACGTTACCTCATCGGAGCTTTTAAGATAAACTATGGTCCTTGCAATGTTTTTCGGTAAACCTGCATCCATCAAATATTTTACAAGCCTTTCATCGTTATCCGTAAATTCCGCCATACGATCACCTAATTATTATATACCTTTATAATATATAAGCTTTTCTAATAACATCAATTAATTAAATTCTAAAAAGGATAAAAATTAAATATTAATTTAATGATTAACACAGGAATATGGAAGAAAATGTTAGAGAAAGATGCCCCACTGGTATAGAAAGTCTCGATAACATACTGAATGGAGGAATACCCAGGGGAAATTCTGTTCTGATAACAGGTGCCGCCGGAACAGGTAAAACAACGTTAAGCATTGAGTTCCTTGTCAGGGGAGCATTGATGGATGAAAAGGGTCTTTACATATCCGTAACTGAGGTATCTGAAAAGTTGATAGAGAACATGATCACTTATGACTTCTTCTCAAAATCAAAAATTAAAGAAAAAATTATTTTTGTTGATATGCCGGATATTTACAATGAACTATCGTTGAATCGATTGAGATTTTCACTGGAAGATATTAATTTGGTCATTGAAAAGATTGTTGATATAGTAAAGAAAAATAACATAAAAAGGGTTGTTATAGACTCAATTACATCCATATGTTATAGATTGCAAACGGAAGAAAAAATAATGGAATTCATACTAAAATTATCAAAGGAACTATCTGAACTTGGATGCACAACACTTATGGTCTCAGAATTGCTTCCAACTGCAAAGGGCTATTCACAGTACGGTGTTGAGGAGGCAATTGCCGATGGTATAATCTTGCTTGGGAACCTTGAAAGAAAAGGTGATCTTCTTAGAACTTTGAGAATAGTGAAAATGCGCGGCACATCCCATTCCAGGGCAACGTATGTTCTTGATATTACAAGCATAGGTATTTTACTTGTTCCACTTTTAAAAGGCGGTGGTGAAACACAGTTATGAACATAAATGAATTTATAAAGAAATTTGAATCCTACAAGGATCCAACAACAGTATCTTTGCAATTATCAATATCAACATACTTCGATGCAATAAGGGCAATAGTTGAGAACATATCAAGGGATATGGATTTTCAGATTATCTACATTTCATCAACAATACCATCAAAAAATATAATGAATGTTCTCGATGTTTTTGGCATAGATCAATCAAACATGTTTTTTGTTGACTGTATATCATATACAATGATGACAGCATCTGTGCAGAATGAAAAGGTTGCCTATGTGGAAAGTCCAACAATGCTCGAAACCGTTATGCTTAAAACACAGTACATAATTAAAAAATTTATAACAAAAAAGGCCCTTGTTATTGTTGATTCAATAAATTCTCTCGCCATACACAACGATATTAGGATACTGTCTGAATTCCTCCATCTTTTTGTAACATATTTAAGATCTGAAAATGTCTATTTTATAATATTTTCAATGAAGGAACAGAGCGGTCCGGATCTTGTTAGCATAATGAACCTTGTCAGTGATGAAATACTTTTTTTGGATTAAATGTAAAAAATAAATGGTAAGATGAATGGGACAAGTATTGTTATTATTACACCGGATCCGAATGAAACTATTGCCGATTCTGAACCCAGCTGTAATTTTATGAAGGGTAGGGTTGTGTCCATGGCTGTTGCACCACCACAACCTATAAGGGCATACTTACCGAACCTTGAAATGAACGGTGAGAAAATTATTGTGAACTGTTCCCTCAGTATATTAACAAGGAAGCCCATGGAACCGTAAAATGGTCCGTATGCTATTCCCAAAAATGGTCCGGAAAATGTGTACCAGCCCAGGGATGCAAGTACCATGATGGATGGTTTTAAACTTAGGTTGAATATGAAAATTAAAGGTAAGGAAAATATTATTCCTGCAAAGGATGAAACAATTGATAGTGCAATATCCCTTGCATATTTTTTTATTTCCCTTATTTTTAAATCTATCTCATAACCTATAAGGAAAAGAAGAATATATAGAAAAATATCGTAACTGAAATTTATTTTGAAAAATTGTGAAAATATTCCCCCTAAAGAAAGGAAGATTAAAACAAGAATTGTCCACCTGTAGTTGTATTTCTCCTTGACCTTTTTTTCAAAACTTTTTTTTAGAAAAAGAAAACCTATTATTGTTGTTCCAATCATTGATGTTAATGTGAAAAATAATGAAAGTGGTATGATTTCATAATATTTTAATAAAGAATAACCCAAAAATGATCCGATGAAGAAAATAAGAATCAATATTGTTACCATTATTGAATAGTCAATACCCTTGATAAAACTTTTATTTTCCGGGAAATAAATACGGTGAAGAACAACACCTGAAATAATTGAAACAATGCTCCATATACCTATTGCATTTATCATGTTTTAGAATGCTTCCTCTATTTTTATAGTTCCATCCTGGAAATTTATGTTGTAAATCCTGTTCACTTCAAGCCTGAAATTAAACTTTTCAAAATCAACCTCACCGACCCAGAATTCAAGAACAGTTCTGTTCTGTTGAACAAATGGGAACTTTGAAGGATCCTCAATGTATTTCATCAACCTGTTAACATATTCCTGTATTGAGTCCCTTTGTTCAATTTCCACAACACTCTTATCGCTTTTTCCACCTATTGTTTCGAAAACAATCCTCCTTCCATCCATTCCATTCATTTCCTCTGACTGTATTTTAACAAGTTTTGCCAGCATTGGAATAATGAAAGAATAACAATTATTAAACATTTCCATCGAAAAGATTTTTTATAGTTTCAAATTATTTATGATTCATTATGTTGCAATTAATTGTTTCCCTTTCCGGTCTTGTTCTTTCCATTGTTCCCATAATTGTTCTAACAATGAAAATGAAAAATATGTGGAAAAGTTATATTCTATTATACATATTTCCATTCCTCACTTTCCTTACCATGTTCATATATGTTGTTGAAAATGATGAAGTTTATTTAACCTTAACATACGTTTTTCAGATGCTTTTCTTTCTTAACATGTACAGGTCATACCTTAGAAAAGAATTATTTTTCTCTCTTGCTGTACTGTCAACAATAATGGATCTTTCATTGATCTTTTCATTCTATTTTGCCACCTTTAACCTTGTGGAAATAGTTAAGAAAAGGTTACAGGAAAAGGCGGGATCAATCTTTGTAATACTTTCCATGCTCTTCTTTGATTCTTCAATAGTTTTGCAGATAGTTTACATATTCCAGAACCAGAATTATTTGAACATTTACACATCATCACTTTTCCTTCTTGGCCTTCTATTGTTCATAATACCATCCCTGAGGGTGGTGTGGGAGAAAAGATGAGAAAAAACAGATCTGAAAACAGGATAATATTCGATATCCTTGTTTTTGTTGAGAAGAATGAATGCTCCCTATCATCCATTCTCAGGAATGTGAACCTTCCTCATTCAAAATTTAAGGAAATTGAAGATTATTTAATAAAAAGGAATTTGATAGAAAAGGTTGTGAAGTCTGACAGAATTTATTATAGAATCACAGACAGGGGAAGGGAACTGTTAACAGAATACAGAAAATTTAAAGAACTTCTTGAAATGTATGGTCTTGAACCATAAATGGTGATTGGATGGAAAAGAGGATTATTAATATTTCATCAATAATACTTTCAAGAACATTTTATGCATTGAACTGGTATAACATATCACCACTTTACAGTTTCATAGCATTATCCCTATCAATATCCTTTGGTGAACTTGGTCTTGTACCAGCATTCTTTCTTCTTGGTGCAGGGATATTCCAGATACCTGCTGGAATAATATCCTACAAGATAGGTCCAAAAACAACAGCCATGCTTGGTATGTACATTCTTTCATTATTCACAATCCTTTCAGCATTTTCCTGGAATTTATATTCACTTCTTTTCTTCAGATTTATGGTTGGTGTTGGTGCTGCAATGTACTTTTCACCAGCAATAGGCATATTGAAAAATCTATTTTCAAAGTCAAGAAGCGGTCTTGCAATGGGCTTTTATAATGCTGCATTCAATCTTGGTGCAGGTATTGGAATCATACTATGGGGCCCTATCGCCCTTTACCTTGGCTGGAATTTCTCCCTTGTTATTGGAGGTTTAATCTCTTTAATAATAACAGTAGAGAACCATATTGTTTTACCTGATTACAGGAGCAGGGAAAAGGTAAGTATAAGATCAACTCTTTTAAACAAAAATATAATATTCCTTGCTCTATCCCTTGGAGGATTCTGGGGTTCATACTTTGCAACAGCCCAGTTTCTTGACACATACCTTCAGAAAATTGGATATTCCGTTGCCTTTGCAGGAACAGTCTCATCATTAATATTACTCTTCGGAACGATTGGAGGTCCAATAGGAGGATACATATCGGATAGAATAAACAAAAGAAAAATAATACTCTATGTTTTTACCATACTAACATCAATAATCATATCATCAATGGCAATTTCAAACATTTACCTTATTACATTTTTATCAATCCTGCTGGGCATACTTTCTGTTGGAATATTTTCAGTCCTTTATGCTGTTCCTGTTGATCTTGAAGAAATACCGGAGGATCTTATTCCACTATCAATAGGCATGATAAATTCAATACAGATTTCAGTAGGTGCACTTGCACCATACATCTTCACAAATATTTCACATGAATTTTCATTCCAGTATGGATGGCTTTTCCTTGGTATTTATGTTATAATTTTCCTGCCTTTACTGCATTTTGTTCGATCAAAATGAAACAATCGATTAAAATAATTCCTTACATTTAATCTTTTATGTTTAAGATAAAATTACATTGAAAAAATAAATTATAGGGTAAAACTATGAATAAAAATTTCTTGAAGATAGGCCCGGCCTGGATCGCAATGATGGCCGATATAGATGTTGCAAGTATAATCACAGGACTAGAGGCAGGTGCATCTTTTGGATACAGGATGATATTTGTAATGATGATTCTTACAATTCCTTTGATTGTTCTA
>JAVRLJ010000005.1:2003-23612 GCA_031961585.1 Thermoplasmatota archaeon | reverse complement strand
CATCCTGACCTGAAAAGGATATTCCTGCCTGAAGGATGGGTTGGTCATCCATTAAGGAAGGACTATGATATGAGCAGGGAACAGTTTGTTAACATAAACGAGGACGGAACGGACCGTGTAAGTTTTGATCCAAAGGATGGGTGGTAAAATTGGAGGAAAGGATAATTGAGGTAAATTTCGGGCCGCAGCATCCATCAACACATGGTGTTCTAAGGGTAAAGGTAAAACTAAACGGTGAAAACATTGTTGATGCACAGCCAATAATCGGTTACCTTCACAGAAATGCTGAAAAACTCTCAGAGCAGAAATTTTATCCTTCTGTTCTCATCTTTATGGATCGCCTTGATTACGTTGGTAACCATAACATGGAACTGGGATATGTTCTTGCGGTGGAAAAGCTCGCAAAAATTGATGTTCCTGAAAGGGCGGTATGGATTAGAATGCTTGTTGCTGAATTGAACAGGATTGCAAGTCATCTTGTATGGCTTGGAACAATGGGTCTTGATCTTGGTATGATAAATCCTTTCTTTTATACCTTCAGGGAAAGGGAAAAGATCGTGCAGATGTTCGAAATGCTTTCAGGAGCGAGGTTAACATACAATTATATAAGCATAGGTGGAGTTTACAAGGATGTTCCGAATGAGTTCAAGGATAAATTCATGGAATTTTACAATGAATTCCCCAAAAGGCTTGAGGAAATACAGGATCTTTTCCTTGAGAATGAAATATTCATACAGAGGACGAAGGGTATTGGAATATTAACACCGGAGGATGCAAAAAGCTACAGTATAACAGGACCTGTTTTGAGGGCAAGCGGAATAAAGTACGATATAAGGAAGGTTCAACCATATCTTCATTACGACAAGGTTGAATTCGAAGTACCAACACAGAAGGAAGGGGATAACTATGCAAGGTTCCTTGTTAGAATGGAGGAAATGAGGCAGTCTTTAAAGATAGCAAAACAGGCCCTTGATAACATGCCTGAAGGTGAATATTACAACCCGCTTTACAGGAAGCAGGGTCTTATAAAGATAAGGGGAAAGGGTGAATCCTATGTCAGAACAGAAAGTCCCAGGGGTGAATTTGGTGTTTATGTTGTGGGTGATGGATCACAGAGGCCATACAGGGTAAGGATAAGATCACCTGCATTCCACAACCTATCAGCACTTTCAGTAATGGTTAAAGGTTATAAGATTGCAGATATGATTGCAACATTATCCACTCTCGATCCAGTTTTCGGGGAGGTGGATAGATGATTCTTAGTTTTATAAACATCATTCTTAGGGATATTGGTATAGATTTTACAAGATATGGGTACTATGGAAATGTAATACAGGAATTACTTGTTGATCTTATAGGTGGGCTCCTAATATTCATTGCCGCAGCTCTTGTTATAATTATTGTAATATACTTATTCAGGAAATACATGGCTGATCTACAGCAGAGAATAGGGCCCAACAGGGTTGGTCGCTACGGTTCTCTGCAGTTGATAGCTGATGCACTTAAAATTTTTGGAAAGGAGGATATAATACCTGATAGGGCAGATAAATTGCTCTTCAGGATTGCACCATACCTTTCATTCACACCACTGATTTTATCATACCTTTTAATTCCATACGGGCCTTGGGCAACATTTGTCAATTTACCTGTTACACTTCTTCTGATTATAGGTTTTTCAGCCCTTGCACCAATATCTGAAATCATTGCCGGTTTTGCATCCGGTAATAAATTCTCACTGTTAGGGGGCCTGAGGGCAGCGGCACAGGATCTTAGCTATGAAATTCCCATGGTACTTTCAGCTGTTTCTGTTGTAATAGTTACAGGAAGCCTCAATCTTCTTGATATATCAAGATCACCAATTCCACTGGGTCTACTTGAGCCAATAGGCTTCTTCATATTCTTCCTCGCAATGATAGCAAAGATAGGTATTGTTCCATTCGATCTACCCGAAAGTGAAAGCGAACTTGTATCGGGATTCAACGTTGAATATTCAGGGTTGAGGTTCGGTATATTCTATCTTGGCGTTTTCGGTAACATATTCTTCACATCGTTGTTCATTTCAACAATATATCTTGGTGGTGGGTCCAATTTCATAATTTTTGGTGAAATATGGATGATCGTGAAAGCAATGATATTCACCTTCATATTCCTCACAATATGGGTAACATTACCAAGGATAAGGGTTGATAAATTCATGAAGTTTGGCTGGAAAGTTCTCTTTCCTCTAGCCATAGTTAACATGATATGGAGCATTTTTATTGCAATATATTGGCCGGGGGTGGCTTAAGTGTTTGGTATATTAAAGGGTCTTGTTCAGGTATCAAAGAACCTAAGGAGAAAACCTGTAACTGTTGAATATCCCGAGGAACAGATACCCTGGCATACAAAACGCTTCAAGGGAAGGGTGATCCTTAACCTCGATACCTGCATTGGATGCACGTTATGTTCACAGATATGTCCAAACCATTCCGATCATATGGTTTTCTACGATTACGATAATGGAAAAAATAAAAGAAAGATTTATCCAGCTGTGAACATAGGAACATGTACATACTGCGGTCTCTGCCAGGAGATCTGTCCAACCGGATCAATAAGGTTATCTGAAGAGTTTGAACTTGCCCACTACGATAAGGATTTCGATTATTTACCAGATAGATTATCAAGAACTGAAAAGGAGTTGAAGTATCATGATTGAATTTTATATAATAGGAGCGATTGGATTCTTTTCCGCCGTATGGGCAGTTACTGAAAAGAATCTATACAGGGCAGCTCTTGCACTAACAATATTTTTGATATCCATAGCATCACTTTACTTTGCCCTGAACGCACAGTTCCTTGGAACCATTCAGATAATTGTTTATGTTGGTGCTGTGGTTACCTTGCTTCTCTTTACAATAATGCTTACAAGAGGTGAGGAAGTTGAAGGGTAGTTATGCAATAGCAATCACGGCCCTTTTCTTCATTCTTGTTTTAATATTCATTGTTAATTACGTGAGCACACTCTCAGGAATAAATCTTGTTGGTGGAAATGAAATGCTTGGCTATGTTGGTACAATGATGACAAATAATTATTATACAATACTTGAAATAATGGCAATACTGTTATTTGGATCACTCATTGGATCCTTTTACATTTCAGGGAAGGAGGAATGAACATGCCAGAGGATTTCATTCTCATTCTATTCCTGAGCCTTGCATTCTTCAGTGCGGGTCTTTATGGAATTCTTACATCAAGGGGTGGAATAAGGCTCATAATAAGTGTTGAAATATTGATTAACAGCGCAAATCTAAACATTGTGGCATACGCACTATCAAACGTTCAGAGTGCTGCACAGGGTGTATTTTTTGTTCTTTTGTCAATTGTCATAGCTGCAGCAGAATCTGCCGTTGGCTTTGCAATTCTTGTGGCTCTTTACAGGGTAACAAAGGGTGTTGAACTTTCTTCATTGAAGGATCTGAGGTGGTAAGCAATGGAAATGGTTGAAATTTCAGGAATCTTAATATTTCTTTTACCCATAATTGGTTTCCCCATAATACTGCTCATGGGTAAATTCAGTGAAAAATTGAGAAAATATACAGGGATTGTGGCAACATCATTAATTTTCATCTCATTTCTTCTTTCCTATTATGTTTATTTAAATGTTCCAGATAAAGCTGTATTTTCCTATCCCTGGTTTTACAACTTCACCTGGGGTATCTATCTTGATCCCCTATCCATATCCATGGCATTGATGGTTTCAGGTGTTTCATTCCTTATTCACATGTTTGCTATAGGTTACATGGGAAGGGATCCAAACAAACATGTTTATTTTGCCGAAACTTCTTTGTTTACGGGAGGTATGCTCGGTGTTGTTTTAAGCTCGAACCTTGTTATGCTTTTCCTCTTCTGGGAGCTTGTAGGTTTATGTTCAATGCTTTTGATTGGATTCTGGTGGCATAAACCCAATGCGGCCTCTGCAGCCAAGAAAGCGTTCATTGTAACAAGGGTAGGGGACATGATGCTTATATTAGGACTTGCTGTACTATTCTGGTCACTTTACAATCAAAGCGATCCCTTATCAATTTCAACAATTATACAGAATGCTGGTTCAATAAATAAAATAAACCTTGCCCTTGCAACCGTCCTTATACTTGGTGGAGCTGCGGGTAAATCTGCACAGTTTCCTCTCCATGTATGGATACCTGATGCCATGGAGGGTCCAACAACAGTATCCGCTTTAATACATGCTGCGACAATGGTTACCGCAGGTATCTATCTTGTTGCCAGACTTTTCCCCATTTATATGATTGCAATACCTGTGGTTGGATACATTGTCCTTTATATGGGCGCAATCACGCTTTTCATTGCAGGTACCCTGGGCATGGTGATGAACGATATTAAAAGAATACTGGCATATTCAACAATAAGCCAGCTTGGTTATATGCTTACAGCCCTTGGTCTGGGTGCCGTTATGCAGGAATACACGGTTGGCATAAGCATGTATCATTTAATTGTGCATTCATTCCTTAAAGCCTTGTTATTCCTCTCAGCAGGGGCTATTCTTTATTCCCTCCTTGATGTAAGGGATATAAGGAAAATGGGTGGATTGTGGAAGAAAATGCCTATTACCATAACAGCCATGTTCATAGGATCCCTTACTCTTGTTGGCTTTCCACCAACAGCAGGTTATTTCAGCAAGGATGAAATTGTATCCCTTTCATATTATCTATACCAGAACACCGGAAATATAATACCATGGATAATTCTTGTCATAGGTGTTCTTCTCACAACAATTTATACATTCAGAATGTTCTTCATCGTAGCACTTGGAAAACCAAATAGTTATGCTGCCGAGCATGCAAGGGATCCTCCCTGGGTTATGATAGTCCCTCTAATTGTTCTATCAATCCTTTCACTCATATATGGAATATTCCAGGAATCATTCTATTCTTATGTAGGTTCATTTTCATTTTCATTGAACAATGTTCTCATTGAATATGTTCCACTTATATTGGTTCTGATCGGCATATTCATAACATACGAGGTATATGTTTCACATAAAGGCTCTGCGGATAAAATTGCAAAGGGTTCCGGAGCTTTATACAGAATACTCAAGGCAAAGTATTACCTTGATTTTCTATATACCAACATTATAGCTGAGAGGGTTATCGTTTACCTTTCCTATCTATTTTCACTCTTTGACAAATATGTTGTCGATGGCTTTGTAAATTTTGTAGGATATTCCGTAAACTGGTTGTCCGGAATAACAAGAAAGGTCCAGACGGGTGTTGTACAGAACTATGCAGCAATAATGGTTATAGGTATTCTATTTTTCCTTTTGCTCGCACTGTTCATGGGGGTGATATAAAATGGATCCTTGGGTACTTGTAGTAATAATTTTCATACCTCTGATATTTTCAATCATAGCCATTTTCATTGGCAAATATGGAAAGGTTATTTCATCCATTCTTCAGGGAATTTACCTTTTACTTGCAATCTTTTCATTCTATTTCATAAATTTGAATTTCACAACACAGCAATTATATGGTATAGATTTCAACCTTGGTCTTGATTATCTATCCTATCCGCTTATACTTCTTACATCAATAGTTTTCTTCATAGCAATTATTTACCAGGATTCAAAAATTGAATCATCATACTTTTCATACCTTTTCTTCCTTGAATTCGCTTTGATGGGTGTATTTTTAACACAGAATCTCTTTGTATTTTACATATTCTGGGAACTTGTATTGATCCCGGCTTACTTCCTGATTGGTAGATGGGGTGAAAGGAGAAAGGATTACACAGCATTGAAATTCCTGATATACACGCATGTTGGAAGTGTTTTAATGCTTGTATCAATATTTATTGCGGCATATTATTATTACACAATACATGGTGTATTCAACCTTGATTTCTCAATCCTTAACAATCTATCGTTCATACCACCAAACCTTATCTTTTTCCTGATGGCGGGATTCTTCCTTGCATTCTTCATTAAATTACCATCATTTCCGTTCCATACCTGGGCTCCTGATGTTTATGTTGAATCACCAACCACATCTGCCATGATATTTTCAGGCATACTTTCCAAAATGGGTGCATATGGAATATTCAGAATCTTTGTTCTGTTCAGCGGTGAAACATCATACAATCTTTTCTATTTCCTTCTTTCACTGGGTATAATAAGCATTGTTTATTCTGCCCTGGCAGCACTTGCACAGAAGGATCTAAAAAGGATGGTTGCATACTCGAGTATAGGTCATATGGGTTTCATAACACTTGCTGTATCAATGATCTTTTATCCCGGTTCCGGTCTGAACGCTGAACTTGCCCTTGCTGGTGGAATGTTCATGATGTTTGCCCACGGTATAATTGTACCAATCCTTTTCGGAAGTGTTGGATCAATTGAGAGGGCAACTGGAACAAGGGCAATAAGGGATCTTGGAGGTTTAACAAAAATGATGCCGAATCTTGCATTCATAATGCTCGGTGGTTTCCTTGCCTCTCTTGGTCTTCCTGGAATGGCAGGGTTCATTGCAGAATTTTCCGTTATAGTTGGTGTATGGTACTTTATAGGATTCATATCCCTTTTTGTCATATTCGGTGTTCTTGTTGTTGCATCATACCATATATGGGCGATTCAGAGAACTTTATTCGGGCCCTACAACGATTACCTTGGAAAAATTCATGATATGTTGCCCAGGGAATTGCTTCCCATGCTTATACTTCTTTTGCTTGTTGTTGCCATTGGCATATACCCAACACCCATATTCCATATGTTTCAGGTCTATGCACATAATCTTTTAGCGGGAGGTGTTACAGGTGTTTAATTTTTATGTACCATCAATGGAACTTTTCATATTCGGTATTGGTGTAATTCTTCTAGCAACTGTAACCAAGAATAAAAAAATTCTATTTTCACTATCAATGGTAGGTGCAATACTTTCATTCATTTCACTGATTTTAATATTTAATCTAAATGAAAGCAACACCATTTTTCAATTTGATTTTGCAGGTACAATATTCTCAATGATATTCGTTTTTTCTCTGATTGTTACATTAATTGGATCATACAATTTCAATTACAAAAAGATGGAAATATTCTATGCACTACTTTTATTCAGCACGGGAGCAATGATACTTGCATCCTATTCAAATAATCTTATAGCCATGTTCGTTACATTCGAAACTGCCAGCATTTCCACCTATGCACTTTCAGCCTTCACAAAGGAAAAGAGATCACTGGAAGCATCTCTAAAATTCTTTGTTATAGGTGCACTATCATCAGCATTTTTATTACTCGGTATTTCATATTACTACATTGCAACAGGTACATTCCAGATCACATCCAGTTATACAGATTTCACCATGTTTATGCTATCATTCATATTCTTCATAATAGGTTTTGGTTTCAAGCTTTCACTATTCCCCTTCCATAGCTGGGCAGTTGACACATACACAGGTTCAAGGGCACCAGTTTCATCATTCCTCTCAACAGCAAGTAAACTGATGGCCCTTGTTATAATGTTAAGGTTGATGCTTGTTGCATTTCCATTGAATTATGTTAATACATTCTTCATTGTTCTTTCCGTAATCACCATGTTTTATGGTAATATAACAGCAATAATGCAAAAGGATGTTAAAAGGATGCTTGCATACAGCAGTATAGCCAATGCAGGTTACATGGTTCTCGTTTTCACCGTTTCAAAATCAGCTCTTGGCGATGCTCTGGGTGCAATAATTCTTTTTGCAATAGCCTATGTGATCATGAAGGGAGGATCATTCATTTCAATGGAAGCATTTGAAAACAATAAAAAGGAGACAACGCTTGAATCCATTTCAGGTCTTGGTAAAACAAACCCAATTCTTGCATTTTCACTATCTGTTCTTCTTTTAAGTCTTGCAGGAGTACCCCCAACAATAGGGTTCATGGGTAAATTCTATCTTTTCCTGACCCTTATTGAATCAGGTCTTGTTTGGCTTGCAATTGTTGCTGTTATAAATTCAGCAATTTCAGTATACTATTACTTCAGGGTAATCATGTACATGTACTGGAAGGAACCATCTTCAGGTAATGTTAAATTAAGGAATGTTGATTTCCTTGTTTTATCCCTTGCTTTGATCGCAATCATTCTTGGTGTTTTTGCACCATTTTACTTTTCAGGTCTACTTAACGCATGGGGTGGTATTCCATGATACTTTTAAGGCTATATATGAGCATACTTAATACAGATTTGATTTATGGGGATATAAAAAGTGCACATAGGGCACTTGAAAAAATTTTAAAGATTTCAAAGAAAAGCAATGAACTGGAGGGTTTCGGTGAATTTGCAAAGATACATATTGATGCACTTGATGGAAAAATTACCGTGAACGAGGCAAAGAGAAGGTTGAAGGAACTTTCAAAGAAACATCCTGAGGTATTTTTGCTTGATAGGGAAAACACTGGATCTGTGGAAAAATCCTTGAATGGTTACATGTACAGGCTCGAGTATTCCATAAACAGGTATGATGTTCGTTATCCATACTTCAACATGCAGAGGTGCGATGATCTATGATTGAATGCATTCATGAATTTGAGGAGAACAGAAGTGAAGAGGGTGCTGCCGAAGCATTGAGATGTTTAAAGGAGCATGCGGAGGAAATATTCTTCGATGATGAAAATTCAAGGATTTATCTTTCAAGGCAGATATGGGATGAATCCATGAAGGAATTCATGGACAAAATAAATGAAATACTTAAAATTAAAACAAGGGACGAATTCATAAAATTCAAGGAAAAGTACAACATAACCATGTACTGAAGGAAAGTATTATCTAACCAAAACATTTTATCTTTCTTTATGTACACAATACTGAAAATAGAAAAGAAGGATATTGCTTGCATAGATCAAATTTACAGGGATGATGTTGTATCAAGGCAGAGTATAACAAGAAGGGAAGGCGTTGCTCTAAACCTAAAAGATGATGCCATATATGTTTTAATTGAAGGATCTGAAGAGGGTGTAAAAAAAGCTGAGGATATTTGCAGGGATAGGGTAAAAATTTTAAACGATAAAGAAAAGGAAGAAATATACAAAAAATTCAGGGAGCTTGAAGAAAATTCCCTTGAGGGAATGGGATCAATATTCGGTTGAACATGTTGCATTTAATTCTGGCTGATTCAGAACTGGAAACAATTCCATCCGAGCTCTGGACACACCCATCTGTTATCAAAGATGCAAAAAGAAGGGGAAAGAAGGCTAAAAACATACTCCTTGACTCAACGTACCACCACAGTGCAATAAGAAAATTCTTTCCTGGTGAGGAAAACAGGAGGGGCAGACCGGATATTGTTCATTATTTTCTTCTGAACACACTTGAATCATACCTAAACAGGAAACATCTTCTAAGGGTTTACGTTCACACGAGGAACGATGAGGTTATTTTTATAAATCCTGAAACAAGGATACCGAAAAGTTACAACAGGTTTGTTGGACTTATTGAATCACTATTCCTTAACCAGTACGTTCCAGATAAGGAAAGACCCCTCCTCTGGATGAAAAAAATGGCATTAAAGGATTTAGTTAGTTCCCTTAAAACAGATAATGTTTTTCTTCTAACAGAAAAAGGAAAAAATGCAAAAATTGAGCAATTTTTAAATCTTGATGATCAGGTTTTTATCATTGGAGGATTTCCATCGGGTGATTTTATATCAAGAACGGACTTTGTTAAAGAATCCATTTCAATTTTCAATGAAACAATGTTGGCATGGGTTGTTGCATACGAAATTATTGTTAGGTATGAAATTGTGAACAAAATTTTTTAAATAATACACAATATTGATTTTTATGAAAATACAGTTTTCCCGGAAACTTATTGTTCCCGATACATTAACCATTCCATACATTGAGGGTGATGGTATCGGGCCTGATATAATGAAGGCATCATTACCTGTATGGGATGAAGCCATAAAATTATCATACGGTGATGAAAGAAAAATTGAGTGGCTTGAACTTTTTGCAGGAGAAAAATCATTGAAACTTTATGGTGAAATGTTACCAGAGGAAACGCTTGAAAAACTTAAGGATCATATTGTTGGAATTAAAGGGCCCTTAACAACACCTGTTGGTGGATACAAAAGCCTGAACGTAACAATAAGGGAATACCTGGATCTAGTTGTTAATTTCCGACCCATAAAATATTTCAAAAATGTACCAAGCGTTGTTAAAAATCCACAAAAATTGAACATTTTTCTTTTCAGGGAAAATACAGAAGATCTTTACAGAGGAATTGAATGGGAACCTTTTTCTGAGAATCAGAAAAAATTTGCATTGGTAATGAAAGAAAATTTTGGTATTGATATTGATGATGATACAGGCATTTCTCTTAAATTTATGAGTGAAAAGAAAACAAAAAGGTTTGCCAGAATTTCAATTGAATATGCCTTAAAGAATGGAAGAAAAAAGATTACTGTAATGCACAAGGGAAACATTATGAAATTTACCGAGGGATATTTTCTAAAATGGATTATGGATGTTATAAATGAAATGAAAAGTGTAAATATTTTCGTCAAGGATATGATAGCTGATAATGTTTTCCAGCAATCGTTGATGAAACCTGAAAATTTTGATGTTATACTTGCAGGAAACCTCAACGGTGATTATATAAGCGATGCACTTGCAGGGCAGATCGGTGGTTCTGCCCTTGTTCCCTCAGTAAACATGAATGAAACTTATGCAATTTTTGAAACATCACATGGATCCGCTCCAAAATATGCGGGGAAAAATGTTGCCAATCCTGTTTCTTTGATATTAAGCGGTTCCATGCTTTTAAAACACATAGGGTGGAATGAAGCGGGTGAATTGATAGAGAAAGGTTTGATAAGAACATTTGAAAAGAACATTTTCACACAGGATCTTGCAAGGTATTCAAATACACCGTCATATTCAACCATGGATTTTTCAAGGGAAGTTATTAAAAATATGAGGATTGAAAAAAATAAATATTGAATTTACCATGCAAGGATATGAACTCTTCTGAGGAAGGATTAAAAAAACTCTACTGGGCAGAATCGAGGATGCCAATAATTTCTTTTGTCAGGGAAAGATTCAGGAAAGAAAAACCTTTCAGTGGAATAAAGATTGGAATGGCGCTTCACCTTGAGGCAAAAACGGGTGTTCTTGCAAGAACACTTAAGGATGGTGGAGCCCAAATTGCAATAACATCATGCAATCCGCAGACAACTGATGATTCCGTGGCCCTGGCCCTTTCAAATGAAATGAAAGTTTATGCAAAAAGGGGACAGACAAATGATGAGTATTACGAAAGTCTTGAAAGGGTTCTTGAGATAGATCCAGATATAATCATAGATGATGGCGGTGATCTTACATACCTTGTTATTAAAAAAGGTATAAAAATAATGGGTGGAAATGAGGAAACAACAACGGGTGTTATAAGATTAAAGGCAATGGAAAGGGATGGAGTTTTAAGGTTTCCAATGTTCGATGTAAACGACGCACAGATGAAGCATCTTTTTGATAACAGATACGGAACAGGGCAGAGTACAATAGATGGAATAATGGCAACAACGAATCTTCTTATTGCAGGAAAAAGGATTGTTGTTGCGGGCTATGGCTGGTGCGGTAAGGGTATTGCAATGAGGTTGAAGGGTATGGGTGCAAGGGTAACTGTTACTGAAATAGATCCTGTAAAGGCTGTTGAGGCACATATGGATGGTTTTGATGTCACAACCATGGATGAGGCAATAAGGGATGCGGATATTGTTATAACTGCAACGGGAATGAGGGATGTGGTGAGAAAGGAACATTTAAAGGTTGCAAAGGATGGTTGTATATTTGCAAATGCGGGCCATTTTGATGTTGAGGTAAACAAGAATGATCTTCTTGATATATCGACAAAGCACAATGAGGTAAGGAAATATGTTGAGGAATATGTGACCAAAGATGGAAGAAGGTTGTATCTTCTGGGTGAGGGAAGGTTGATAAACCTTGTTGGGGGGCAGGGTCATCCTGTTGAAATCATGGATCTGAGTTTTTCAATACAGGCCCTCACAGCTGAATACATCCTTAAAAATCATGAGAGATTGGAGAACAGAGTTTATCCTGTTCCCCAGGAAATTGATAGGGGTGTTGCGGAACTTGCACTCAAATCATTTAACATAAAAATAGATTCATTAAACGAGGAACAGAAAAGGTACCTTGAAACATGGGGAATGGGAACTTGAAGGAAATAAAATTCCTTGTTCTTTCCGATCTACATGGAAGGGTTAACCATTACTTCATTGAGGAGATCAATGGTATGCATGATTTTAATGCGGTAATGATACTTGGTGATATAACACATTTCGGTCCTGCAAAAATCGTAAAGGATGTTTCGACAAAAGATATAACAATCTTTGCCATACCAGGGAACTGCGATCCACCCGAAATATTGAATTCAATGAACGAAAGCGAAATTGTTAATATGCACAAAAACACTTTCATTTTTTCAGATTATAAAATTGTAGGTCTTGGGGGGACGGATTTTAACAATGTTAGCATGGGAATAGTTTTCAGCGATAATGAGGCATTTGAATTTTTAAACAAAAATCTTGATGAAAAAACAATACTTATGCTTCATCAACCTCCATACGGTATACTGGACGAAATAAATGGAAAACATGTTGGTAATAAAGGAATAAGAAGGGCAGTGGATGAAAAAAGGCCATTTGTTGTTATGTTCGGCCATATTCATGAAAATGCCGGAAAATATTATGATGGTAAAACACTTTTCTTCAATCCCGGTCCAGCAAAGGATGGAAGATATGCAATTCTTAAAATTTTTAATGGAAAGGCGGATGTTGAATTTTTCAAAAGATGATTACCTTTTTTCTATATCCTCCCCGCCAGCATATGAAAGCTGAATTTTGTAATAAATATCATCCATGCCTGAAATATCCCTCGATGATACGAAGCTTGGTCTTATATCATAGTTGCTTTCCTCAATTGACTTGAAAAGTTCACCCATAAAGATATTCTGAATGTTTCCCTTTTCAGCTCTCAGATCCTCGTAAAGTATGTTTCTATCCTCGCTCCACATTTTCAGCTTGTCAAGATCCTCTTTTTGCAAAAGATCAATTTTATTTATAATATTTGAGAATGGTAAATAGAATCTGAAGAAAACGGATGCCGATAATGTTAATAAAGAAATATAACCTGATGGTGAAATGGCAACCATGGGATCCATCATGAAAAGGATGTAACCCCTCTTTTCAGAGAGCTTTTCAACTATAAATTCACTTGCAGTCCTGAATGCAAAAAGTTCAAGCTGACCGGGAGTGTCTATTATAACATAATCCGTATCGAATGAATCTATCTCATTCTTTATTTCATCAATACTGTTTGCAATCATGTCCGATGCAAGAATCTGTGCACCATTGGGTCCAAGGGAATATTCATCCATAATGTCCTGGAGAACAACCCAGTTCCTAACATCAACATCGGGGGAATAGGGAATTGAATCGGCCCCCGGATCAAGGTTGACAGCAATTGCCTCATAGCTGTTGTTCCTCATCCATTCCTGGAAAGCACCCGTGAATGTTGATTTTCCTGATCCCGCCGGACCAACAACAAAAATTGTTGCAATCATACAAAATCCTCCAGCCTCTTTCCATTCTGTTCCTTTTCTTCCATAAACAGCGTTTTTATTGCCTCTTCTGCAAAAATAAGCCTCTGTTTTGTATAGGTGTTAACATTGAATTCTTTCAACAATTTTTTGGCAATATCCAGATATTTTGTTATATTACCCTGTGATGTTGTCAAAATTATATTACCACCACATTCACATTTACCTGAAAGGGGAATTCTCCTGTATTTCCTGTTACATTTTGAACAACGGAATTCCTGTGTACCATACTTTCTCATGTTACCCATAATGTCTGGAATGAAATGGTGTGAAAGTATCCTTGTTGCGACATCCATTTCATCAACAGCCCTTAATTTTGTGGCAAGTTCAAGCTGTGCCACGGTTTTTTCCTCCATGGATTCAAGTGTTCTGTATGAACTTTCAAGTACACAGTTGTTTATATTTCCTGTATCGTTTGTAAAACCGTATGGATAAAGTTCATTCTCCTTTCCAAGTCTGGATTTCACAGTTTCAATCAAATTTTCAGCCTCTGATGGTTTTCCGTTCCTTTCAGCTATTTCATAGAATTCCAGGGGATATTCCCAGGATACATCAACGTTAAGTGCTTCTTTGTCTATCTCCCTGGGATCAACCCTGAGAGACATGAATAGCGGTGCATCCATCTGCCCGCCCCTTGTGCCTGGTAGGTAATGTTTTGAAAAGTTAATAAGTGCATCAAGAAGAAGAATAACTGAATCCTCGTCCCCATCGCAGTTCCTTCTCTTTGCCGCATGGAAAAATGGATGGGCAAGGCATGCTGAAAGATCCGTAAAGCCAATAATTCTCCCGAGCACCGCACCTGATGTATGGGGCGAAAGTCCGAGAACCAGTTTTCCTATAAGATCTTCCCTTTTTTCACATTTGTAATATCTTGGTAAACCATAGAATCTTTCGAGGAGATCATCAATGAATTTTGAAACATTCAACAAATAATCGCCACCGGACTTTGATATTATAAGATCCTGTGGAAAAATCTGGCATATCTGGTTTGGTGAAACAAGATCTTTACCGAAAACATCCTTTGTGTACCCAAGTTCCCTGGCCTTTTCAACTGTAAGACCGATTTCCACAGGTCTGAAATGTGTAAGTGCAAGGTTGCTCATATCGAACCTTGCTGTTCCATCCTTGTAAACCCATACACCATGTTTTGCTCTTAAAATACCCTTTTCAAATGGCTCAGGCAATTTTTCCTGTGATACAAGACCTTTTACACCCTTTACATCCGGGAATTCAGATATATCAAGATTAAGGTTTTTTATAGATGTGAAAAATATATCCTTCAGGGAGATTTCAAACTCATCCTCCTTCCCCGTGTAATTTGTTCTGGTTCCGCACTTTTCACATCTAACCCTGTACGTTTTCCTCCCGCATTTGGGGCAGATCCTCAATCCCGCTGACACTTTAATTTTTGCCTCATTATCCTTCACAATGTTTGAAATGGATCTTCTGTTTCCGAATGTATCACCGATCGGGAAAAGAAGGTTTACGGGCGGTCTCATTTTTCTTTCAGCTGCCTTTTCAGGTCTTCCCATTCTTGCTCCCACCCTCGTTGGTGCTCTCGGTTTTACCCTGATGCCGCAAAGGTATGAAATTAAATCAATTGTATTGTTGAATTCCTTAAGATCAATTTCATAATAAATTCCATCGTTCTCAACCTTCAATCCAAGACATTTTATTAAAGCGTGGGAATAGTGTTCTATTATGTAATTATCCCTTTCCTTGTGAAGAACGCCAAGTTCGCTTAGGATTTCCTTAATTTCTCTGTCTTTTGGTATTAACAATTTTCCTTCAACAAATTTTCCATGGTTAACAATAAAATCCCTTAATTTTTTAACATCATCAATGGATATGTCATGCCAGAATAGATTGTACTTTGGATGAAGAGGTATATTATATTCCCTTGATATTTTCCAGGCCTGATCGAAAGTATCAATCTTTATATCCACAATTCCCTTTCTCCTTGCAATCTGATTCCACCATTCCTCCGTAAAACTTCCCGGTTTCAGTGGATAATTATTTTCAAGGAATTCACCAAAGGGGATAAGAATTTCTCCATTATCATAAACCTTGACAATCTTTAAATTATCCAAATTTTCCGTTGAGTTTATCTGAATTAGATCACCGTTTTCGAGGA
This sequence comes from Thermoplasmatota archaeon, assembly GCA_031961585.1. Lineage (GTDB taxonomy): Archaea > Thermoplasmatota > Thermoplasmata > Thermoplasmatales > ARK-15 > JAVRLH01. The sequence continues at coordinate 7,831 of JAVRLJ010000005.1, read as the reverse complement.
GAACTATAGGACCTTCGACAGAATCACATGCCGTCATGCCAGCCGCTTTACCAGGGAATTCAAGCTTTAACTGCGTTCCGCCTGCTATGAATTTATCCATGACATACATTGTTGCAGGATTCACGGATACCGTTGCAAGGCCGCCCGTTCTGCATCTACCATATCTAAGCCTGAAACCTCCTTTTCTGCCCGGATGTGCGAAAACAGGTCTTCCAGCAACAATATCCTCAATGAATTTTTCTGATGTTTCATTTCCATCTTCAACATTTTTTTCTACAATTTTATCTAGGAACTCCCATCCATCTATTTTCAACCTTTCAACAAGTCCTTTAATTTTCCTTGCTTTCTGGATTATACCCTCAACCATTACAAGGCACATTCCTCCCCTTACCCTGTTTGTTTCAATTTCCTTCAGGTCCCTGTAACCGGAAACCTCCTCATCAAGTGTTCCCTCACCATCTATGCATACGGGGCAGTTTGAAACAACAGTTTCAATTTCCGATGCTGTAGGCCTGTACTGTAAATGTTCAACATTTCCATATATCTGTATTTCTTCCTTGTACCTTTCAATTAATTCCGGTCTTGGTTTGAATTTACCTATTCCAAGATCCTTTCTTACAATATCACCAATAAGAACGCTGAGGGCCTGTGCTGTTCCACCGGCACCCCTTATTGGACCTGAATAATAAATGGATAAATATTCACTTCCATCATCGTTTGTTTTTATCTTAACATCGGTAATACCTTCAAGGGGTGCAACAAGTATACCTTCCGTTAGAATTGCAAGACCAACCCTTATTGATATATCCAGAGCCTTTTCTCTATTATTTGAGAATTTTTTTGCTATCTCCCTTGCCGCAAGTATGCTTGTCATTTCCCTGTTGTTGTTTTTTGCTATCTCTCTTATCGTTTCGGCAATGCCATCAAGTCCTATAAGTTTCTCAACCCTTGAGGCAAGATCCTCCGCCATTGGAATTTCAACGAAATCCTCAGGATCTTTACCCCTGGCTCTTGCTTCCATTGCAATCTCATATGCTTTCTGTGCCTCGGACTTTAACAGGGAAAAATACTCATCCGTTTTCATTTTAGTAACTCCGAAATAAGAAGTTTATCGGATAGGGATGCCTTAACAACAATCTTTCTTGTTATATAAGCCGATAAGGCATCAATTTCCTTGTTAAGCAGCTTCTTGAATGTTTCCGATGAGAGTTCAACGGTAATATCAGCCTTTGTGAATGGATCACTTAACATTTCAACCTTTGCCTGGTCAAGTTTTAGATAATATTCTCCATCATCGGAGAATTTAACAACAATGTTCCTTTTCAGGTCCTTCAGATTATTCCTTAAGGATTCATCCCTTTCTGCTCTTTCATTAAATTTTTTAACAAGATCCATGAGTTCATCCATATTTGTCCAAATTGCTTTTGGAATTTAAAATTTTGCGTATTGTTTTCCACGTTTTCCTCACATACTTTGGTAATGAACCGTTATTTTTGTAATATTCCATAAGAAAATTCACGGTCCTTGGATCCGCAGGATATCCTGAACCGAAATCTCCAATTTCCTTTTTTATTTTTTCAATCTCCCTGTCCCTTGTTACCTTTGCTATTATTGATGCTGCTGAAACAACAGGATAATCCCTATCCGCCTTATGTTTTGAAATTATTTTTATATCAAAGTTTAACCTCTTTTTTAAATTTTCCTCAAACCTTTTTTCATCCACGTCAACGGCATCAACTATAACAATCTCAGCTTTCAGCTCATCAATTACTTCTGCAAAATAGATTTCTTCAATTTCATTGATGGTCATTTCCTTCATCATTTCGTCCAGTTTTTCAGGGGGAATTATCTTTATAACGTATTTTTTTGCTATTGAAATAATTTTATCAAAAAGGTATTCCCTTCTTTTGGGTGAAAGTAGTTTTGAATCCTTAACGTTTAGATTTTTTATTTCATTTTCATCTGCACAGAGACCGCATATAACAAGCGGCCCTATTACAGGTCCCCTCCCCGCCTCGTCCACTCCGCATACAATCATTTTTCTTTGTTCTGGGATATGTAATCCTCAAGATCCTCAAGAACAAACCCTACAACAATGTCAGCCCTTGGAAATATCTCTTCTTCTAGAGTATCCTCGGGATAAAAGCTTTTTATCGCGTTATAAACTGCCTCTCCAATGATTTCGTCCTCATCCGTTTCTTCAGAGAGCAATTTTGAACTTTCTTCATAGAGTTTGTTCATGAATTTGTCCGTGACAACAAATTCATCGCCCTTTTCCGTGAAAATACCATGCCTTTCCATGTCTATCATGAGTGCAAGGGACATCTCTCCAAGTGTATCCTCAAGAAATTCCACGTACTCATCCTTTTTTGAACTTTCCTTATTAACCTTTTTGTTTGCCATGGATCACATTAATTGTAATACCTATAAAATAGTTTTTATTACCAATTTGTGAAATTAGGATCCTATGTATCTTTTTATTTCCTCAAGAACCCTTATGAATGATTCCTCATTAATCCGACCTGTATTCACGTTTCTGGGTGATGGGTGGTAGGAAAGAAAAATTCTAATACCATTCACGGAAAAACTTTCACCATGTTTGAATTCAACATTCCTTATATCTATTCCCTTCTCTTTAAAATATTTCTTAAGAACATCAAATGCAATTCTTCCAAGAACAAGTATTGCCTTAAGGTTCTTCATGGAATCTATTTCAAATCTTAAGTAAGGGAAGCAGTTTTCAATTTCATCCCTGTTTGGTTTATCGTTAGGTGGAACACATTTTAGAACAGCAGTAACATATGTGGAATAATAAACAAGTCCATCATCAATTTTTTCTGAACGATCCATGTTGGTAAAGCCTGTTTTATATAAACACCTAACAAGAAACTGGGCACTTTTATCACCGGTAAAAATCCTCCCTGTCCTGTTCCCACCAGTTGCGGCAGGTGCAAGACCTAGGATTAACAATTTCCCATTTATATCACCATAACCAGGAACAGGCTTGCTCCAGTATTTCTCACCAAAGAATCTATTTTTTCTGAGGGCAACATCCTCCCTGAATTTTACAAGTCTTGGGCATTTTCTGCAGTTGATTAGAATTCCGTTCATTTCTTCAATTGATGAGAACATGGTCTCAGAATAACCTCAAAGCTTCAAGATTTTTAGGGGCGTATGCATCGAATCCATACCTTCTCACAAGTGTCTCTGCAAAAAATTCACAGTTACCGTTATCACCATGGCATGTAATGACCTTTGTGGGTTTTGGATGCATTGATGTAATATACTGAATAAGCTGTTTTCTATCCGCGTGACCTGAAAACCCCTCAACGGTTATTATTTCCATGTTAATTTCAACGTTTGTCATTTTACCCATGTGGGGTAGGGTTATGGTTTTTTCACCTTTCTGTATTCTCCTTCCTAGTGTACCCTCAGCCTGATAACCAACAAAAAGCAATGCATTCTTTGGATTCTCTGCAAGATTTATGAAATATTCTATAACAGGTCCTCCATTCATCATGCCTGATGTTGCAAGAATCACTGCAGGATCCGGATTATTTATTATTTCCAGCCTCTTTTCCTGCGTTTCAACTCTTGCAAAAATATCCGAAAGGAATGGATTATCGGCCTTTTTAAATATCCTTTCCTTCAGATCCCTGTTAAGGTATTCAGGATATGCTGCATGTATTGCTGTTGCCTCCCATATCATACCATCAAGGTAAACAGGTATTTTTGGCAATTGACCTGTCCTTATATATTCCTCAAGAACAAGCATTACTTCCTGACTTCTACCAACAGCGAAAACAGGAACAATTACCTTTCCACCCCTGTTTATAACATTTCCCACTATATTCTTAAGATTTTCTGAAGCCTCGGTCCTTGATGGCTGAAAATCATTTTTACCACCATATGTTGATTCAATTATAACCGTTTCCACCCTGGGGAATTTGTTGTTTGCAGCGTTGAATAGCCAGGTTTTTTCAAACTTTATATCACCCGTTACAACAATATTATGCAAACCCTCTCCAATGTGGAAGTGTGCCACGGATGATCCAAGTATATGCCCAGCATTGTGAAAGGTTAACCTTATGTCAGGTGTAATATCTGTTGTTTCACCATACTCAATAGTTATCGTTCTTTTTAACATTTCCTTTATATCCTTTGAATCGTATGGTACCTTCCCACCTTCCGAATGTGCGAGTTTTAAATAATCCATCTGAAGAAGAACGGCAAGATCCCTTGTTGGTGGTGTTGTATAAAGAGGACCCTTGTAGTTATATTTGTATAGGAGAGGAACAAGACCGGAATGATCTATATGTGCATGGGTGAGAACAACTGCATCAAGGTATTTGAATGGATTGTTTTCATTTATAAATGCATCCTGTGACCATATTTCTGGAACATAAAGGTATGGTATTCCTGACCATGGTTCTTCAGGATTAACGCTTCCCGTGTTTAGACCACAATCAACAAGTATTCTGCTGTTCCTTGTCATTATAAGTGTTGCTGATCTTCCCACCTCCCTGTATCCTCCAAGGGCTATCACCCTTACCCAGTTTTCACCCTTTAAAACAGGTCTGTTCAATTTCCTTCCAATTTCCCTTAAAAATTCCCTCCTTTCATCCTTATGCATTTTCAAAAATTCCCTTGTTTCATAAACTGTTCTTGACTTTATGGGAGGAGTTCTCACAACCCTGGGTGCCCATTTTATGTGCTTTTTTATTTCATTCAAAAGCTGTCCTTCCTTACCAATTACAATTCCCGGAGCATCTGCCTCAATAATTACCTCACAGGTTTCCGGCTCAAAATAAATTTCATTTATTCCTGCCTCGGGAGGAACAATTTTCATTATTTCCTGCTTTGCTTCCTCTTCATCCATGAGAATTGATGGATCGGGTCTTATTGAAATTCTTCTCCTTATTTTCTGTGCTATCTGTTTAACTACATTGGGGTTGTCGGTAAAATAATCAATGTCCTTTGTGTAAACAACAATAAGTGAGGCTTCAAAGTCTATACTACTTATTGAAATTCCTGGAGCAAATTCCAAAACCGCAAGTTTAGTCTGTTCTAATATATCCTCCCATTCAGTATCGGCCATAATATGCGCCTGCCGGCTAAGTGATTTTTAATTTAGATAAGCTTGAGTTTTTTCATCCTCTTTTTTACTTCCTCATCATCGAGTTTAACGAAACCATCCTTGGCAGTGATGGTTGCAACATCAATACCATCACCGGATGCCGCATCCCTTTTCATTGCAGCATTAACTCCCCTTATTGCCAAATTTATTGCATCATCAAGTGTTATGCTTTCATTGTATGAATCCTCAAGAACACCATAAACGAAAAGTGAACCGGATCCAGCACTTACATATTTATCCTCAATGGCCCCTCCGGCCGCGTCAAGGGCAAAAACATGGTAACCTTTATTATCGTAACCACCAACAATCAAACTAACATAGTATGGATAAAATTTGCTCTGGTTAAGAATATTGGATAATAAAGTTGCCGCACCCTGAACGGTTATCGGTGCCTTGTTTTTTAACTTATAAAGTTCCACTTCCGCTCTCAAATACCTGACGAGAACCTGAAGATCACCAACAAGTCCAGCTGTAGTCATTGCAATATGATCGTCAATCTTGAACAACTTTTGTGTTACCTTATGTGCTATAAATGTTTCCATTGTTGCCCTCTTCTCAGTTGCGAGGACAACGCCTTCGTTCGTAACTATACCCACTGTTGTTGTACCTGTCTTTAATTTTTCTTCCATAAAAATTCACCCTTTCGTTCAATAATATTAAAATGATATTTAAAACTTTTTTATTGAAAAAT
>JAVRLJ010000005.1:0-1903 GCA_031961585.1 Thermoplasmatota archaeon | reverse complement strand
CCATTTTCACTGTATATTCCTCCCTTTGAATCGCTCACAGCAACAACCTTTGATCCAAACATTTCTGTAACAAGCTTGTGGGCAAACTGTCCTGCGTTTCCATAACCCTGTATTGCAACTGTTGCTTTCTTTAAATCGAGATTAATTTTCTTTGCAGCCTCCCTGAGAACATACATTCCGCCCTTTGCTGTTGCATCTCCCCTGCCAAGGGATCCTCCTACCTCTAATGGTTTACCTGTTATAACACCAGGTGCATTATAACCAACGATCTTTGAATATTCATCCATCATCCAGGCCATGATCTGTGGAGTTGTGTAAACATCCGGAGCGGGAATATCCCTTTCTGGTCCTATGAACCTTCCGATTGCCCTTATGTATCCTCTTGATAACCTTTCCAGTTCTCCCTCACTCATTTCCTTTGGATTGCATATAACTCCGCCCTTTGCACCACCGTATGGTATATCCACCACGCTTGTCTTCCATGTCATCCAGGCTGCAAGTGCCTTAACCGTGTCAAGTGTCTCCTGTGGGTGGAACCTTATACCTCCCTTTGTTGGTCCCCTTGCATCATTGTACTGCACCCTGAATCCCTTGAAAACTTTCACCGATCCATCATCCATTTTAACAGGTATTGTTACTTCAAGTATTCTCATAGGTTCTCTAAGAAACTGGTGCACTGCCGGGTCAAGTTTCATTATTTTTGCTGCTCTGTCAAGCTGCTCTTGCGCTATTTTAAAAGGATTTAATTCCTCTGCCATTTTTTCACCTCTATTTGGATGGGGGTATATTGCATTGTAATATATTAAGTATGCTTGATAATATGATACATATTAACAAAAATCGTTATGCTTTATAAAGCATAAATATATTTATATAATAAAAAATTAATTGTTAAGATGGTGAGAGTATGTATGGAGGATACATGGGAAAAATACTGAAGGTTGATTTAACAGAAGAAAAGATAAGCGTTGAGGATCTTAACATGGAATGGGCAAGGAAGTACGTAGGTGGAAGGGGCCTTGCAACCAAATACTTTTATGAAATGGTAAAGGATCCAAAGATTGATCCTCTGGATGAAAGAAATGTTCTGATTTTTGCAACAGGCCCATTGACAGGAACACCTGCTCCTTCTGCAAGCAGGTATATGGTTGTTACAAAGGGATTCCTTAACAATGCAATTGCTTCAAGTAACTCAGGGGGATTTTTTGGACCTGAATTAAAATTTGCCGGCTTTGACATGGTTATTATAACGGGCAAGGCAAAATCACCAAAGTACCTTTACATCAAGGATGGTAGGGCTGAATTGAGGGATGCATCACATCTATGGGGAAAGGATACGCATGAGACAACGGATATTTTGCACAAAGAATTGAATGATCCAAAAACTGAGGTAGCATGTATCGGTCCTGCCGGTGAGAATCTCGTTAGATTTGCAGCCGTTATTAATGATAAACACAGGGCAGCCGGAAGAACGGGTGTTGGTGCTGTCATGGGATCAAAGAAATTGAAGGCAATTGCTGTAAGGGGGTCAGGTAAAATAAACATTGCAAAGAAGGATGAATTCACAAATGTTCTCAAGGACAAACTGAAAAAGATAAAGGAAAATGCCGTAACATCCCAGGGTCTTCCAACTTATGGTACAGCTGTCCTTGTAAACATAATCAACCAGCAGGGTTTGTATCCTACAAAGAATTTCCAGTTCGGTCAGTGGGAACATGCCAATGAATTGAGCGGTGAAGCTATGGCTGAAAAGTATTTAATAAAAAACAAAGCATGCTTTGCATGCCCAATTGCATGCGGTAGGGTTACCAAACTTGATGGTCTTGACAGTGAAGGACCTGAATATGAATCTCTCTGGGTAATGAGTGCAAATATGGATATAACGAATTTCGAAAAGATTATT
>JAVRLJ010000004.1:0-26007 GCA_031961585.1 Thermoplasmatota archaeon | reverse complement strand
GCTCCTTTGAACTATATAACAGCATCTTAAATGTTTTCTAATTCAATTTTTTATTCAGTATTCCTATTGATCATTTAATTTTATAAAAATCATATTCCCTGAAAAATTCAGTTTGTATAAAAGATTGCTTTAATTTATAAGATATTTATAGATATTATAAAATTTTTTATTTTATATACTTTTTATAAAAGACGTGGAAGGATTATATATATGAGATTGTTCTAATAGCAATAAGAATTTATACGCTAAAAATTTTCATTTTAATGGGAGACCTTTCAGAACATAAATTTATTAAATAAACCATGGTTTCCATAAAACTATCAATTTGGCAATAAATAAAATTTTTATTTAACAATTGTCGAATATAAAGTTTCTAATAATGAAAGATATTGTAACGTGAATGATTGAAACAGTAGATCTTAGAAAAACGTATGAAGGCGGAATTGAGGCTCTGAAGGGAATAAATTTAAAGCTTGAAAAGAGGTTCAGCGCAATAATAGGTAAGAATGGTGCAGGAAAAACAACACTTGTAAGAATACTTTCAACACAGCTTGAACCAACATCGGGTAAGGCATACATAAATGGTCTTGATGTTATGAAGGATGCAAAGAAAATAAGAAGAATTATTGTAAGCATACCCCAGGAGGCATCACCAATAGGTATTCTCACCCCATTGGAACTTGTTAAATTGTACCTTATTGCAAGGGGTGTATCCTTTCATGATTCGCATATTATTGCAAAGAGGGCTCTTGAGGAAGTAGGACTGGACGAATTCGCCAATGTTCCAACAGACATGTTATCCGGAGGAATGAAGAGAAAGGTATTTGTTGCAATGGGTCTTGCTTCAAACGCTGAAATAATTTTTCTTGATGAACCAACAACAGGTCTGGATCCCATATCAAGGTTTGAGGTATGGTCATCCATAAGGAAACTTGATGGAAGAATTGTTCTAACAACACATTACATGGAGGAGGCCGAGAATCTTGCTGAGGATATTGTCATGGTTGATTCAGGAAAAGTGCTTGAAAAGGGAAATGTGAAGGATTTACTTGAAAGGTTCAGGGGAAAGGTAAGGGTTGAAAGTTACAAACCTTTGGAGGAATCCTACAAAATTGGTGATCTTTACATAAAATATGTTGATGAAAAATATGCATCTGAATATTTTTCAGAAGGATTTGCAATAAGGAAGGTTACGCTTGACGATCTATTCATTGTACATGGTGTTGAATATGAACGGTAGATTCATTTTTGCCATGGGCTGGTATTACGGTTTCAAAACAATAACAAGGGCCTATTCATACGTTATAGCATCAATGATAATGCCATTCACACTGCTTTTTTTAATATTCATAATATCACAGGGAAAATTGGTTCAGTATGCCATAATAGGCGGTTTTATATCAATAATAGCATTCAATGGACTTGGAAGTGCCGGTGATGCCGCATTCTTCAGGTTGCAATTAAGGATCCAGGATCTTTTTGTGGCAACAAAAATAGGTCCATTCGATTATATGCTTGGTTTAATGCTCAGTTTCTTTGTTTTTTCAATTCCCGGTCTTCTTGTTTATGTTATCCTTGGAATCATTTATCATCTTTTCACAATTTTCAATGCTATTGTTCTTTTATTATTGTTGATCATGTTAACATTATCAACAGCAGGCATATCATTCATAATAGCGAGCAAAATAGGGCATATAAGGAATGTTTGGGGCATTGTTGCAATTCTCTCAACAGTTATGACAGTTCTTCCTCCCACATTCTATCCATACACAATGATACCCACACCTTTCCTTTATATTCTCTCCATATCCCCGGCAACACCTGTTGCTGTTATTGCCCAGGGTGTTTTCAACCTTGCACCATTTATGCCTGAAATGATCTATATAATGATCATTGAGACCGTTATTTTCGTATCACTTGCAATCTATTTCACAAGGTGGAGGGAGAAATAGTTTTTATTTTTTCCAAAATTCCGTTGAATATTTCTCCAACATCACCATTGATCATGAGGAAATTGTTTTTCCCTCCACCCTTAAGATTCCTTTCATTGAGAAAATTTTTCAAAATTTCCATTATTTTTAATAGATCATCAGATACGAGGATTTCAACAATGGACCTTGTAATGTTACCGATTATAACCATATTTCCATGATTTTCAATGATACCATGGGCAATTCTTTCCTTTGCCAGGAAATCACCAGGATCGTCAATTGAATAATTCACTTTTATTCCATTTATTTCAATAGAATTAAATTTAAAGTATTTTAAAGTTAAATTGTAATAATTCTCCTTTACATTTTCATAATCTTTTTTGATTTCAATGATTTTATCAAAATTTTCAGGATTAAGAGAAAATTCTGAATAAACTCTCCTTGCTTTTTTGAATATTTCATCCTGGAACTTTTCCGCTTTTTCAGAAACAATGAATTTAATTTCCGTGAATTTACCTTTTTTTACCCTTGTTACCACAATTTTACCAATCTCACCTGTCTGTTTAACATGTATACCCGCGCATGCTGAACGATCAAAATTTTCAATTTCTACTATTCTAACATTTTCCTCCCTTATCCTATCCCTTTTTATTCTTGTATTTGATACATTTTCAATATTTTCATAGTAAATTTTAACGGGAATGTTCATCCTTATTATTGAATTTGCAATATCCTCCGCATGGGAAATATCATCCAATGAAATTTCACCTGAAACAAAAAGTGTTGATTCATGGTCAAGGACCATCTTTTCAAAATTTACCCTTGAAACATTCTCAATGGATCTGTAAAGTATATGTTCGCCCGTATGCGCCTTCATAAAGTAGTATCTTCTATCCCAGTCAATCTTTATCCTGACCTTTTCACCAACCTTAAAGTTATTCTTTTCCACCCTGTGCCATATCTTACCATCCTCCTTTCTTGTTTCTAAAACCGCTGTTTTAAAAAAATCGTTTTCAATTGTTCCTGTATCGAAGGGCTGTCCTCCACCACCAGGGTAAAATATTGTTTTATCAAGCAAAATTTCATTTCCTTTTATTTCCATTATAACTGCATCCGTTTCCCTCAAATATGGATCATCATAGTAAAGCATAATGAAAAAAATGTAATGTTGAATAAAAACTTTTATTTTTTATAGATCTTTGATGGCCACCAGTTCCATTTTTTCATTATTAGCATTACAGATGGTATGAAGAACATCCAGGAAATGAATGTATCAACAAAAACACCGAATGCAAGACCCACACCAATCTCCTGTATTATTCCTATTTGGCTAACATAAAGTGACATGAACGTTGATATAAGGATCATTCCCAGAACCATGATGACACCACCGTTCTCCCTCATTGCTGTTTTTATACTCTCCTCATCACTTTTTCCATTGATTACCTCTTCCCTCACCCTTGTTATCATGAAAATATCATAGTCAAGGCCTACAGCGAGAAGTGTTATAAAGACAAAGAGTGGCATGTAAATAAGGATGGGCATGTGGTAAGAATAGTAGAATATTCCATATGATATAACCAGTGAAATAAGAACAGATCCAAGTACCATCAGAACCAATCTAAGAGGTGTGAATACTGAATTTAACTGTATCATAAGGACAAAAAATGCAGCTATGGCAAGTATTGGAAGTATAGTTATGAAAGTTTGCTGTGTGTATGAATTTGCATCAACAAGGCCCTGGGTGAGATCCCCACCTATGTACCACTGTGTTACATTACCTTTCATAACGTTTCCAAGGTTATTATCAAGGTATTTTACGAAATTCATTGCCTTCTCTGACCAGGAAAGGAATGAGAACTGGAATGTTATATAAACGGTTCTATTATCCTTTCCAATGAATGAGTTTATTTTTTGTAAATAGATTGAATTTGTTGCATTTGTATAATTAAGGGAAAGAGGTGATACGTATGTGCCGAATGGATATGTAGGCCCATAGACGAATGATACATTACCTGTTGAAAGTAAATAGTTTTCAACATTTGTTATGAATGATAGTTCACTTGAATTGTACGTTCCATTCTTCAACAATGGGCTTTTTAATGTAAATATTAAATAGTTTTGAAATACAGTATCACCTCCGAATGTTTTGTTCATGACCTCAACCGCCTGGAGGCCGCTCTGGTGTGGAACGAGCTGGAACACATCCATGCCTGATGGTGTAACAACAAAAACATAAAGACTGAGAATTGAAAGTATAACAAATATTGAGAAAAGTGCATATTTGTGTTTTTTATTCAGATCCGATATCTTTTCCATTGCATGTTCAGTTATATTCCTGTATTGTATCTTTGAAGGCCAGAACGCTTTTTTATTCAATAAGTTAAGTATTGAAAGAAGGAGCGTTAAAGCGAGGAGGAGTGTTACTGATATGGAAATTGCATTCGTTAAACCCGCATCGCTGAATAATGGGACCTTTGATACCCAGAGAACAATGTATGAGATGATCACAGTCAAGCCGCTTGTGAATATTGCATGACCCGCCCATTCACCCGTCTTGACAACAGGATCGGGTGAATTGTTTTTTATTTCCCTCCTGAACCTGGCTGTAAGATAAACTGAATAATCTGTTGTAAGACCAAGAAGTAATATGAGAAGGAGTGTGGGTGTTATGAATGAAACAGATGAGTGGAGAACATATTTGTAAAGCAGAGCATTGAGACCTAGAGAAATATCAGCTGAAATTCCAAAGATGAGAAGGGGTAGGAAACCTGCAATCGGTGATCTGAAGAAGATGAGGCTTATTATTATTGCAACTATTATACCAACAAATAATGCCTTGAAAAGACCAGTGTTTGCCTCGTCTGTAAGCTGCTGTTCAATCGCCACTTCACCTGCAAGAAGATATGTCGCGGTTGGTATATTTTTTATATACTGTGAAGATATATTTCCTATTATGTTTAATGTGTATGCATCATTCGTACTGTTCAAACTTATAACAATAAGGGAAACATTATCCTTATAACTAACTAAACTATGGTAAGTGTATGATCCGGGTATGAAAGGATATGTTGCAAATGTACCGTTTAAAAGCGTTTCATTAATAAATTCCTGCAAATTATTTTTATGATAAATTTCAAACAAATATGATGGCAAGGTATTTTCATTCACAGAAACAAGGGGATTACCGTAGAATGTTTTTATCAAAGCGTTTGATGTTTCATTTACACTGTTCCATACTGTATTGTTATGGTAAGAATTGTTAACAAAATCGTATACATTCATAAAAAGTATGTTGTTTATGAAATTCCTCAAGGTTTCATTCTCCATGAATTTATTTGAAACTGCATTCAATGTAATATTCAGAATATAAGAACTGTTTTTATCAAGAATATTATAGAAAAATGTGCTGTTGAAAAATGAATATATGAACTGTTTTTCGGTTTCATTCATCATGGCATCTGCATAGTTAACCGCAAGATCCTCGGGTGGCGTTGCGTTTAAAACGCTCACAATGAAACTTTCAGGACCATAGGGAAGGATTTTAACAAGTGTATTGTTCTGTGAATAAATGTTTGACAGATAGTCTATTGAAAAATTCTTTATCGTGTCAGGATCTTTGTATGATGTAACGTTGAAATATTTTCCCAACAGTTTCCAGAAATTAACCATGGAATTGTTTGAAAATTCCTGCGAAAATGATGAATTATAAATTGCCATGTTTATGCTGTATTCCTCAATTTTCAAATATTCTGATGGATCGCTCATGGAATAATTGAAGTATGATGTGAAACTGTTCAGATAGGGAATTAAAATATTTTCCAAAAAAGTGAGATTTTGCTCAATAAACCTTAATGTTTGATCATATGCAATGTATTCAGACACCTGAACACTTAATCCCTTCTTAACAAGGTAGAGGAATGTGTATGTGTAATAATCTGGTACACCAAACATTATTAATAGTGAAGAATTTGTGTTGTTGTATATTTCTTCATAACTTATTTTTGTTAAATTGTAAAAAACAACAATATTTTTCATGTAAATATTGCTCAAGCATCCTGCTTTATAGAGAGCATTGATTGTGAAATTTGTCTCATTGTTCAATTTTAATGTAAAATTTAAAATTTTCAAGGCATTGTTTGATGATCCATTCAATATTTCTCTTTCAACTGTGAAAACTGATGTTACATTAACACCATAATTTTTCAGTGTTTCATTGCTTAAAATAGCATTCTGAAGATCAATTATGTTCCTTACAGCAATTTTATCATACATACTGGCATTTTCAATGAGAATTAAATCAACTGTTGTTGAATTATTGGATGTATTTCCATTGCTATTAAATTCACTGCTCATTAAATTTGATGCCTTCGCAGACATGCTGTTCTGTGTGACAAAACTACCTGCTATGTTGTAAGAAGTTTCCTGGAATATCATCGGTGAAAATGGAAGGAATATTATTGCAAGTATTACCCAAATAATAATGATCTTCATGCTGTTCTTTTTCACGAAGATCCCAAGTTTTTTAAAAAATTTCTCAAACATCCTTTATATTAATTACAATTAAATATTTAAAATTAAAACACAGATTTTGCCAATCCTCCATCAACAGTTAAAAATGATCCCGTCATGTAGGATGAAAGGGGTGATAATAAAAAAAGAACAGCGTTTGCAAACTCTTCTGGTTTTCCAACCCTTCCGGCTGGAATATCCTTAACAATATCGCCCAGTGGATCCTTCTTCTCCATTTTTCTCACATCTATTATTCTCTTTAACCTTGGTGTATCAAAATAACCAGGAATGATTCCATTTACCCTTATTCCCTTGAATTCCTTTGATAGTGTTTTAACTAAACCTGCAAGTGATAGCCTAACAACGTTTGAAAGTGCAAGTTCAGAGATAGGTTCCCTTATTGCTATTGATGTTGATATTACAATAGATGAATCTTCACTGAAAATCTCTGAAAGATCATATATCATTTTTACAGGGGATAAAAGCAAAAGATTTGTGGCTGATAACCAATCATCAAATTCCAAATCTCTGAATTTTCCAGGTTTTGGATCACCCGGTATGATAACAAGGTTATGCAAAACTGAAAATTTTTCTCTGACAAATTCCGTGAATTCATTAATAGATTCAATGCTTGTCATATCGCATTCCTTCCCCAAAACATTGCCATATTTTTTTAATGATTCAATGGCATTTTTCACGTTTTCACTCTTTCTTGAACATATGATCACGTTGGATCCATATTCAAGGAGCTTTTTCGCTGTTGCATACCCAAGGCCCATTGTTGATGCAGTTACAACACTATTTTTATTTTTAAAATTAAAATATTCCATCATAATTAAGAAAACTTTTTATTTGAATATAAATTTATGCATATTATGGAAAATTTGAAAAATTTTCTTGAAGATATAATCGTTAAGATAAATAAACTTGAAAACCTTCCTAGGGGTGAAGATCTTAGAAAGGAAAAGGAAACTTTGTTGGAAAATATAAAAAATTTGAACACAAAGGATCCATCAAATTTGGAAAAAATTGTTGAATATTTTCAGAAATTGATAAAAATAGATGAAATGTTAATACTAAGAATGAGAATTGATAGTGGTATATCCACATTGATATATTTTCTTTATACTTTATCAGGATCAATTGGTGGTTTGATCCTTTCAATATTTATTTTTTTAACAACAAAAGGTTTTGTTGGTCATATATTGATATTTTTATCCATGTCGGGATCAATAATATCCATAGCCATTGGAATAAATGCCTTAAAAAAAGAAAGGGACTATACACTTTTTCTTGCAAAAGATCTAACTCTATCGGATAAGGATTCATCAAAAAATTAATTATTTAAATAATAAAAAATTTATGTTAAATTAAAGATCACACTTTCCTGTTGGACATGCCGCATCAAATGTGCTATCAAGTTTTATGTATTCCTCAACCTTTGGCTTTAATTCAAGTGATATTTCCATTGTCTGTTTTTTCTTCTCAGATCCCTTCACAAGTACCTGAACACTTTTACTCCCGTCCCTGTAAACGGTTATACCCTTGCATTTCAATTTATATGCCAAAAGATATGCATTTTCAACATCCCTTATTGTTGCATCATTCCTCATGTTTATTGTTTTGCTTACGGCATTATCCGTATACTTCTGAAATGCTGCCTGCATTCTCACATGCCATTCAGGATCTATGTCATGGGCGGTCACAAATATTTTCTTAACGAATTCCGGAAGATCCATATGCTGTATTGAACCAGTTTTTGCAATCTCCCTCATTATTTCATCTGAATAAAAGTTGTATTTTCTTGCATATTCCTCAAAGAGAGGGTTTACTTCAAGTAACTGTGCACCATCAAGAACGTTCCTTATGAAAGATAGAGCATACAGGGGTTCTATGCTTGAACTTGTATCAGCTATTATGGATATTGTTCCCGTTGGTGCTATTGTGGTTGTCGTTGCATTCCTTATCCTGATACCCATTTTTTCCCAAGTTGATCCCTTCCATGCTGGGAAAACACCACGTTTTTCTGCAAGTTCCATGCTCATTCTATGGCTTTCATCCTGTATAAATTTCATAACATCCTCTGCCACCTTCAAAGCATCCTCAGAATTGTATGGTATTCCAAGCTTTATAAGCATTTCAGCAAATCCCATAACTCCAAGTCCAATCTTCCTTGTTTTCCTTGTGATTTCCTCTATCTGTTTCAATGGGAATTTGTTTGCATCTATAACATTATCTAGGAAATGAACGGATTCCCTTACAACAAACCTGAGCTTTTCCCAGTCTATCTTTCCGTCCTCGACAACAAGAGAAAGATTTATGGATCCGAGGTTACAGGATTCGTATGGTAACAAAGGCTGTTCACCGCAGGGATTTGTACTTTCTATCTGGCCGAGATGTGGTGTTGGATTGTGCCTGTTTATTTCATCAATGAATATAACCCCGGGATCTCCCGTCTCCCATGCATGTGAAACGATCATGTTCCATACCTTTGATGCCTCAATTTCCTTAACAACCTCACCGTTCCTTGGATTTATCAATTTGTATGTTGTGTTATTTTCAAGTGCCTTCATAAACTCATCGGTTACGGCAACACTTATGTTGAAGTTCGTTAATATTTTGTTCTGTGAATCCTTTACCGTTATAAATTCGAGTATATCGGGATGATCAACCCTCAGAATACCCATGTTTGCTCCCCTTCTTTTTCCACCCTGCTTTATTACATCGGTTGCAACATCAAATATTCTCATGAATGAAATTGGACCGGATGCAACTCCCTTTGTTGATCCAACAATATCACCCTGTGGCCTTAGCTTTGAGAATGAAAAGCCCGTACCACCACCGGATTTGTGTATTAATGCAGCATACTTTACAGCATCGAATATACCATCCATACTATCCTCAACAGGTATAACAAAGCACGCTGAAAGCTGTCCAATTTCAGTGTTTGCGTTCATCAATGTTGGTGAATTGGGTATAAATTCACGCCTGCTCATTATTCCATAGAAAACCATTGCAACCTTCTCAATCTCTCTCTCCTTTGCCTTTAAAAGATCTATTAAATCCCTGAAAGATTTTTTCATTCTTCCCTCTTTGTTAAGTGTGATATAAGCCCTTTTGAGCATTTCATATTCATGTACTGTTAGAGGATGATCAACAACATCCTCAAATTCCCATTCTTTCTGTGATGCATTTATATCGTATATGGATTCATCATAAAGAATATCAACAAGTGCAATGTATTTTGCTACCCTTTCAAACATCTGCCCTGGTGTTTCTATAACCTCACCCTTCTCATTCTTCAACAGATACCTTGATTCAAGGACCTTTATTGCATTGAGTGATAGTTTTAAATCATCCTTAACACCATAGGCCTTCTTAATTTCCCTTATTATTTTTCTTTTCTCCCTGTAAAGTATGTATGCCTTTGCTACAGATGTGTATCCTTCGAGCATAAGGACTTCTTCAACAACATCCTGTATTTCCTCTACCTTTGGTATTTCCTTTTTCATTTCCTCAAGTCTTTTTATAACAATGTTTGTAAGCCTTTCAGCCTCTCTAAGATTCTCTATTCCAGATGCCTTCATGGCCTTGTAAATTGCAAGTGTAATTTTTTTCGCATCGAAATCCACTATCGTACCATCCCTTTTCATTACCTTATCCATGTTATCAACCCCATTTTCCTGCGGGTAAATTGCACTATCTCCCTGATATAGAAAAATGTTTTTTATACACAATTTGATCGATATGTTTTATCAGATCCGATCACAATTTTTTACCATATCTGGTAAAAAATTTTATTAAAAATCACAAGGTGCGGTAGAATAATTCCCTGTATGTATCTATTGTACCTATATCGTACCATTCTCCCTCAAGAACCACTCCATAAACCTGTTTGTTTTCAACGAGATATTTTATCAACCTTCCGGGTTGATCAGCCTTGCCGGTTTTGGATATAAATTCATCAATCCATTCCTTTATCTCCCTAGGGAAAAAGTATATGGCAGTGCTCACAAGTGTGCTTTTCGGATTCTCCGGCTTTTCCTCAAATTCCCTCACAAAACCTTCACTATCGATTGAAACAACACCAAACCTCTTTGCTTCATTAAGATCCTTAATATCATAAAGACCTATTGTTGTTTCCTTATTTTTTATAAAAAACTCTTTGATATTTTTAAGATCAAAAGTAAAATAATTATCACCGGCAATTATAAGATAATCATCATCCTCAAGTCTATCCAGAGCATATTTCATACCCTTTATGGCCCCGAATTTACCCTCCTCATCAAATGTTGGCTCAACTATAACATTAAAGTTCGCATCACTCCTTGTTTTTGAATAATAAATAAAATGTTTTTCAAACCTTTTGTTTGTTGATATTGTTATATCCCTAATTCCTATTTCAACAATCCTGTCAACAATATGGTCTATTATTGGCTTTCCATTTACAAAAAGTAATGGCTTTGGAATAAACTCTGAAATTGGAAGAAGCCTCTTTGCATATCCACCGCATAGTACTATGGATCTCATAATATTAAAATGGTAATAAAATATATAATCTTTTGGATTTTCTAAAGGGATCGATTTAAAAAAGCGAAAGTGTTAATATTCAAAATTTTATTTTCCTTTGTATGATACTTGAAATTAATGGATGGGAAACAAACATAAAGTTCGCGGCATCCCACTTTATACCATTCCATGGAAAATGTTCCAGGTTACATGGTCATGATTATGGAATAAGGTTAAGGGTGGAGGGAGAAATGGATGAAAATCATATGGTGTTGGACTTCATTGAAATAAAAAAGATTCTAAGGGAAATGTGTGAAATGGTTGATCACCATATTATTCTACCAAAAATATCAAAATTCATGGATGTTCAGGAAATAGAGGCCAGGTATATTGTTCATTTTGAGGATAAGGAGTACATAATACCCAGTGAGGATGTAATTCTTCTTGATATTGAAGTACCAACAGCTGAGGAACTTTCAAACTATTTTTTGAAGGAATTGATTAAAAGGTACAGTTTCCCGAAAAATATAAAGAAAATTACACTATGTGTTGATGAGGGACCCGGACAGGGTGCATGCTCAGAGGAAAAAATATGAAGGCTGTTGTTCTTCTCTCAGGTGGTCTTGACAGTACAACAACGCTTGCAATAGCGATAAATGATGGTTATGATGTTTACCCAATAACTTTCAGGTATGGACAAAGGCACAACAGGGAGATAGAGAGCGCAAAAAAAATCTCTGAATATTACAATTTAAAATTGAAAATTGTTGACATAAATTTAAGGGAAATTGGTGGTAGCGCCCTTACAGATAACATAGATGTTCCAAAAAATAGATCCCTGGGTGAAATTTCAAGGGAAATACCCGTAACATATGTACCTGCAAGGAACACAATTTTCCTTTCAATAGCCCTGGGTTATGCTGAGGTTATTGATGCGGATAGAATTTATATAGGTGTGAATGCGCTTGACTATTCAGGTTATCCAGATTGCAGACCTGAATACATTGAGGAGTTCAATAAACTATCGAAGCTTGCAACAAAAAGGGGCGTTGAGGGAAAACCCATAGAGATTGTTGCACCATTAATTCATATGACAAAGGCTGAGATTATAAAAAAGGGTATGGAACTTAATGTTCCATACGAATTAACATGGTCATGCTATGAGGGTGGTGAAAAACCCTGTGGAAAATGCGATTCATGCATTTTAAGGTTAAAGGGATTCATGGAAGCCGGTGAGATGGATCCCCTGGAATATGAACATTACCCGGAATTCTATATTGAATACTTAAAGGGAAGAAAATGATACTTGGTTTATGTTACATATGCGGAAAGCCCGCAACGCATGTTTGCAAATTGTGCGGTAGACCGGTATGTGATGACCATTACATACCATCATTGGGCATATGCACAAACTGTTCAAAGAAGTGGAAGTGATCTCAATTTATCAATATCAGCTATGTAAAGATCCCTTATATCATTGTAACCGTAATATAGCATGGCAAGCCTTTCAAGCCCTAGTCCCCAGGCAAGAACCTTTTCCTTTATGCCGAGCGGTTCTGTTACCTCTGGCCTGAATACACCCGCACCACCTAGTTCAATCCATCTATCCTTGAAAACATGTATTTCAACGCTCGGTTCTGTGTATGGGAAATAGGATGGCTTGAACCTTATCCTTTCAAAGCCCAGTTCCCTGTAAAATGATGAAAGTGTTCCGAGGAGCATGGAAAAGTTTGATCCTGGTTCAACCATTATACCCTCAATCTGATGGAATTCTGGTAAATGTGTTGAATCCATATTTTCTCTTCGGAATACTCTTCCAACTGTGAATACCCTTATCACCTCATCCCTGTGATCATAAAGGTATTTTATTGAATTAACTGTTGTGTGTGTTCTCAACAACCCTGCCATTGCCAGATCCTCTTTCCATGAATACTTCCATCCCCTTGAAATACCATTACCGTTCTCATGCACTTTTTTTACAGTTCTATAATAATCCGGTAAGGAGAATTTTCTATCAACATAGAATGTGTCCTGCATATCCCTCGCAGGATGATCCTGTGGAATGTATAGAGCATCCATGTTCCAGAATGCACTTACAACATAGTACCCATATATTTCCCTGAATCCCATGTTTAAAAAGATCCTTCTCACCTTTTTTATGAATTCTGAAAGGGGATGGATCCTTCCCATTGAAGGGTATGGTGCGAACATTTGAACATCATACCTTTTAAGATCCTTGTTTTTCCAAGCACCTGTTTGAATATCCTCAGGTTTAAGCTGTGTTATTTCATCCCTTAACTCAAGATCCTTTTCCTGGATCATTTTTGCATTATCAGTTAACCTGAAAAATCTTTCAACATTTTCCTTTTTATCAACAATGTTCCTTTTCAAAAAGTATGAAATAGTATCCTGGGGAATATTTTTAAAGTTTCTCAAATACTCTTCCCTTTCCCTAATTCTCCTTTCAACCTTTTCCCTATCTTTAATAACAAGCCTTCCCCTGTCAATCTCAAAACCCTCACCTTTTAAGTTCGCTATTGCAATGGTAACAAAATTCTTTCCGAATATTTTTATAAGATCATCAATACTCCTTTCACCATTTTCAATTAAATAATTGAAAATTATTCTTTCAGGTAAACCCTTCTCAAGGTACCTTTTTCCTTCATCAGTTAAATAGTATTCCACATTTATTCTCTCATCAATTTTAAGCAAACCCTTCATTTTTAGCCAGGATGCAGCATTCATGATCTCAACTATTGTAAGGGAAAGATCCTTCAATATATTTGAGAGTGAATCCTCACCCCCTTTTTCAATAAGTCTTTTTAACAGAATCTTCTCATTTCTGCTTAGTTCCATAGATGCTTAAAAAAAATTCAGTATTTTAAAACTTACTCATGCAATCACCAAAAATGTTAATTAGTTGAAATATTTTTATTAATCCGCCGATGACTTTCACAAAAGTAAAGGAAATGGATTTCCCAAGAAAGATTCTTGCAGGTCATGGAGTTCTGGATAGAATAGGATCCGTTGTGGAAAAGATTGGAGAATTCAAAAAAATTCTCATAGTAACGGGTCCAAAAACCATGGACATAGCTGGGAAAAAGGTTAAGGAAATACTTGAAAAGGATCACATTATCGATGTTCTTATCACGGGTGATGCAACAACAGAAAATCTCAGGATTGTTGAGGATAGGGCAAAGGATTTTGGATCTGACCTTATAATAGGTGTTGGTGGAGGAACAAAGATAGATCTTGCAAAAAAGGCAGCCTATGATGTTTCAGTTCCATTCATAAGTGTTCCAACAGCAGCCTCCCATGATGGTGTTGCCAGTCCCAGGGCAACGATAAGGGATTCAGGATCACCATTATCCACGGAGGCTGCTGTTCCAATAGCAATAATAGCTGATACGGAAATAATTGTTAAGGCACCGTACAGAAACCTTATTGCTGGTGCTGCTGACATTATAGCAAACTACACGGCAATAAAGGACTGGGAACTTGGTTATAAACTTAAGGGCGAGGATTTTTCAAGTTCCGCATATGCTATATCGAAGTATACGGCTGAAGAGATGATAAATTACGCACCCTATCTCAAACCAAACGATGAAGAATCAGTCTGGGTTGTTGTAAAGGCAATTATTTCTTCAGGAATGGCAATGAGCCTTGCGGGATCATCAAGACCTGCAAGTGGAAGTGAGCATCTTTTTGCACATGCTGTGGAAATAATTGCACCCGGAAGGGCCCTGCATGGTGAAGTGGCAGGTGTTGGAACAATAATCATGAGCTTCCTACAGGGGCAGGACTGGAAAAGAATAAGGGATGCCCTGAGGACAATGGGTGCACCAACAAGGGCAAGGGAAATAGGATTGAGCGAGGAAGAGGCGATTAAAGCATTAACAATGGCACATTCAATCAGGGACAGGTTCACTATACTCGGTGAGAATGGAATATCAAGAGAGGCTGCTGAAAAGGCACTGAGGGCGACAGAGGTGATATGATGGTAACCATAGGACTTGTTGGTAAAAGGATGGCAAGAGAGAATTTTGTTTTTCAGTTCCTGGGAAGTGTACCAGAATGCAAGGACTGTCCTTTAAAAAACATATGCCTCTCCTTGGATCAGGGGAAATATTATAGAATTGTTAAAATAAGGGAGAAGGAGCACGATTGCAAGATCCATGACCTTGGAAAGGTTTTAACTGTTGAGCTTGAAGAGCTTCCAGTTCCTGTTGCCGTTGAAAAATCAAAGGCCATAGAGGGGAGTGTTTTAACGTTCCCAGAGGATAATTGCAACGAAATATTCTGCAAATATTATGATTTGTGCAATCCGGTTGGTTTGAGAACGGGTTCAAAGTTTAAAATTGAAAGTGTTCTTGATGATATAGAATGTCCAAGGGGTAAGGATCTTAAAAGGGTGCTTGTCAGGTGGTAAACATTCTTATTGGTATAGTTGGTAAACCAAACGTTGGAAAATCAACGCTTTTTTCAGCAATAACACAGCATGTTGTGGAAATTGCAAACTATCCATTCACAACAATAAACCCAAACCTTGGAACCGCCTATGTCAGAAATGAATGCCCCCATAAATTGATTGGAAAGAACTGTAATCCCAGGAATTCGGTATGCATGGATGGAACCAGATACATACCTGTTAACGTTATAGATGTTGCGGGCCTTGTTCCAGATGCTCATAAGGGAAAGGGTCTTGGAAACAAATTCCTTGACGATCTGAGGAATGCAAATTCCCTCATACATGTTATTGATGTTTCAGGATCAACGGATCAGGACGGAAATCCTGTGGGCATTGGTTCATACGATCCTCTCAGGGACATTGATTTTGTTGAAAAGGAGATGGCATACTGGATTGGAGAAATTCTTTCAAGGAACTGGAACAAGGTTTATAGAAGAATTGGAAATGAAAAACTTGAAAAAATTATTTCTGACCAGCTTTCCGGTCTGGGAATAAGCGAGGATCAGATTTCAAGGGCACTTGAAAATGCTTCATATGGGCCAATAGATCAATGGGATGAGGATGATTTCTTCTCAATCGGTCTTGAAATTCTTAGAATTTCAAAACCCATGGTTATTGCAGCAAACAAATCTGACCTTGTTTCAAATGATGTGATTGAAAAAATAAAAAAGGAATCAAAATTTCCTGTTTACCCGATATCGGCTGAATATGAACTGGCTTTAATAAAAGCTTCAAAAGCAGGGCTGATTAAATACAGACCAGGGGATAGTGAATTTTACATTATTGATGAAAGCAAACTAAACAAACAGCAGAAAAATGCACTTGAGAAAATTGGTGAATTCATGAAAAGGAACAATGGAACAGGTGTGCAGAGAATGCTTGATGATATTGTATTCAAAATAATGAAAATGATAACAGTTTATCCTGTTGAGGATGAAACTCACTGGACTGACAAATCCGGTAATGTTTTACCTGATGCATTCCTCATGCCCGAGGGATCAACCGCACTTGACCTTGCATTTAAGGTTCACACCCAAATAGGTGAAAATTTCATAAGGGCGATAGATGCCAAAACTAAGGTGGTTGTTGGAAAAAATTATAAGTTAAAGGATGGAGATGTAATCAAGATTGTTTCCAGAACCTAGAAATAATTGTGTATATGAGTAATGATAATGCAAAGGAGACAAAGTAACTTATATCTACTCCACCAATCAAGTTTGAAATTGGTCCTGTGTATAAAGGTGCCTGGTTCATGAATGGAATACTGATTATTAATGAAACTAAAAATGAAATAATTCCCAATCTTCCAATTCCTTTTTTCACTATGAATTGGTCAGCAACCATTATTCCAAACCAGGGCATGATCCAGTAATCAAGGAAATAAAGAAAATCCTCGTAGAAAGTGTAAAAGCTTTGGAAGCCTATGATTGCAAGGATTATACCAATAAAACCTGAAATAATTAGTATTTTTTTCCTGTCAAAATTTTTGAATATTGAATTTATGGAAAGTGAATGTGAATATATGTTAACTGCATTTGTTCCTAGACCGCCCATAAAAAGTGATATTACAGTCAATATTCCAAGGAATCCGGAAAGTGAATAGGCTGCGAACATGGAGTTTGTATTCCCCGTTTTAATTGCAACAAAAAAACCTAGAATTTCAAGCCATATTGTTGATAAAAATGATCCTAGAAATGAATAAATGAATATTCTCCTTGAACTTGTATTCTTGGGCAGGTATCTTGAATAATCCGAACCGTAGGGTGCCCAAGATGCTATGTATGCAAAAGATGTTGAAAGTACAATACCAAAGTAATATACGTTTGTATTTCCATTATAATTTAAATTTACAAAATTACCAGTTATGGTTATGTACAGAAACATTATACCTAGAAGGATTGAAAAAATTAATTCTATTTTATGGATATAATCGTATCCGTATATTGCCAGAATAATCTGCACAATTCCATAGATAATTATTAAAAAGATGTAGTTTGTATGGAATATTATGAGAAGGGCAAGTGTTCCAAGAATAAGGTTTACCATAAACCACCCAAGTGTGCTAATACCCTGAAAAAGACTCATCAGCCAGTTCCATTTTCCGAATGTTTCCTCCGATATCATCATCTGTGCTTTTCCCTTTTTTGGCCCGAGAACCGTTAAGGTTGCAAGAACAATTGCACCTAGGAGTGTGCCAATTATAAGTGCAAGAATTGTGTAAAATACATTAAGATTAAGTATGTATGGCAAAAATCCAAGAGCAAAGTCCGCAAGCGTTATGTTTGCCCCGAACCAGAGGGTGAATTGGTTGAATGGCTTTCCATGCCTTTTTTCCTCTTCAACAGTTTTAATTCCTCTATCCTCCATATTCCGAACATGTGTTCGTAATATAAAATTTTTTCTTTGAAGGAAATTTAATTTCTAAGATATTTTTTAATGAAAGAAAATGAATATTTTGAGATCAAATTCTGGTAAACAAGGATCTTCATATGAAGGAAAAGTTCCATCAGTCAGGATATTTCGAACAATTCATTTATTTGAAAAAATATATGAATCAACAAGATCATCAGGTACAAATATTTTCATATTTTCAAGGTTCTTTTTAATTTCACCTTTATTAACTTCCCAGACAAAATTATAACTTTTTAGACTTTCAGCAATAATCTTTTCATCAAAGTTTAGGTATAGTGATGTTGCTTTAACCGCCTTTTCTATTTTTTCACCATTTCTCAAAGCATCAGTATTTTCAATGTATTTTTCAATGAATTCTTTTATTTTTTTATTAAAATCAATGATGATGGCACCGCAGCAAACATTTTCCCTCCCAACAATAATTTTTTCACCTTCCACACTGGATAGATATGGCTCCCATATTGTAATTGCATCCACTGTTTTCTTTCTATAAGCATCTACCAATTCTTCAGGTGAATCGAAGTATTTTATGTTCCTTACATCAAAGTTAAGGTAAATTCTTGTGTTTAAATCCATTGTTGAAAACAGTGTTGATCCAATTTTATTTATTTTACCTTTATGCACTATACCGGAACCACCCTTAGCGCAGAATGATATTAACCTTATTCTTTTATCTATTAAATGTATTATGAAACCTGTTACAACGGGTGCAAATGCAACATCAATTTTTTTCAACAATAGATCCCTTAATTCCTGTATACCATTATCATAGATTTTTATCTTTACATAATAATCCTCTAATTCTTTCGCTGTTAAAAAAACGGCAGCATATTCTGATGCCTTCAGAACACCTATTTTTAAAATTTTATCATGGTTCAATGAAACAAGTATTGTTCTTTTTGAAATATCCCTCCTTTTTATCAGACCATTGATTTCCATTTCCTTTAATTTCTCTGAAAGGTAGGATTTTGATATTCCTATTAAATCTCTAAGTTCCCTCTGTGTCAATGGTTTATCCTCAAGCGCATCAATTATTTTTGATTCAATTTCCTTCACATTATAACAATTATTTCAATTATTAAAATTTTTTAATGAAAAATTTTTAAATTACAAACATTTTTCCCTTACTATGGAATTTTTCTTTAACCCTGAATCTGTTGCCGTAATAGGTGCCTCAGGCAAGGAAGGAAAGATAGGTTATGAAATAATGAATTCACTCAAACACACAAAGGTAAAGATATATCCTGTTAACAAAAAGGAAAAGGAAATAATGGGATACAGATGCTATGAGAGTATTCTTGATGTTAAAGATAAGATAGATCTTTCAATAATCGTACTAGGTGCAAGGGATACACAACAGGCTGTTGAGGAATGCGGTAAAAAGGGTGTGAAGGGCATAATAATCATATCTGGAGGCTTCAAGGAACTTTCCCATGAGGGTGAAATAATTGAAAACAATATCAGGGAAATTGCAAAAAAATATGGTATGAGGATAATAGGGCCCAACTGTATAGGAGTATTTTCATCCTCGTCAGGTTTTGATACCTTCTTCCAGGCAAGGGATGCGATGAAAAGACCCGGCCCCGGTCCTGTTGCTTTTCTAACACAATCTGGCACATACGGTGTTACCTTGCTGGAGCTTATGGAGGAAAACAGCATTGGTGTTAGTAAATTTGTTAGTTTCGGGAACAAGGTGGATGTTAACGAAATAGACATGCTTGAGTACCTTGAGAACGATAATGATACCGGTATAATTGCCCTATACCTTGAGAGTTTTTCCAATGCAAGAAAATTTGCTGAAATATCAAAAAGGGTTTCAAAGAAAAAACCAATCGTAATTTTAAAGGCGGGAAGGAGCAGCGAGGGAACGAGAGCTGCAAAATCCCACACAGGATCTCTGGCTGAAAACTATTCCATATTTTTGGGTTCAATGAAACAGTCAGGTGTTATTGTTGTTGAGGATATTGAGGAAATGGTTGATGTTATAAAAATTCTGGCAAAGCAGCCGAATATAAATGGTGGAAAAGTCATGCTAGTAACAAACGGTGCGGGTCCTTGCGTTGTTACAGCTGATGAGATTGGAAAATCAAAAATTCTGAAACTTTCGGAATTGAATGATGATGAAAATGAAAAATTGAAAAAAATATTGCCCGAATATTCCATTATATCAAACCCACTGGATCTTACAGGTTCAGCAACACCAGAATGGTATAAAAAATCCATGGAAATTCTTGAAAATTCAAATAACATTGATGTTTTTGTTCTTTACTTTGTTATACCCAATGCACCCATTTACAGGAACATCAATGAACTTTACGAACTTTTCAGAATAAAATGGAAAAAACCTGTTATAGCTGTAATGGCAGGTGGTGAATTCACAACCAGGGTTTCTAGGGATCTTGAGAAGATGAATATTCCTGTTATAACTACCGCAAGGAGGCTTGTTAATGCTCTTGAGAAGGTTGTTGAATACTCGGGATGGAAGAACAATAGAGATTAAAAGGGCTGAAAGGGAGGATATAAGGGGAATTATTGATGTTTTCGATGATGTAATGAGGGAGGAAGTGTATTTACTTGGTGAAAAATATGTTGCAGATGAAGATTTCCTTGGCATGAGATTGATTGATGAGGAGAATGAACTTTTCCTTGTTGCAAAGGATAATAATAAAGTTATAGGTGTGCTTACACTCACAAGGGAAAGGTTTAAGAAAAACAGGCATGTTGCACAGCTTGGTATTGCCATAAGAAAGGGTTACAGGAGTATGGGAATTGGAACAAACCTTATGGATCTTTCATTCCAATGGGCAAGGGAAAAGGGCATTGAAAAAATATGCCTTGAGGTATTTTCAACAAACACTGTTGCAATAAACCTTTACAGGAAGATGGGTTTCTATGAGGAATGTGTGAGAAAAAAACAGTTCAAAATCAGGGGAGAATATGTTGATGATATAATGATGGCAAAATTTTTAAATGAATAAATCTCCTGAACAAACATGGATCTGAAGGTTAAAGTAATAAACATTGAACATCCAAAAAGGGTTGCGTTAATTAATAAAGAGGATGCGGGCATAATAGGTGTTGGATCAGGACAGAGAATCATTGTGGGTCATGGTTCAACAGACCTGATTGCATTTGTTTACCTTTCAGATATTGTTGGAAATGGTGAAATATGGATAAATGAAAGGCTTTCAAAGGATCTTAATGTTGGGAATGGAGAAAATGTTTCTGTTTTCTCAGCCCCACAACCACAATCAATTGATTACATAAGGAAAAAAATGTATGGGAATAAGTTGACTAAGGATGAGATTGATACAATTGTCAGGGACATTGTTATGGAAAATTTAAGCGATATTGAGCTTTCAGCCTATGTTTCATCCATTCAAACTATTGGTTTGGACAGCGAGGAAATAACAAACATGGTGAATGCAATGGTTAACGCGGGTGAAACAATCAAGTTCGACCATGATGTTTACGATGTTCATAGCATAGGCGGCATTCCTGGTAACAAATATGCTCTTTTGACTGTTCCAATTGTTGCATCAGCTGGATTGAAAATACCAAAAACATCATCCAGGGCAATAAGTTCACCCGCAGGTACGGCTGATGTTATGGAGGTTCTTGCAAGGGTTGATCTGAAAGCAAATGAAATAAAGAAAATAGTTGAGGAAGTTGGAGGAACTCTTACATGGGGAGGTGCAATGAACCTTGCTCCTGCAGATGATAAAATAATAAGGGTTGAGCATCCCCTTGGAATTGATCCATATCCACAGGTAATAGCGTCTGTTCTTGCAAAAAAGAAGGCAACGGGAATAAACTACCTTTTAATTGATATACCCATGGGACCGGAAACAAAGGTACAGAACGAGGAAAGGGCAAGGGATCTAGCATCAAGGTTCATAGAGATTGGGAACAGATTGAATATCCATGTGGAATGTGCCATTACATACGGTGGTCAGCCCCTTGGAAGGGCCGTTGGACCTGCCCTTGAGGCCATGGAGGCAATGAAAGCCCTTGAAGGAATTCCAACATCAAACAGCATGATCGTTAAGGCAATAGAACTTGCATCAATGATCATTGAGATGGGAGGTGTTGCGGAATTCAACAAGGGAAAGGATCTTGCAAGGCAGATATTGAACAGCGGGAGGGCAAGGGAAAAGTTTTTGGAAATTATTAATGCACAGGGATCAAAGGGTATTGAGAAAAGTGATGAAATTCCGGTTGGAGAATTCCAGTACGATTTAACATCATCCATGGATGGTTACATATCATATGTTTCAAACAGAAGCATTGTACAGCTTGCAAGGTCTTTAGGAGCACCGAAGGATAAGGGTGCAGGTATATGGGTTTACAAAAAGATTGGAGATAAGGTGGAGAGGAATGAAACTGTTCTTAAGTTCTACGCTGAAAAGAAGGATAAACTTGAAAACACAGTAAGGTTATCTAGAAAATTTAGGATATTCGATGTTGAAGGGATGGTTCTGGAAAGCATTGGGAGAAAAACAAGAGGGGTGATGAAAAATGAGGATTAAGGTTCTTTATTTCGGTGCATTCAGGGACATTACAAACAAAAGGGAGGAGATTATAGAATTCAACGGTAAAATGCTAAAGGAATTAATTTCAATTCTAAAGGAAAAATACAATTTAAATGATGAGAATATGATTGTTTCAATTAATTACAAGTATGTGGATGGTGATGCTGAATTAAAGGAGAACGATGAAATTGCAATAATGACACCTGTTAGCGGTGGCTAATCAATTATTTCATATGAATATTCTATTTCAGTTCCAGATCTCTTGAACATTATGCTTGCTGAACAGTACTTGTTCTGTGATAGTTCTATTGCCTTTTTAAGGTTCTCTTCATTTACCGTGCCATAAACAATGTATTTCAATGTAACCCTTGTGTAAATCTTTGGAAAATCCTGTGCCCTTTCACCATTCACCTCAACCCTTAAAGTTCTGAAATTTTCTCTCATTTTTTTAAGTATTGAAACAACATCTATACCTGTGCAAGATCCAAGACCAACAAGTAGAAAATCCATGGCGGATGGTGCGATCTTTCTATCACCATCAACAATCACACCATGCTCCTGGTTAACCGTTGCAATGAATTTCATGTCTTCAGAATAATCTATGCTGACGAACATTGAAGAGAAAAAAGTCATTCACTATAAAATTATTTTTCTGGAAAAAAGTGTGTTAACACACTATTAGAATAATCATCTTTAGTTCACCACCGTGTTCTTTCTTAAAATAAAGTAATAGTAAATCTTCATAGTGTCTCTTGAACAAGATAGATAAACTTCATTGCATTTATCACTTCTTCAATTACTCTTTTCAATGTAGAAAAGAATATTCCTACTCTCCCTCTTTTACCTTATTCAAAAGATTCCTTCCAATTTTCTACACCCATTTTATGGATTTCTCTTACCAACTTTGCTCTCGCCGGTGATTATCCTTTTGTTATTGTTATCGCTTTCTTTCTTGACAGTATTATTGGTGTTATATTGTTATTTGCAAGGTTCACTCTACTATCATAGCCTTTATCTCCGTATACTTTTGTCACCTTTCCTATTATTGTATCAAGAACATTCTTGAATTCCTTACTATCTTATCTGTGCTTATCGGTAACACTAACAGATACCACGTCTATACTATCCCCCTCAATGGCAACATGAATCTTGATCCATCCTTTCCTATTTTTCTTCCATTTACTTATCATCCATTCTCCTCTTTTAGTTATTTTCAATCCTGTTGAATCTATCATAGTAGCTATTCTCTCCAGCCAATTTGTTTATTACATTTATCATATTTTCTATTGGTATTTCTCTAATACGTTTGAATATTGACACATAACCAATTGGACGGAATTTTTTAGTTCTTTCTGAAATTTCTATTACAAATGCTTCCAATTCACGAAATGCTAAACCCCATAAAGATCTAATTTTTGATAGAAAAATAAAGAATTCCCTGGGATGCTCATAAGGCCTTCCTATCTTACCATTATTCTCTTTTTCAAGTTCTTCTTCCAATTTATCTAAGAAGGATGTGTCCAGAAGAATTAGAATTCTTTTAACCAGAGATTGGTTATACTTTGACCAAACTTTTTTTGTATTTCATTTAATTATTTATTATTGGAAATGTTTTTTGTAATCATATTTAGTTATCAACACCTCCATTTATATTTGATTTAAATATTTTGCTCCTGGATAAAGTATTTAGTTAACGCACTATGTCATAGGAAAAATTTTTATATAACTAAAGTAATAATATATGGTGAGGTCAACATGCCAAAAATAAATAAAATTCTAGCTGTTATCGTCATTCTGATCATTGTTGGATCATCTATAACGATATATTATTCAATCTACAACAGTCAAAGTGTTGTGAAAAAGCTCGGTCCTGGACTGGAGTTATCAATAATGCCATCCCAAGGCCAAAATTACAATAATAAAACAGCACAGCTGATTAACGCATCAGTTCAACTGTATATGAACAACCCTCCAACAGTCACCCAGGGTGTAGAAACATTCACCAATGTTACACCTCTGTTTAATGGGGTGGTTAATTCCACAGGTAACATAACTACAAACATCTCAGCCAACTTCTACTCTCTTGCAGAGAACTGGACTCTATACTTCATGGAAACAAACAACACTGGTGCAAACACCTCTCTCACTATGTTAGTATCATACTTATACAAGAATGGGTCATACTATTATGTTTACTTCAACACGGTAGTAATCTCAATCGATCCTGCATTTTTCATTTCTCCTGTTGGAATTTTCCATAACGTGACTTCTATTAAAGGGTACCATCACCTTTATAGTCTAAGAATCAATTCTCATCCATCACTAAGTTCCCTCAAAGGATACAGAGTTCAATACATCAATCCAATGAACACAGCTGGAGGAAGCGAGCATTACATGTGGGTTCTCAAAAAACAGTCCACTTTCAGCAATTACCCCGTACCATTAGCATGGGCAAACAACTCAATTCTTCAAAACAACAGCGAGGAAATAAATATTGCCTTAAACTTACTCGTCCCTAGTCAAGCACCATACTTCCATCCTGGTGAATGTTCTTACCTGAATGGTACTTATTCTTTGTCTATCCTGAATGGAAGTTCGTATGAATTACCTAGTCTCCTTGGTGATGGGGTGAACGAGGTTGTCGGTTTTGGCGCTCTTCCTGTTAAGGAAGGTGCACCGCATGCTCTTATGTTTTACATAGTGGGTGCCACAACAATAGATGTTTACCAACTGTACGAGAACACGGGAGTAAGTGGGTGGCTCCCAACAAATAACATCCAGAGCATAACAGAATTTGCATCTCTCAACATAGTGCTCCCTTACCAATTTCAGATGGGAATTATGGATCTCACATGGGGAAGTACATGGTCACTATTGGAACCTGAAAACCTGGTCAAACACTTATTTACATCCAGTAATTACAAGACCGTGTACTTCAATATGACCAACGGGGAAGCGGTACAATGGGGAACAATTGAAGACAGCATAAGCTCTTCCGCCACCAACATCAGGCCATACATTTACTCAATCATTGACCTTGGGTTCAGTGAAATTGCAATTATAGCTCTTGCAGATGGGTGGAATCCTGGATCAGGATGGACTGATCTAGCAAACGATGTCCTTACATCTACGGGTGTCCCTTCTGCAATTTATGGAGCTGTTTCGTCACAGGTATTCGGTGGTGTTTCAGGGGCAATCTCTATACAAAACCCACTCGGACCACCAAATAGTCTGAAGCTGGAGCTTATAACAAACAACGCTCCCTTAACTATAATAACCAGCAGCAACGGTGCTACTATCACAGGAGAGTTTAACATTCCCGTGTATGACGTTTCTGCGGTTTCACAATAAAATTTTCAATATTTTTTCTTATTTTTTGTTAGGGCGATTGTGAATTATATTTTATCAAGTCATCGTGACTTTACATCAAAATTAGCTTCATATTGATGGAGAATTAGAATTATAGCGCTCCATTTTAATTTAAAACTGTGGGTGCACTCAAGGTTATTTTCTTATTAGATCTTCTAACTTCATTATTTCAAATATTCTCTTTCCAATCTCTGATTTAAAATCAAATTTTTCTTTTATTTTATTACCTCTTGCAAGATATACTAATATTATGTCATTCATTGCTTCTATTGTT
>JAVRLJ010000003.1:0-26537 GCA_031961585.1 Thermoplasmatota archaeon | reverse complement strand
TTTAACAAGGTAAAATTTTTTATATTGGGGCACATTAGGGTTTTTACCTAGGCTCTTACCCAGACATCTTGGGATAATCCATATGGATTCCCGTACTCCGAGCCCAAATTGTATGATTCTGGGCCAGGGTAAGGTGTCACGGGTGGGAATGGAGGATTGAAAAAATGGCAACTCCGCATCATTCGAGACATGGGTCTATGGCGTATTATCCGAGGAAGAGAGCCAGCAGTATAGTTCCGAAAATCTCAAGCTGGCCTGAGATAGATGATGGTCCGAGAATACAGGGTTTTGCCGGGTACAAGGTGGGAATGACTCACATAATGATGGTTGATTTCAGGAAAAAGAGTGAGACTGCAGGACAGGAGATCGCTGTACCGGTGACAGTTGTTGAGGTTCCACCCCTCAAGGTCATGGGTGTCAGATTCTACAGAAACACAACCTACGGCCTGAAGGTTGAAAAGGAAATATGGACAAACAACCTTGACAAGGAACTTTCACGAAAGATCTCATTGCCAAAGAAAAACATTGAGGTTGATTCAATAGATAAAAGCGCTGTTGATGAAGTGAGGTTAATTGTTTACACAAATCCAAAACTTGTATCAGGTGTGCCGAAGAAAAAACCGGAAATAATGGAAATAAGGGTTGGTGGAGGAACAATTGAGGAAAGAATAAAATATGCACTTGATAAACTTGGTAAGGAATTAAACTTTACAGATTTCACAAAACCCGGGAAACTTGTTGATGTTGTTGCTGTAACAAAGGGAAAGGGTTTCCAGGGCCATATTAAAAGGTTTGGTGTAAAACTTTTACCAAGGAAGAATAGAAAGCATAGAAGAATGATAGGAACGCTCGGACCCTGGCATCCAAACTGGGTCATGTTCACTGTTCCAATGGCCGGTCAGCTTGGTTTCCAGCAGAGAACAGAATACAACAAAAGAATATTGAAATATGTTGATGTTAAGAATGAGGATATTACACCAGATGGTGGCTTTCTCCATTACGGTAAACTAAGGAATCCATATGTTCTTGTTCATGGATCGATTCCAGGACCAACAAAGAGGATAATAAGGTTCAGGGATCCTGTTAGACCATATGATAAAGAGGAAAAGGAGATTAAGATCACATATGTTTCAAGGGCATCAAAGCAGGGGGTGTGAGTGAATGATCGTTAATGTTTATGATCTTGATGGTAACGTTAAAAATCAGGTAACTTTGCCCAAGGTTTTTGAATTCCCATTCAGACCAGACCTGATTAAAAAGGTTGTAAGGGCAATGCAGTCAAACTCAAGAACACCATACGGTCACTATAAATTGGCGGGGATGAGGAGGGTTGGACACAACTGGGGACCGAACCATGGAAGGGCAAGGATACCAAGGAGACCGGATGGTGACAGGGGTGTAATATTGAACAACATGGTGGGTGGTAGAAATGTTTTTGCACCAACATCAGACAGGATATGGTTCAAAAAGATAAACAAAAAGGAAAAGTTACTTTCCAAGTTATCAGCACTATCACAGACAGCAAACAAGGAAATGGTGAAGAAAAGGGGACACAGGTTTAAAGAAGATATTACATTACCTGTTATAGTGGATGATGCAATTGAAAATGTTGATAAGGTGAAGAATGCAATTGAAATTCTTGAAAAACTGGGATTGATTGATGACATAAACAGGGCGAAGGAAGGGACGAAGATAAGGGCAGGAAGAGGTAAAATGAGAGGAAGAAAGTATTACACACCAAGATCCATTTTACTTGTTGTTAAAAACAAGGAGAAGGTCATGAAATCCTTCAAAAATCTTCCAGGCGTTGACATAATTACACCGGCGGAAATAAACACTGAAATACTTGCCCCCGGTGCCATGCCTGGAAGGTTAACGGTATTTTCTTTAGGTGCCTTTGAGGAACTTAAGGGGTGGCCTGTATGAACGAGTATGATATTATAATAAAGCCATATGCATCCGAAAAGGCCATGATGCTTGTTGAGAGAGAAAATAAATTAACATTCATTGTTCATATGGATGCAACAAAAAGTCAGGTTAAATGGGCTGTTGAGAAACTCTTCAACGTGAAGGTTGATAGGGTAAACATGATCATTGAAAAGGAAGGAAAGAAGGCTATTGTGAAACTTAAACCCGAATACAGGGCGGATGAAATTGCAATAAGGATAGGTCTGTTCTGAGGTGGTGAAATATGGGAAAGAGAATAAGGTCAAGAAGGCGCGGGGCCGGAACATCCGTTTACAGGGCCCCATCACACAGGTACTATGCTGATATTGTTCATCCAAAGATAAATGAGGGAAAGGGTGTGATTGTTGATATAATAAACGATCCAAGCCATACAGCACCTGTTGCGGTTGTTAAGTTTGATAGGGAATATTACATGCTTGCTCCTGCAGGTCTTTATGTTGGACAGACAATTGAGGTTGGTCCAAATGCACCCATAAAGGAGGGAAACATCCTTCCCCTGGGAAGCATACCCGAGGGAACACCAATTCACAATATTGAGGTTAAACCCTACGATGGTGGAAAGCTTGTCAGGGCCGCAGGAACATATGCACTCGTTGTTTCACATGGTGAGAAAACAACCGTACAGCTCCCATCCGGACAGTTCAAGTACCTTGATCCAAGGTGCAGGGCTGTTGTGGGTATTGTTGCGGGTTCAGGAAGACCAGATAAACCTTTCCTGAAATCCGGAAACAAGATTCACGCATTGCAGAGCAGGGCCCAAAGGCCCTACACTGTAAGGGGTGTTGCAATGAATGCTGTTAACCATCCACATGGTGGAGGTAACCACCAGCATATTGGTAGGCCAAGTACAGTTTCAAAGAACACACCGCCCGGAAGAAAGGTTGGAAGAATCGCTCCGAAGAAGAAGAGGTTAAAGAAGAGGTAGATGTGAAATGGCAAAGGGTATGGTAACATCAGAAAAAAGTGCAAGAAGGAAAAAGAGAAAATCACAGAAACTTGCACTTGAAAGGGCAAAGGAATTCACATACAGAGGATATACTATTGAACAATTAACAGCCATGAAACTTGAGGAACTTATACCTATCATGCCTGCAAGGGTAAGGAGATCACTTAAAAGGGGATGGAACAGTGAACAGCTTAAGGTTTTTGAAAAGCTATCCGATCCTGAAATTGAGGTTGTTAAAACACATGTGAGGGATATGGTAATACTACCCCAGTTCGTTGGAAAAAGGGTACAGTTACACAACGGAAAGGATTTCCTTGAGTTTGAAATAAAACCTGAAATGATAGGCCATTACCTTGGTGAATTTGCCCTCACAAGGAAGGAGGTAAAGCATTCAGCACCAGGTGTGGGTGCAACAAGATCATCAAAATATGTTCCTTTGAAGTGATGAAATATGATGAGGTATACTGTTAAAGAAATGCCAAAAAGATCCGCCCGTGCAAGGCTCGTGGATGTTCCTGTCTCAGTAAAGGATTCATACGAGGTATGCAGGGCACTGCGCGGAATGAAGCTGAAGGATGCGGAACAGTTCCTTCAGGATGTTATAGATAAGAAAAGAGCTGTACCGTTCAGAAGGCATCTTGATTCCGTTTCGCACAGAAGGGGTATTGGTCCGGGGAGGTATCCTGTTAAGGTATCAAAATACCTTTTAAAGCTCCTGGAAAATGTTGAGGCAAACGCCGAAAATCAGGATCTTGATGTTGATAAACTTGTTATACACTCAATACTTGCAAAGAAGGGAAGGACAATAAAGAAATACATTCCAAGGGCGCAAGGAAGGGCGACAGAATTCTTCAAGGAAACACTGCACTTTGAAATCATAGTTAAGGAGGTAGAGGAGTAATGGATGAGAAGAAATTCGTCCAGGAAAACGTTAAAAGGTTATTGATTAAGGAATACATTAAAGAGTTTGCCGATAATGCAGGTTTCGGTGGCCTTGATATACAGAGAACACCCATGGGGACAAGGATTGTTCTGCAGGTTGAAAAGCCGGGTTTGATAATCGGTAAGAAGGGAACAAAGATTAAGGATCTAACAGATACAATGGTAACAAAGTTCGGGCTTGAGAATCCTCAGATCGAGGTGAGGGATGATCCAAATCCAAGTTTGAACGCACAGATCATGGCGAAAAAACTTGCCATGGCCCTTGAGGCAGGATGGCATTACAGAAGGGCGGCACATTCAACCCTGAGAAGAATAATGGATGCAGGTGCAAAGGGAGCACAGGTAATAATAAGCGGGAAGGTTAGCGGTGACAGGGCAAGAAGGGAAAAGATTACTGAAGGAAAAATAAAGTATTCTGGAAAGCCAAAAGAACTTGTAAGGGTTGGTTTTGCTGTTGCCAAAACAAAACCTGGTATAATAGGTGTAACTGTGAAAATATTACCCCCGGATGCAAAATTACCTGATGAAATATCGATAGTTGAGAAAAAGGAGGAGATAAAGAATGAAGGAGATAAAGGCGAAGCAGATCAGGGAAATGAGCAATGAGGATATAATAAAAAAACTGAAGGATATGCAGAACGAACTTCTGATTGAAAGGGGATCATCCTCACTTGGAGGTGCACCTCATAATCCAGGTAAAATTA
This sequence comes from Thermoplasmatota archaeon, assembly GCA_031961585.1. Taxonomy (GTDB): domain Archaea; phylum Thermoplasmatota; class Thermoplasmata; order Thermoplasmatales; family ARK-15; genus JAVRLH01. The sequence continues at coordinate 21,977 of JAVRLJ010000003.1, read as the reverse complement.
AATCATTGAGGAGACAGATTGCGAGAATAAAGACTGTCCTAAGGGAAAAGGGGGTAAGGGTATGACCTGGATAAATTTGATGGGAAAGGAAATAAAAATAATTGAATCAAAGAATCCAAACATGAAAAATTTATCAGGAAAAGTTATACTTGAGAGTAAAAACATGCTTATGGTAAAAACATCAGATGGTGTAAAGAAAATACCCAAGGATATTGTTAAAATATACATCAATAACAGGGTAATTGATGGTAAAACCATCAAATTCAGACCAATAGATAGAATTTCAAGAAGGTGATGATTGTGAAAAACATTGGTATTGAGGTAAAACCTCCCCAAAAGGAATGCAACGATAAAAACTGCCCGTTCCATGGAGATTTAAAGGTAAGAGGGCAGATTCTTGAAGGTGTGGTTGTAAGTGCAAAAATGCAGAGAACTGTTGTTGTTAGAAGGGATTATTTACATTACAACAAAAAGTATGAAAGGTATGAGAAAAGGATGAGCAAGTATCATGTTCATGCGCCGGATTGTCTTGAGATAAAGGAAGGTGACAGAATAAGGTTTATGGAATGCAGACCACTTTCAAAAACAGTTTCATTTGTTGCAATTGAAAACCTTGGAGGTGAAAAGAAATGAAGGGTCTTGCAGGCAGGCAGACAAGAGGTCTTCCAACCGGTGCTGAAATAGATTGTGCCGATAACACAGGTGCAAAGGTTGTGGAAATAATCACGGTTATAGCATACCATAGTACAAAGAAAAGACAGCCTGCAGCAGGTGTTGGTGACATGGTTGTTGTTAGCGTTAAAAAGGGAACACCAGAAACAAGGAAAAAGGTAATGAGGGCGGTGATCATAAGGCAGAGAAGACCTTTCAGAAGACCCGATGGAACAATGGTAAGGTTTGAGGATAATGCCGCTGTGATTGTAACGGAGACAGGGGAAACAAAGGGAACGGAAATAAAAGGGCCGGTTGCAAGGGAAGCTGCGGAAAGATGGCCCAGGATAGCTGCAATAGCATCCCAGATAGTTTAAGGTGGTATTGATGGTTAAACCAAGAAAGGTAAGAAAGGAAATATACAACGCTCCTGAACATAAAAGAAGGAAAATGGTATCATCACATTTGAGTGATGAACTTATTGGAAAGTATGGTATAAGATCATTACCTGTCAGAAAGGGTGATACGGTCAAGATAGTAAGGGGTCTATGGAAAGGAACAGAAGGAAAGGTATCGGGCGTGGATCTTAAAAAAATGGCAATAAGTGTTGAGGGTGTTCTGATAAGCAAGGCTGATAGGAAACAGGTGCCGAGATGGATCCACGCATCAAATGTTATTATAACAAAGCTTGACCTTTCAGATAAAATAAGGTATGAAAGGTTGAAGAACATTGCAAAATTAAAGAATAAAGTTATAGAGGAAGGTGAGAACGTTGAGCAAACACCTCAAGAGATTAAACCTCAGTAGGGCTGTACAGGTACCCAGAAAGGAAAGCAAATTCACTTTCAAACCAAGGAGCGGTCCGCATGGTAAAGATAGAAGCATTGCTCTCGCAACAATTCTAAGGGATTATCTGAATCTGGCGGGAACAGGAAGGGAGGCAAAGAGGATAGTTGCATCAAGAGCAGTACTTGTGGATGGTAAGGTAATAACTGATCATAAGTATCCTGTTGGAATAATGGATGTTGTATCAATACCATCAATAAACAAACATTTCAGGGTTCTCTTTGATACAAAGGGTAAGCTCAGGCTTGTGGAAATAAGTGAAAATGATGCAACATGGAAACTTTCAAGGATAGAGAACATAGGGACGGTTAAGGGTGGAAAATTCCAGATTTCACTTCATGATGGGAGAAACATAATTGTTGATGAGAAAAAATACAATACAGGTGATGTTCTGAAAATAGATCTTAAAACGGGCCAGATACTTGAACATCTTCCATTTTCAGAAGGATACTATGCATACATAATTGGTGGAAAGAATGTTGGAAGGATTGCAAAAATTGAGGATTACAAGGTTGTGAATGCCATAACGCCGAACATGGTTAAGTTCAAGGAAGGTTTTGAAACGACAAAATACAACACGTTTGTTGTTGGATCATCAAAACCCCTTATACAGATTCCGGAGGTGAACCTTAATGAACAGTGATAATCTCATGAGGGAAGTTTTGGTGGAGAAGATTGTAATCAACATCGGTGTTGGTGAAGGCGGAGAGAAGCTTAAAAAAGCAGAAAGGGTAATTGAAATACTCACCGGAAAAAAGCCAGTTGAAACAAAGGCAAAACAGACAATAAGGGATTTCAACATTAGAAAAAGGCAGCCAATAGGTACGAAGGTTACATTAAGAAAAAAGGATGCCGAGGATTTCCTTAACAGGGCATTGTGGGTAAAAAATTACAAACTTCCTGAATACTCATTCGATGAAACTGGATCATTGAGTTTCGGTATAAAGGATTACACAAGCTTCCAGGGTGTAAAGTATGACCCTGAGATCGGTATATTCGGTATGGATATTAGCGTTACATTCAAGAGAAGAGGTGGGTACAGGGTAAAGTATAGAAAGATTAACACAAGGCAGATACCAAAAAGGCACAGGGTAACAAGGGAGGAGGCAATGGAATTTATGAAGAAAAAGTTCAATATTGAAATTGTTGGGGTGAAATAAATATGGCACAGCCAAAGTTAAGACCAAAAAAGAAGTATGGAAGGGTACAGGGTTGCGATAGGTGCGGAAGGAAAAGAGGAATAGTTAGAAGATATGGGTTGCACCTTTGCAGGCAATGCTTTAGAGAAGTTGCTGAGGAACTTGGATTTAAAAAATATTCGTGAGGTGATCACAATTGCAGAACGATCCATTAAGTGATGCATTGAGCAAAATAAAAAATTCTGTGAACATAGGAAAGATGGATGTTGAAATAAAGCCTGCATCAAAGCTCATAGGCAGGGTTCTGAAGATCATGCAGGATTACAACTACGTCAAGGAATTTGAGTTCATTGACAACGGAAGGGGTGGAATATTTAGGGTTAGGCTACAGCCATCCATAAACAGCTGCGGTGCAATAAAGCCAAGGTTCTCAGTTAAAAGGGAAGATATTGAGAAATATGAGGCAAGGTATCTTCCGGCACAGGACTTCGGCATACTAATCATATCAACCAACAGGGGTTTAATGACCCACGCCGAGGCAAAGAAGAACGGTATTGGAGGTAAACTTATAGCATTTGTTTATTGAAGGTGCAGAAATATGCCAGTAAGTGAAATAATAAATTTGAAAGTTAACGTCCCTGAAAATGTTCAGGTGAAATACGAAAATGGAATACTTGAGGTTAAGGGACCGAAGGGTAAACTGACAAGGGAATTCATTGATGACAGGGTTAAAATTGAAATTGAAAATAAAACAATAACAATAAAGTGCGATTTACCAAAGAGAAAGGATGTCGCACTTGCCGGAACCTGGCAGGCTCATGTTAAAAATATGATAAGGGGTGTAACCCAGGGATTCACATATAAACTTAAAATTGTTTACGCACACTTTCCCATGAAGGTGAGCGTTAAGGGAAATGAGGTTATTATTGAAAACTTCATGGGTGAAAAATCACCCAGAAAAACATACATAAAGGGAGATGTTAAGGTGGAGGTAAAGGGTGATACTGTTACAGTTACAGGAATTAACATTGAGGATGTTGGTCAGACTGCCGCAAACATTGAAAGGGCAACAAGGATTAAGGATTATGATCCCAGGGTATTTCAGGATGGAATTTACATTGTTAGTAAGGGTGATGAATGATGAGAAAGATGGATAAAAATCTAAAAAGATTGCTCATGCTCAAGCTTGAAATGGCCAGAAGAAGGCCCCTTTTCAGAAGACAGGAATGGTTCAGGTACAAAAAGCTTGGTGATGCCTGGAGAAAGCCCAAGGGAAAGCATTCAAAGTTAAGGGAACACAGAAAATACAGGCCGCCTGTTGTTGATTCCGGTTTTAGGGGCCCTAGGGCAGTAAGGTATCTTCATCCTTCAGGTTACAGGGATGTTCTTGTTCATAACGAAAAGGAACTTGAAAAGCTTGACCCATCCACGGATGCAATAAGGATAGGTGCATCCGTTGGCATGAGAAAAAGGGAGATCATAGAGGAAAGGGCAGTGGAACTTGGATTCAAAATATTGAACCCAAAGGTGGTGAGGTGAAATGGATCTTACCTTTCAAAAAAGACTTGCCGCCGATATATTAAAGTGCGGTATTTCAAGGGTATACATTGATCCTAAAGCACTTTCAGAGGTGGAGGAGGCAATAACAAGGGCCGATGTTAGAATGCTCATAAAAAGAGGTTTGATAAAGAAATTGCCAAAAAAGGGTAATTCAAGGGGAAGGATAAGAAAGAGGCAGGCACAGCTCAGGAAGGGTCTTAGAAACGGACCGGGTTCAAGGAAGGGTACAAAATATGCAAGGCTTTCAAGAAAGGAAAGATGGATAAAAACAATAAGGGCATTGAGGGATGAGCTGAGAAAACTGAAAAATGAGGGAAAAATTGACAGAAAAACATACAGGAAATATTACCTGTATGCAAAGGCAGGTATGTTCAAGAGCAGGGCACACCTGTTGCTCCATCTTAAAGGGAGTGAGGCAAAATGAGCGGTGGGCCAACATATAAGGTTAAATTCAGAAGGAGAAGAGAAAATAAAACAGATTACAGGAAAAGGCTTAAACTTTTGAAATCAAAACTTCCAAGGGCGGTTGTAAGAAAAACATTAAGGAATACAATTGTTCAGTTTGCACTTTACGATCCTTCAGGCGACAGGATCGTTGCATCGGCAAACTCAAAGGAACTTGTAAAACTTGGCTGGAACTTTTCAACCAAGTCTGTCCCCGCTGCTTACCTTACAGGATACCTTGCAGGATTGAGGGCAAAGAAGGAGAACATTGAAAACGCTGTCCTGGATATTGGTAGGTACACGCCAACAAAGGGAGGAAGGGTGTTTGCAGCCCTGAAGGGTATGATTGATGCAGGTATTGATATACCTCATGACGAGGATATTCTACCATCACAGGAAAGAATTAATGGTGAGCATTTGAACCATGAAATTAAGAATAAAATTGATGAAATTAAATCAAGGATGGTGGTCTGATGGCTGAAGAAACATGGTATCCAAAGACAAAACTTGGAAAGCTTGTTGCAGAAGGTAAGATAACATCCATGTCAGAAGCATTAAGAACAAGGTTACCCTTGAAGGAGCCTGAAATAGTGAACATGCTTTTACCAGACCTGGAGGAAAAGGTTGTGGATATAAAGATGGTTCAGAGAATGACCGATTCAGGAAGAAGAACAAAGTTCTCCGTTACTGTTGTTGTTGGTAACAGGGATGGTTTTGTCGGAATTGGAAGGGCAAAGGGAAAAGAAGTGGGGCCTGTAATAAAGAAGGCAGTTGATAACGCAAAGTTAAACATAATTGAGATAAAAAGAGGATGCGGATCCTGGGAATGCGGATGCAACAGACCGCATTCACTTCCATTCAAGGTGGAGGGTTCATCAGGATCCGTTAGAGTTGTTTTAAAGCCCGCACCACGCGGTGTTGGTCTTGCTGTTGGAGATGTGGCAAAGGATGTTCTAAGATTGGCGGGGATACAGGATGCATGGGGTTTCACATCAGGGCATACAAAAACAACTGTTAACTATGCAATTGCAACATTCAACGCATTGAAACAGACAGCCGTTATGAAATTGAATGAAAAGATAACAGTTAACCTTGCAATTTACAAAGGAGGTGGATTCAATGTTGGCGGCGATCAGGATAAGAGGTAGGGCCGGTGTAAGAAGTGATGTTGAAAAGACTTTAAAATACTTAAGGTTAACAAGGGTCAACCATCTTGTTATACTTCCAAATACACCATCAATCATGGGTATGCTTGAGAAGGCAAAGGACTACATAACATGGGGGGATATTGATAAAAAAACACTTGAGGAACTTATAGTTAAAAGGGGAAGGCTTATGGGTGACAGGCCAATAGATCAGTCTTACCTTGAATCAATAAACTTCAAAAGTGTTGAGGATCTTGTTAACGCAATAATGGAGAAAAAGATAAATTACAATGATCTGCCAAACATAAAGCCCGTGTTCAGACTCAACCCCCCAAGGGGAGGATACAGAAACACAAAGAGATCGGTGAAGGAAATGGGTGATCTTGGGTACAGGGGAAAGGAAATAAATGATCTGATAAGAAGAATGATGGTGATTTAAAATGTCATACAGCAGAGGAAGAAAATTTAGAGGATACAGAAGGCATGGCCATGGTATGAAGGGTAGAAGGGGCCATGGCCTTAAAGGAGGAAAGGGTCTGGCCGGTCTTGGCAAACACAAATGGATATGGCTAAACAAATACTTCAGGGATCACTGGGGAAGGCATGGTTTCACGAGCCATCATCCTTCCAGGGAGGATATAACAATAAATCTCAGGGATGTTCAGGAAAGGTTGCAATTATTCGCTGATCTTGGTTTTGCAAAGTTTGAAAATGGTGTATGGAACGTTGATCTTTCCTCCGCAGGGTATACAAAATTACTTGGTACTGGAGATGTGGACGAAAAAATGAAAGTCAGGGTGATGAAGGCAAGCAAGATCGCAAGGAGAAAACTGGAAGAGAAAGGTGGTGGGGTAGAACTCAATGCCTGAATCGGAAAAAATACCGAGAAACAGGGCAGTGGGCATTGTAATACTCTTAATTTTTATCCTTACTCTTTATTTTTATATTGATTACCTTACAGGAAAGATCCTTGATTTCGGATCATTTTTTTCTTACATGGAAAAGGACTGGGTTGATCCTTTAATATTTACATTACTTGCTGGTCCTTTATATTATCTTACCTATCTTATAGTATCATACAAGGGCGAGAAAAAAAGCAAACTTTATGGTTTAAAGCCTCTTGTGGAAAAATTGCCCATAATAAAGAAGCCACAGAGGCATGTGAGGTTCAGGGAGAAGCTGTTATGGACAGGTCTTGTACTGATTGTATACTTCATAATGACAAACATATACATTTACGGCCTAAACACAAGCACAATGCTTGATGTATTTTCATCCTTCAGGGCAATAATGGCGGGTGCATCCGGAACACTCATGCACCTTGGTATTGGACCGATAGTTACGGCAAGCATAATAATGCAGCTTTTTGTTGGTGCTAAATTGATAAACTTTGATCTTAATGATGAAGAGGACAGGGCCATGTACCAGGGCGTGCAGAAGCTTCTCGTTATAATCATGATTTTTGTTGAAGCAATACCTCAGGTTTTTGGATATCTAACACCTGATAATTCATTTGTTTCCATGCTGAATGGAATCTGGCCAAACCATGGTATGTTTCTTGCACAGACATTCATTGTTTTACAGCTTTTCTTCGGTTCATATGTTGTGTTTCTTATGGATGAACTCGTGAGTAAATGGGGTATAGGATCAGGTATCTCTCTCTTCATAGCTGCAGGTGTTTCCCAGGCCTTAATAACGGGAACAATAAACTGGATCCCCCCCCATCCAGGACAGCCACTTTCAGTAATGAATCCCCCAAGCGGTGTTATTCCAAAGACCGTATATTTGCTTTCACAGTTCTCCGCAAGCGATCTTTACAATGGAAGGATTGAAACACTCATTTTCGGTCAGCCAAATGCAATAATAGCACTTATTGGAACAACAATAATATTCTTCCTGGTTGCCTGGACTGAAAGCACCAAGATTGAATTACCTTTAGCTCATGAAAGGGTAAGGGGTGCAAGAGGAAGGTATCCAATAAAGCTTCTTTATGCATCAAACATACCTGTTATTTTGACCTCAGCACTTCTCGCCAATGTTACAATGTGGACATTGATTTTCTGGACAAACCCGGCGCTTTCGAAGATTCCAATTCTCGGCCATAATCCATGGCTCGGTGTTTATCCCACACCACAGCAGGCGCAGATGTATGGAATACAGCAGACAACACCCATAGGGGGTCTTGCATTCTATCTTAACAACATAAACGGTCTGGGTGAATGGCTCTTGCCAATCATGGAACCATCCATATACGGTGCTGCTCTGTTAGGTCATACTGTCTTTCAGAACACAATACATGTGCTTGTATACACGTTCTTCATGATAGGAATGAGCATTCTGTTTGCGAAGTTCTGGATAGATACAACAAATATGAACGCGCAGGCTGTTGCAAAGCAGATCATAAGCAGCGGCATGCAGATACCTGGTTTCAGGAGGGAACCCAAGGTAATTGAGAGTGTTCTTAACAAATACATACCACCAATAACAATATTCAGCGGTGCTGCCGTTGGTGCACTTGCCGCATTCGCCGGTCTGATTGGAACTGTTGGCAATACAACAGGCACGGGTGTTTTGCTTACAGTAGGTATACTGATACAGTTCTATGAAGCAATGGGAAGGGAACAGCTTATGGAAATGCATCCTGTAATAAGACAGTTCTTCGAGGGATGATTTATGAGGATAGTTGTTACAGGTGTTCCAGGTGTTGGTAAATCAACAATCATGGATGGTGTTTCAAGAACAACGGGCATGAAAATAGTGAACTATGGAGATGTAATGTTGGAAATTGCAAAAGGCATGGGTGTGAAAAACAGGGATGAGATAAGAAAACTTCCAGCAGAAAAACAGAGAGAAATACAGAGAAGGGCAGGGGAAGAGATTGGAAAAATGGATGATGTTATAATTGATACACATATGAGCATTAAAACACCATCAGGCTATTTACCAGGTCTTCCAGAATGGGTTCTTAGGGAAATAAAACCATCAATGCTTGTTTTAATTGAGGCAAACCCTGAAGACATTTACTCAAGAAGGAGCAGGGATACAACAAGGGCAAGGGACAATGAAAGCCAGGAGAGCATAAGAATTCAACAGGAAATCAACAGATCATTTGCAGCATCCTGTTCTGTTCTTTCTGGGGCAACCGTTGTTATAATTAAAAATGAAGAGGGAAAAGTTGATAAGGCAGTAAATGATCTTGTGAGCATGATAAAGTATGACTGAACAGAAAAATCCCATGGGAATGACAAGTTTGTATTTCGTTTTCATAATAGTTTCCATGACAATTATTCTCTTTCCAGATTTGAGGAATGCTCTTGCCATAGGTATAGGTTATATTTTCGATCCAATCTTTGGTTTCAACGGAGAATATCCCATATTAACAATTCTTACAACAGGAATTTTATTAACAATTGTGAATACATATACAAGGCACTATTTCATGGACTGGTTCCAGATGGCGAGGATACAGGAAAAAACAAAATACCTTTCACAGAAAATCAGGGAAGCTTACAGACAGAGGGACATGGGAAAGATTGAAAAGTACAGAAAAATTCAGGCCAAGGTAATGCAGGATCAGATGAAGGTATCAGGGGATCAGATGAAGCCCATGATGATTACATTCATATTCATCATTGCAATTTGGACATGGCTTTACGATTTTCTCCTTAAGGCAAGCGTTAAATATTTCAACCTTCCCTGGGCATCAAATGTTGATATAACCGGTGGATTTTCCATGTTCCCATACTGGATAATTCTTTATTCATTTTTAACATACTCACTTGGATATTTTATTTCCTATATCTTCAGACTTTATGAATTCAGGAAAAGGCTTGAAAAAGTATGATTATAACTGTAAGCGGCCCTCCGGGATCAGGAAAAACAACCGTTTCAAAAATTCTATGTAAAAAATTAAACTACGATCTTGTATCCGGTGGTGATATATTCAGAAAAATGGCAAAGGAAAATAACATGAGCCTTGAAGAATTCAGCAAATACGCTGAAAAGGATCCTGAGTTTGATAAAAAACTTGATTCACTCCTCCTTGAAATATTGAAAACAAGGGATAACGTTGTTGTTGATTCCAGATTAGCGGGATGGCTTGCATATCTAAATGATATAAAAGCATTCAAGGTATTTTTAAATGCGGATGAGAATACAAGACTGGAAAGGATTGGTAAAAGGGAAAATATAATCATGGATATGCTGAGAATGAGGGAGGAGAGTGAAATTTTAAGATATAAAAAATATTATAACATAGATTTCAGAGATCTTTCAATATACGATCTTGTTATAAACACGGAGGATAAAAAACCTGAGGAAATAGCAATGTACATAATTGAAAGGGTGAAGGAATGGAAAAAATAGAGGATCTTCTTGATTTCGGTTTTGTCGTTATTGATAAACCAGAGGGTCCAACAAGCCATCAGGTTTCATCCTGGGTAAAGGAAATACTCAATGTTAAAAAAGCAGGGCATGCTGGAACTTTGGATCCAAATGTTTCGGGTGTTCTGCCGGTTGCCCTCAACAGGGCAACAAAGATAGTGAATCTTTTACACCTTCTTGATAAAGAATATGTTGCTTTGCTTTATCTTCATGGCAAGGCGGATGAAAAAAGGATAAGGAATGTTTTTAAGGAATTTGTTGGTGAAATTTACCAGACCGTTCCGGTGAGGGCTGCGGTTTCAAGAAAAACAAGGATAAGGAAAATTTATTCCCTTGAGATTATTGAAATTGAGGAAAGGAATGTTCTTTTCAGGGTTTCAACAGAATCCGGTACGTATATAAGAACGCTCTGCGTTGACCTTGGTGATGCAATAGGTACGGGTGGAAACCTTCTTGAGCTTAGGAGGATAAGGACTGGGCATTTGCATGAGGATTCATCACACACGTTACAGGAACTCAAGGATGCATATGAATTCTACAAAGAAGGGGATGAATCCTACCTCAGAAAGATTTTAAGGAAAGGTGAGGATCTTGTTTCATTCCTTCCAAAAATTATAGTAAAGGATACAAGTCTGGGCGCACTTGCACATGGTGCACCTATTTATTCCGCTGGTATTGAAAAAATTGATGGAAAGATTGAGAAGAATAAATACGCTTCAGTCTATTCGGAAAGTAACGTTTTTGTTGGTGTTGCAAAAATCATGGAGAAAAAATCTGATAAAGATCCATTCGCAAAAATGGAGCATGTTTTCATTGAGAGAGAAAAATACCCAGCATGGTGGAAAAAATAAATATAAAAAATACATTTGTTGAACTATGATAAAAATTTACTGGAACAGGGCAGAGGGTTCAAAGGATGGAAAAAGTGAAATTTTCCATTTTCCGGATGACCCGGGCAAACTTTCTGAATTATATTTAAAATTAACAAAAAGGGATTTTTCTTTCCTCGGTGATTTTTTGGAAAAATTCGGCCCTGAAATTGAATTTTCAGGTGATAATGTTAATGAAATCTTACATGATGCACTTATCCTTTTTGGTAAAAAAATGGTTGATGAGAAAAAGTCCTGGGATCTTTACGTTATGGAAAGTGTAAAGTTCTACAGTGCTATTGAAAAGATTGAGAATGAATTAAAGCAGCATATAATGGATCTATTTGATCTTGTTGATCCCTTTTTAAAATATGAAATGGATGAGGATCAGTTCATTAAAAAGATCATGTCAATGGATTATGGAAACTTTGAAATCATGAAAAGATCTATTGAAATTTTGAAAAATTTATCTGAATTGAAAAAGAGAACTGAAACTTATATTGAAAATGTTATGGAAAAGAATGCACCCAACCTTACAAAGGTTGCCGGGCCATTGCTTGGTGCACAGTTAATCTATCTTGCCAATGGCATTGATAACCTTTCATCGTTCCCGGGAAGCAGGATACAGGTACTCGGAGCTGGAAGGGCCATGTACATTTCAAGGAAAAAGAAAACACCCGGGCCAAAGCACGGAATTATATTCAAACATCCGCTTGTTCATGGAAGCAGGGAACGTGGAAAAATGGCTAGAAAACTTGCAAACAGAATCGCAATTGCTGCAAGAATTGATAAATTTGGGAACAATGATCAGAACTGATCTATCTTTTTCTGCTTTATGAAAAGTTCACCGGGTATTTCCACGGGATAAATACCTGTTAAACATGCAAGGCATATGTCCTCTTTAGGGAAACCTATTGCCTCAACAAGACCATCAAGGCTAAGGTATGCGAGTGAATCCGCCCCGATAATATTTCTGATTTCTTCAACACTTTTTCCTGTTGCAATAAATTCCTTCCTTGTTTTCATATCAATACCGAGGTAGCATGGTGCCACAATTGGTGGTGATCCTATCCTTACATGAACCTCCTTCGCTCCAGCAGATTTTAAAAGTCTTACAATCTTTTTCATTGTGTTTCCTCTCACTATGCTATCATCAACAAGAACAACCCTTTTACCTTTGACAACATCCTTCACAGGGTTAAGCTTTAATTTTATTTCCTCGATCCTTCCGCTCTGATCAGGAATGATAAATGTTCTGTCAACATACCTGTTTTTCATCAAGCCTTCAACGAAAGGTATACCGGATTCAAGCGAATAACCGAAGGCATGTGTCCTTCCCGAATCAGGGACAGGTACAACAATGTCAGCATCGGCCGGACTTTCCCTTGCAAGTATCCTGCCAAGTTTTATTCTAACATCATAAACGTTTTTACCATCTATTATACTATCGGCCCTTGCAAAATAAACATACTCAAACATACAGTGTGCCGTATGTTCCTCAGCATTCATAACATAGTGTTCCCTCAATCCATTTTCCGTTATTTCAACAATTTCACCTGGTCTCACATCCCTTATTATCTCACCACCAACAGTATCAAAGGCAACCGATTCCGATGCAACACCATATCCATCATCAACCCTTCCCAACACAAGGGGCCTGATGGCAAGCGGATCCCTGATGGCAAAAAGTCTATCGTTAATGAGGAGAACAATGGAATAGGATCCCTTTGCCACCTGCATGGATTTCTTTATACCCTCAATTATATCACCGGATCTGCTTATGTTGTATGCTATTAAATTAAGAAATACCTCGGTATCGGAATCTGTTGTGAAGGATATACCCTGCAGGGCAAGATTATTCTTCAATTCCTGTGCATTTGCTATTTCACCATTATGTGCTATTGCAATATCACCAACAATTGTGTGAATAAGTATTGGCTGAGCATTGTTTATTGTTGATGCACCTGCCGTTGAATATCTTACGTGGCCTATACCTACCTTTGCGGACAGCTTTTTCAAATAATCAACGTTAAAAACCTCATGAACAAGACCCATTCCCCTTATATTTATTATTTTACCATCGTATGCGGCAATTCCAGCAGATTCCTGTCCCCTGTGCTGAAGGGCTCTCAATGAGTAATAAATGTAGGGTGCTGAGTTTCCCTTTACCTTGAATCCCACAACACCACAATGCTCATTTCTTTTTCGCCCAGGAATAGTGACGTAGCCTGGGTGCCGGGAAACCACAGTGCGAACACCTCTTCTCCTTGACATTATAGGTTCTATGACCGCATCTCCTGCAAACAATGTGCGTTTTATTTTTATTTTTCTTACCCATTGCCGGTGTACCAGATCCCATTTAAAACACCTCTTATGATGGAGAAATGTAAATTACATTATCTCCTCTAACAACAACAACCGGATATGTTCCCCTTGATTGATTATCTGAAAATTCCTCTGCATTTTTCAAAACAAGATTCATATGCTGATCATAACCTGTAAGAATGCCTCTATATTCCTTATTCCCCTTAACGCAAACGAGAACATTTTTGTTCAGGGAATTCTGAAGTATCTGTAATGGTTTAACTGGTTGATCCATAGGAATTAGAAATTACATTGAATATTAAAATGTATCGCTTTCTCAAAAAATTTCAAAATGTTTTTAACTAATGTTTTCATTTCCAATAAACATGGTAGAATCCATTGAATCAGCCATTGATAAAATGGATGTTTCAAAATTTCATTATAAAATGCTTTTACTTTCAGCCGCAGGTGTTTTTCTTGATGGTTATGATCTTTTCATAATCAGTGTTGTTTTATTGTTTGTTAAGCCCTTATGGATATACACACTTCCACCATTCGAACAATCAATAGCACTTGGCCTTGTTGCTTCCTCAGCTTTGATGGGAATGTTTGTTGGAGCGCTCACACTTGGGCATTACACGGACAGAATGGGCAGGAAAACCATGTATGTTATTGATCTGATATTTTTTGTTGTCTTTGCAGGAATTTCCGCCTTATCACAGAACATATGGGAACTGATACTATTCAGGTTTTTGCTTGGTATAGGAATAGGTGCGGACTATCCAATAAGTTCAACGTACATATCAGAATTTGCACCGGCAAGTAAAAGGGGTAAATTCATTTCCTCAACATTCACATTCTGGGGTATAGGAGCTTTAACAGCAGCATTTGTTGGTTATATTCTCGCCCAGTTAGGCCCGGATTCCTGGAGATACATGCTTTTATCGGGTGTTATTCCGGCGGTTGTTGTAATTCTGCTTAGAACAAGGATGCCCGAATCGCCCAGATGGCTTATTTCACAGGGTAAGGTTAAGGAGGCCGTAAATGTTCTTAAATCGCTAAACGCAAATGTGGATGAGAGTAAAATATTGGAGGTAAAAAGAGAGAAAACGAGGATTAAGGATTTGCTGAGCCCTATTTACATCAGGAGAACGCTTTTTGCCTGGATACCATGGTTTTTCATGGATATTGCTGTTTATGGTATAGGCATTTTTCAGCCAACCATACTCATGGCCATGGGCTTTAAAACGGATATTGATGCAATTTTTGGTACAGCAATACTTGATCTTTTCGGTGTTATAGGTTTTATTATTGCAATTCTCCTCATAGACAAGGTTGGAAGGGTGAAGTTGCAGATAGCAGGATTTCTGGGAATGGGACTTTCACTTTTGATCCTTGGTCTTATAAATCCTGTTGAACCATTGATCCTTATCATTCTTTTCGCAATATTCCAGCTGAGTGAAAATTCTGGACCGAATACAACAACTTGGGTTATCGCAACAGAACTTTTCCCAACAAGGCTCAGGGCAACCGCACAGGGATCTTCAGCCGCAATAAGCAGGCTCGGTGCAATAACAGGCGTATTTTTATTACCTTTACTACAGTCTCTTTTTGGTTTAAGTGTAACACTATTCTTTGTTTCCATTGCAGCCTTTGCGGGTCTTATTGTGACAATTTTACTTGGTGAGGAAACAAAAGCATTATCGCTTGAAGAGGCATCAACGGTATTCAGGGAATTTTCAAACTACATAAAGCAACTGGGTACAAACGTCAAAACTGCCGCAACAGCATTCTATGAAATGGTAATGGATTTTGATAAAAGGGAGGAAAAACAGAAATTTATAAAGGAGCTGGAACACCTTAACGACAAAATAGTTTCAGATATTTTTTCCAAATTGAACAGAAAGTTTCCATCACCAATTGATACCCTTGATCTTGTTTCCATAATAAAGGGTCTTGATAACATAATTGATGCGATAGAATCGGCGAGCAAAAAAATAATCATATATGGAATAAATGAAAGTACATCGGAGCTTGTTGCCCTTTCTGAAATAAACCTGAAGGCAGTGAGCCAGCTCTATGATGCCTTAAATGAAATTCTTGCAATAAGGCTCGGTGAATACGGTGATATACTTGAAAAATGCGATGATATTCACAAACTTGAGAACTATGCGGATGATATAGTTGATAACGTTTTAAGGGAAATTGTTAGAAAGAATGATACAAGTGAACTCATAAAGTTCAAGGAAATATATGAGAGCTGTGAAAAAATAACTGATATGTGCGATGATGTTGCTGACATTATAAGAAGTTTGATAATAAAATATTCGTGAAAATTTTTATATGGATACTTCATAACAAGCATAATGATCAATGAGCTGATGGAAATTGGAAAATCCGTGAAGGAAAAGGTTGATGATTACCTTGAAAAAAAATTTGATGAGGCCGGTAAGGTAATAAAAATAGGTGCAGATGGTACACCTACATCAAACATAGACCTTGTCGCTGAAAATGAAGTTTTCAGGATCGTTAAGGAAAAGGATCTTCCATTCAATGTTTTGAGTGAAGAGTACGGTTACTGGGAGAGAAATAAAACACTTACTCTTGTTCTTGATCCGCTTGATGGTTCATTTAATGCTGAAAGAAACATACCCTTCTATTCCATTTCGATGGCTGTAATGGAAAGGGACATGTTTTCAACAAAATATGCACTTGTAATGAACCTTGTTTCTGGAAAATCATACTGGGCGGAAAAGGGTAAAGGCGCATATTTTGAAAACAGAAGGATAAATACAAAAAAGGGTGATGGTGAAAAACTTTCTGTGATAAGTTTAGGAAAAAATGTTAATGAAAGGGTATTCGATCTAATAAAAAATTCAAGAAGGGTAAGGTCCATGGGGTGTGCATCCCTTGAAATGCTCCTTGTTGCCGAGGGTGTTGCGGATGTTTTTGTTTACGATTATTCAAAGAAGGGTGTTTTGAGGATCATAGACATTGCAGCAAGCTCATTCATTGTAAGGGAGGCTGGAGGTGAGGTCTTTGATGCTGATACAATGGAACCTTTAAACATGGACCTGAATCTTCTTGAAAGAAAAAATGTTATTGCCATAGCTAATAGAGAAAAAAATCCCTATGGGGTGTGAAGGATGAAATTCGGTCTTGTTGGTAATCCCGATGTGAAAAGATCCCTTAAGGTCGTTAAGTTTGTTCATGATTATCTCTCAAAGGATCATGATGTTATTCTTGAAAAATCAACCGCAAAGAAAATGGGAATGGATGGTGTTGATTTAAAAAACATGGATGTGGATATTGTTATTACAGTGGGCGGTGATGGAACAGTACTTAGAACATTGCAGAACACAGATAAACCAATATTTCCAATAAACCTTGGAAAACTTGGTTTTCTTACGGAGATCGTGCCCGTTGATCTTGAATCATCCCTTGATAGGCTTATTTCAGGCAACTATTACCTTGATAAAAGGAAAAAATTAAAGGTTATTCTAAACGATAAAAGATTACCTGATTGTACAAACGAAGTTGTTATACACACATCTGAAATTGCAAAACTTAGAACCTATGCAATTTATATTGACAACCAACTGCTGGAGGATCTTAGAGCGGATGGCCTTATTGTCGCAACCTCAACAGGATCAACATCCTATGCTCTAAGTACAGGAGGACCGATAGTTGATCCAAGGATTGATGCATTCGTTATTACATACATTGCACCCTTTAAACTTGGAATAAGATCACATGTTATACCTAGCTCTTCAAACCTTGAAATACATTTGCTTGATCCGAAAAGATCCAGTGTTCTTGTTCTTGATGGACAGATTAATAAAAAAATAACCCAGAAGGATGTGATAAAACTATCAGAAAGTGAACACCAGGCAACATTCATCAGGTTCAATCTTAATTTCTATGAAAAATTGAGGGAGAAGCTCATATGAAAATTAAGGGTGAACTTTTAAGGATGATTATGGAAAGTGCAAAAGATACCTATCCAAATGAATTTGCTGCATTTTTAAGGGCCGAGGGTGACATAATATACGAAATACTGATGTTACCCGGTACAATATCAGGAAAAAGAAGCGCTGTCTATCAGCTTTACATGAAACCTATAGATTTTTCAATTGTTGGAACAGTTCATTCCCACCCCTCAGGCATACTTTATCCGAGCCCCGAGGATCTTGATCTATTCTCAAAAACAGGTAAAATTCACATTATAGTTGGTTATCCCTTTAAACCTGAAAACTTCAAATGTTATGACAGGAACGGGAATGAAATTGATGTGGAGGTAATATGAGAATAATAGATGGTTTCAGGGCCGAATCAATTGTATCAAAGGAGGCTGTTTTGATTGATGTTTTCAGGGCAACAACAAGTATTGTTGTAATGTTTTACAAAGGTGTTAATGAAATAATTCCAGCAAAAAATGAGAATGAGGCATGGAAGATTTATTCAAAAAAAAGGGATTACATATTGATTGGTGAAAGGGATGGTATAAAAATAGATGGCTTCCATTACAATAATTCCCCGGATGAATTGATGAATGCTGATTTAAATGGAAAAAATGTTATTTTTGTTTCAACAAACGGTACAAGGGTTCTAAAAAAAATAAAATCACCTGTTGTTTATATGGCCAGTTTCCTGAATGCAGATTTAATAGTAAATAATATTGAAAATGATGCAGATCTTGTATGTGCCAACAGAAGGGATATTTTTTCCATTGAGGATTTTTTCTGTGCATCCTATATAAAGGCAAGAAAAATGGGTATTTTTATCGATTTTGAAAATTTGAGAGAGAAAATAATTAAATCCAAAAGTGCTGAAAGGCTGAGAAGAATGGGATTTGAAAAAGATATACATTTTGCTCTATCATTAAATTCAATGCCAGTTTTACCGGTATACAGGAATGGTATCATAAGAAAAGAATGAGAAGGAAAATGAAGATTATGAGTAAAATTAATGAAACAATTATCATCCATCTTGATGAACCAAACACTATTGGAAATGGTCCTATAACTATTGCACCACCGTATTCAAAGTTTGATTCCTTTTCATTTTCACCAAATGAAAAGAAAAGAAATATCATGCCAAGAACAAGTGTTATGAAAATTATTGCTGAAAAAATACCTGTTCCCACAACAATTGGAACAATTGCCCATATGAATTTAAGGTAACCCTTCCATATACCAACAGCAACAAAAATAAGTGAGAGGAAAAGGAAAACAATACCCATTGAAAAATATATCCTGTTCATATTTTCACCATCAGTTCAAAGCCACAATTCCTGCAAAATTTATCTCCCTGTTTAATTTCCGCACCGCATTTCGGACATTTATTTTTCAGCAAAAATCCGCAGTTGGGACAGTAAACATCGTTTTCGTGCACATCAGCATTGCAGTTGGGGCACTTTAATACATTTACATCAATTCCATTCAGTATCTTTTCTGCCCTCAGTGAATCCTTCAAAGAGTTCCTGTAATCACCATTCTTAAAACTTATTTCCGCACTTTTGATAAACATGGATGCTTTTATTTTATAACTTTCATTCCCTGATTTTTCATAGAGGTCATGGACCTTTCCAAGTGTAAACTTTGCAGGAAGATAATTTTCATCAGGAAAATTTATCTTTTTTCTTTCCATGTAATTTGATTCATCCCTTTTTTCATTCATTGATTTATGCAATATTTCCTTTGCCTCCCTGCTTTTTTCAATCGATTCTGCATACTTTCCTTCCCTGTAAAGCCGTTCGGCCTGCTCAATTTTTTCATACGCGTCCCCGGTGGAATAACCCTTTCTTTCAAGAATAACCGCTATGGATCTTGCCATTTCCATACTGTTATAGGCATCATCCTCTATATGTTCTTCAATCCTTACATTCCTTTTTTTCATAATGTTTAAAATGTACAATACAAAAATCAATATTACAATTATTATGGATGAATAGAGGATGAATGGTGTATAGTCCATGAGTTATCAATTCATGGAGAATAGTTAAATTTTTCCATTCCATTTCGCTTTATTTTTATAAAAAACTTAATCAAAAAAACTTAAATATGATCTGATTTTTAGGTATAACACTTCAAGGTGTTTGAGTATGCCAAAAATTGTTTCGGATAAATCAACTTCAAAAACATCGGGCAGGGAAAAATTTGAATGGGTAAAGCTTAAGGGAAAGGATGCGGAAGATAAGGTTATTGAACTGCTAAGACAGGGATATAGCCTAAGCCATGCTGGTGTTATTCTCAGGGACGTTTATGGAATTCCAAAAATAAAGTATGTTACGGGAAAGAAAATGCTGAAGATCGCCAGGGAACATGGGCTTGAATCAAAAATACCTGATGATCTTCATGCCCTGATAAAAAAAGCTGTAAATTTAACGAAGCATCTTGAAAAACACCCTGAGGATCTTTCAAATAAGAGGGGTTTACAGCTGGTTGAATCAAAAATTAACAGCCTTGTAAGATACTATAAAAGAATAGGAAGGCTGCCTAAAGACTGGAAATATTCACCTGAAAGTGCTGAACTATTATCAAAGTGATATGCTAGAAATTCCAGAATGTCTGGATAAAGTTTTCAGGAATGCCGCAGAGAAGTTAAAGGGTTGCGATGAAATAAGGGTACTGGCACACTACGATGCCGATGGAATTTCGAGTGCCGCAATAGTTTACAGAGCGTTGAAAGGAAAAAGATTCCACATATCCTTCGTGAAGGATCTTTCAAGGGAAAATATAAAAAATATGATGGATCAAAATTATCAGTGCTATCTTTTTGTGGACATGGGTTCATCATTGATTGATCTTCTATCCTCATACAAAAATGTGATTGTTCTTGATCACCATCCTGTTGTCGGGGAGGGGGATATAATCCATATAAATCCCCATTTATGTGGAATGGATGGATCAAGGGATGCATGCGGTGCAACACTTTCCTATCTTCTTTCAATTCACATTGATGAAAAAAATGTTTCACTTTATCCCATATACCTTGCAGGTGTGATAGGCGACAAACAGGATATTGGGGGCTACACTGGTTTAAACAGAATCATTTATGAAAACATTCTGAAAAATTCTGATAAAATCTCTGACCTTAAAATGGATGGTCATAATGTAAAGGATATGATTGTTAACAGTGTTGAACCATTTTTTTTGGATCTTACTGGAAAAGAGGAAAATGTTGAAAAATTCCTCAGGGATGCAAACATAAATGGTGAAATGAGGTTCATTGATTTGAAGGATGATGAAAAGGTAAGGCTTGTTTCACTTTTAACCCTGAGACTGCTTAAATTGAACATCGATCCGGAATACGTTAAGGATATTGTAACAGAAAAGATATTTTTGAGGGATTTTGGACTTTACGACAGAAATTTATCAAACATAGTTAATGCATGTGCAAGAATGGAAAAACAGGGCCTTGCATTCCTTTTCCTTTCAGGTGATAATGGAAAAAGGGATGAGGTTCTCGAAATATTCAAAAAGTACAGGAATAATGTTATAAATGAAGTTTACAGTGCAATTTCAGGAAGGAAGGAATTGAAAAGCATTGTCTATTTTTATGTTGAGGGCGATTCAATGGCAGGAGCAGTATCCGGTATAATGAGCAGTTATGTTTTTGATAAAAGAAGACCTGTTCTCGCTTTACATGTTAAAAATTCCGAGGTAAGGGTTTCGGCAAGAACAACAAGATACATGGTATCAAGGGGATTGAACATGGGGGAAATATTAAAAAATTGCTCTGAAAAGGTGGGAGGATTCGGAGGGGGTCATAATGTAGCTGCAGGAGCAAATATTCCTGAGGAAAAGGAAAAGGAATTTATACAGTGCGTTGATGAAAGTGTGGGAAAAATGGTTTCATGATTTTTTATTTTCCTCCAGTAATTCTGGATGCAGTACATAGCCACAGGCATAGCACATTATGGCATCCTTCGATATCAGGGTTCCACAGTTGGGGCATGGTATTAATTCCTCCTCCTGGGGTTTTTCAGGTATATTTATTTCCATCTTCTCTATCTTTTCACCCTCCACCTTTATTTCAGGTGCTTTTATTTCCTCAATGCCCTTGAGTGTT
The DNA here is from genome assembly GCA_031961585.1 of Thermoplasmatota archaeon. GTDB lineage: Archaea > Thermoplasmatota > Thermoplasmata > Thermoplasmatales > ARK-15 > JAVRLH01. The sequence continues at coordinate 563 of JAVRLJ010000003.1, read as the reverse complement.
TGATTAACCTGATCCCTGAGCTGTGAAAATTCTTTTAGGAACGATTGAATGGATTTTGAAAAATCATCCGTTTGCTTTTTCCTTGTTTCATAATCGCTAAGCAAATCTTTTATTTTACTTTCATTTTCTACAAGAATCTTTGAATAGTTTTCCATTGTCCCTATGAATGAATTTAATTTTTCCTCATACTTTTTAAGATTATCCATTGTATTGATCAGATCACTCTTATATTTTTCTAACTCCCCCATACTTTTTTTGAATTCATCATTCAATTTTTCAAGGTTCTTTAACTTTTCCTCCAGTTCATGCTCCTTGTTTATAAGATAATTCTCCTTTTCCTTCAGTTGACTTTCAGTGTTCTTTAAATTTGACTCCCATTCAGCAAGCCTTTTATCCCTATCCAGAATCTCCTGTTCCTTCTTTTTTACTTCCTCGGCCTGTGCCCTCACCTTTTTCAGGTATTTTTCCACCTGTTCAAGAATCGATTCCTCTGAATTTACCAAATTAACATCACCTCAATTGATAGAAATTCTTTTTTTATTCTATAAACTTTTCCATGGTTT
>JAVRLJ010000002.1:0-38178 GCA_031961585.1 Thermoplasmatota archaeon | reverse complement strand
GTACCCCTCCTTCAAAAGGTCGGTTACAATTTTCCCAATCAATGTAACGTTTAATCCAAGGTCAATAAGTTTGGGTGTTATTGAAAATTTATCGCTCACATTTTTGCATGCAAAAATTTCAATCCCGGTGTTTTTCAAATCCTTAAAAAGATTCAATATTTCAGCATTATCGGATGCAAGGAGATTTTCACTGGGTCCAAAGAACACTACCTTAACATCATCCATGTAGGACTTTTTCTTTATGTTCATTGAGATGCTCATTGCTGATCTGAATTTTTCAATCTCATTTTCTCCTGCGGTTATTATAACAAGAAGTTTGTTTGCCATAAAGCATTTAACATGAAAGTAAAATAAAAATCTTTCATTTGGATTTTTAAACAAAAAGAGTAAATATTATGTTTTGCATGTTAAATCATGGAATTTGATCTTGAGGGAATGGACTTTGAGGACATAATAGCAAATGCTGTTCTTTCTGAAGAGGATTCAAGTGAATTCTATTCTGAAATTGCAAAAAGATTACCCGATGGAATCACAAAGAATAAATTCCTTTTCCTTTCAGAACAGGAGAAATCACATAAAAAAATTGTTGAATCAATATATTTTGAAATTTTTCATAAGAAGGAAATTAAAAAACCAGGAAAAAGGATAGAGATTGAATGTTCAAAAAGTATGGTGAAAAAATTTAATGATGTATCCACTTTGATAGAGGTGGTTGAAATAGCAATGGGCTGTGAAAGAAGGGCAGAATTATTGTATAGATATCTTAGAAAAAATTCAAAGGAAGGATACGTGAAGAACACATTCAGATACCTGGAACAGATGGAACATGGGCATTACGTCTCGCTCAAAACGGAATACGCCTACCTTAATGGTGTTAAAAAGGATCCTGAAAAATATTCAAAAACAAATTCTATCCTGGGCATACTTTTTAAATTCTGAAAAAGTAATTTTTATATATCATCAGGTATTGCCTCATTTTGAGTAAAATGAAAACCTATCTGAAAATAACATTCTATAGCGAGGGAAGCAAGCCTTCAGAAATAGTTAGTATCCTTGAGGGTCTTGGTTTCAAGCCAATAACCGGCTGGTACGATTTCGTTTATGACTGGGGAAACAATGCAACCGTCGAGGATGCTATATGGTTTGCCGACAAGATTCATGAAACACTAAGGGGCATGTACGTTCATTTTCAGTTAGAGACTGTGGGTGAAGAAGAGGAAAAGAAGAGTGAAGATTAAACTTTTTAACATAGAGTATATATACCTGTTGTTAATTAAAGTTTTAATCCAAATTAGGGAAATGGTGATGTAAATTGGCGAATGGATTATATACTGCTAAAAAACTAAAAAAGGAACGACAGAAACTCAGATGGAGCGATAGGTACTACAAGAAAAGGGTACTGAAGCTGAAGGAAAAGAGCGATCCATTAGAGGGAGCTCCGCAGGGCAGAGGAATTGTTCTTGAAAAGATAGGTATTGAGGCAAAGCAACCAAACTCAGCAATAAGAAAGGCTGTAAAGGTTCAGCTTGTTAAAAATGGTAAGGTTGTTACAGCCTTTGCACCCGGTGACGGTGCAATTAACTTCATAGATGAACATGATGAGGTAATAATAGAGGGCATTGGTGGAAGACTTGGCAGGTCAAAGGGTGATATTCCAGGTGTGAGGTACAAAGTGACAAAGGTAAATGGAATTTCCTTAAAAGAACTTGTTAGGGGAAGAAAGGAGAAGCCCGTAAGGTGAATTTTATGGATAAAATACTTGTTTTCGGTAAATATGATCCCGATGAGGTTGTTGTGAAGGATCCCAGTCTTGTTAAATATTTGAATTTAAAGCCAAGGATTGTTTTTCACACGCATGGAGTTCATGGAAGGAGGCACCTTGGCAAAAAGGATATGAACATAGTTGAAAGGTTAATCAACAATATGATGAGAACTGAAAAATACACGGGAAAAAAGCTAAGTGCCTACAGGGTTGTTTCAAAGGCCTTTGATATAATATATGAGAGAACCAAGAAGAATCCACTTCAGGTTTTTGTCAATGCACTTGAAAATGCTGCACCAAGGGAAGAGGTAACAAGGTTGAAGATGGGAGGTGTGGCAGTACCAAAGGCGGTGGATGTTTCGGCATCAAGAAGGCTTGATGTTGCCCTGAGAAACATTGCCCTTGGAGCAACACAGTGTTCATTCAGGAATCCGAAACCCATCTATGAATGTCTTGCTGAAGAAATAATAAAGGCAGCAAACTACGATCTATCAAGTTTTGCCATTTCAAAGAAGGAAGAAGTTGAAAGAATTGCAGCATCCGCAAGGTGATGAAAGTTGGGAAGGAAAGAGGAGAATATTAAAAAGGCAACAAGGATCATGGAGGATATAACAAAGATAAGAAACATCGGTACAATAGCGCACATTGATCATGGTAAAACAACGCTCAGCGATAACCTTATTGCGGGAGCGGGAATGATGAGTGAAGAACTGGCTGGAAAGCAGCTTGTCCTTGACTATGATGAACAGGAACAGGCAAGGGGTATAACAATAAACGCAGCCGCTGCATCCATGGTTCATGAGGTGGATGGTGTTGAATATTTAATAAACCTCATTGACACGCCCGGTCATGTTGATTTTGGTGGTGATGTTACAAGGGCATTGAGGGCACTTGATGGCGCAATCCTTGTTGTTGACAGTGTAGAGGGTGTTATGCCTCAGACGGAAACGGTCCTAAGACAGGCGATGAGAGAAAAGGTAAAGCCGGTTTTATTCATAAATAAGGTTGATAGGTTGATAAATGAGCTTAAACTATCGGCCGATGAAATGCAGAAAAGGTTTGGAAAAATAATAACCGATGTAAACAGGTTAATAAAACTTTATGCGCCACCAGAATTCAAGGATGCCTGGACTGTTAAGGTGGAAAAGGGGACAGTTGCTTTTGGTTCAGCATACAATAAATGGGCCCTAAGCGTTTCATCAATGCAGAAGTTTGGAATAACGTTCAAGGATGTTTACGATTACCTCCAGAAGGGTGATCAGGCAACACTTGCTAAGAAGAGTCCTTTACATAAGGTTGTTCTTGATATGATAGTTCATCATATACCAAATCCAGTCGAGGCTCAAAAATACAGGATACCACAGATATGGAAGGGTGATCTTAACTCCGATGTGGGAAAGGCAATGCTGAACGCTGATCCAAAGGGTCCAACGGTTTTAATGGTAACAAAGATAATTGTTGATCAGCATGCCGGAGAAATAGCTGTTGGAAGATTATATTCAGGAACAATAAGGAAGGGTGATGAATTATATATATCGGACATGGGTGATAGAACATACAGGGTCCAGCAGCTTGCAATGATGGTTGGACCGGATAGAATCCCTGTTGATGAAATAAAGGCAGGAAATATTGTTGCTGTTGTTGGTTTAAAGGATGCAATTGCAGGTTCCACGGTTTCATCACTTAAAAACATGGAGCCATTCGAACCGATGAAACACTATTCTGATCCTGTTGTCACAATGGCGATTGAGGCAAAGCATACAAAGGATCTTCCAAAGTTGATAGAGGTTCTGAGACTCATAGCCAAGGCAGATCCATCAATTCAGGTTGAAATCAACCAGGAAACAGGGGAGCATTTGATATCTGGTATGGGTGAGCTACACCTTGAAGTAACAATTTACAGGATAGTTAATGATTACAAGGTTGAAATAGAAACATCGGAACCACTTGTTGTATACAGGGAAACAATAGACCATAAGGGAGGTCCATTCGAGGGTAAATCACCCAACAAGCACAACAGATTTTACATAGTTGTTGAGCCGCTTGAAGAAAAGGTTGTTCAGGGAATACTTTCGGGTGAAGTACAGCAGGGGGATAGATTCAAGGATAAGAAAACATTATCCAAAAAACTTGAGGAACTTGGAATGGATCATGAGGAGGCTAAAAGGGTTGAGGCAATAAAGGGACCAAACATGCTCCTTGACATGACATGGGGTATTCAGTACCTGAACGAAACCATGGAACTTATTAAGCAGGCATTTCTCGAGGCTGTTGATAAAGGTCCGCTTGCAAACGAAAAACTTTATGGTGTCAAGGTGAAGCTTGTTGATGCAAAGTTACATGAGGATAGCATACACAGGGGTCCTGCACAGGTAATACCCGCTGTAAGGAACGCAATTTACGGTGCAATATGCCAGGGAGAAAGGATACTTCTTGAACCCATACAGAACGTTTACATAAGCGTACCAACTGAGGAGGTAGGTAATGTAACAAGAGAACTGCAGCAGAGAAGAGGAGTTATACTCAGCATAGAACAGGAGGAATATCAGACAACCATTATAGCGAAAGCACCAGTAGCAGAATTATTTGGATTTGCATCTGCAATCAGGTCTGCAACAAGCGGAAGGGTTCTATGGTCAACTGAAAACGCAGGATATGAGAGGGTACCAAGGGAACTTCAGGATGAGGTTGTAAGGAAGATCAGAGAAAGGAAAGGTCTTAAACCAGAACCATATGATGAATCATATTATGCAGGTCTTTGAAAAGGTATATATATGTGCACAGTATATGGATTTTGAAACAATTTAATATTGGTTTGGAGGTAAAAATATGGTAAACAAGCCCCATTTGAATGTGGTATTCATCGGTCATATTGACCACGGTAAATCGACAACTGTGGGTAGATTGCTACTTGACAGTGGAGCCATTGATTCAAGGGTTATTGAACAGTACAGGAAAGAGGCAGCAGAGAAGGGAAAGGCAACATTTGAATTTGCATGGGTAATGGACAGGCTCAAGGAAGAGAGGGAAAGAGGCGTTACAATAGATATTGCCCACAAGGATTTCGAATCCAACAAATATTATGTTACAATCATTGATGCACCAGGTCACAGGGACTTTGTTAAAAACATGATAACAGGGACATCACAGGCTGATGCGGCAATATTGGTCGTATCCGCAAAGGAAGGCGTACAGGAACAGACAAGGGAGCACATTTACCTTGCAAGGGCACTTGGTGTTCCACAGATGATTGTGGCAATAAACAAGATGGATGCAACAAACCCACCATACAGCCAGGATGCATTCAACCAGGTAAAGGGTGAGGTGGAGAAGTTACTGAAGGTTGTTGGATATAAGGATATTCTTTTTGTTCCCATAAGCGCTTATTATGGAGACAATGTTGTGAAACGCAGTGATAAATTGAAGTGGTGGACAGGTCCAACATTGCTCGAGGCATTCGATACACTCAAACTGCCTGAGAAACCCACTGACAAACCATTGAGGATACCCGTTCAGGATGTATATTCAATAACGGGTATTGGAACGGTACCTGTCGGAAGGGTTGAGACGGGCGTTCTTAACGTAAACGATAATGTTATATTTATGCCAGCAAACAAGAAGGGTGAAGTGAAAAGCATAGAGATGCATCACCAGCCATTACCAAGGGCCGAGCCAGGTGATAACATTGGATTCAACGTGAGAGGAATATCAAAGAACGATATTAAGAGGGGAGACGTTTGCGGTAAGGTGGATAATCCACCAACGGTTGTCCAGGAATTCACAGCCCAGATTGTTGTACTTAACCACCCATCAGTTATTAGTCCAGGTTATACTCCTGTTTTCCATGCACATACTGCACAGGTTGCCTGCACGATCAGTGAAATAATAAAAACACTAGATCCAAAGACAGGTGCAACAAAGGCTGAGAAGCCGGATTTCATCAAGACAGGTGATGTTGCCATAGTTAAGGTAATACCAACAAGACCGATGGTTATTGAGAAATCATCAGAGATTCCACAGCTTGGCAGATTTGCCGTAAGGGATATGGGAATGACCATTGCAGCAGGTCTATGCCTTGATGTGGTAAAGAAAGAGATGTGAATGGTGGGTTAAATGGTATACAGGGCAAGGATATTGCTCTCCGGGAACGATTACAAAAAGGTCGAGGAGGTATGCAACGAAATAAAGAGTATCGCACAGAGGACCGGTGTAGAACTTCATGGCCCCGTGCCATTACCAACAAAGAGGTTGATCGTTCCCGTGAGGAAGACGCCCTGTGGGGATGGATCCGCAACATGGGAAAAATGGGAAATGCGCGTTCACAAAAGGCTCATTGACATTGAGGCTGACGAAAGGGCGCTAAGGCAGCTCATGAGGATCCAGATACCGGATGGAATACACATTGAAATAGAACTAAAATCCTAATTTTTTATTTTTTACTACAAAACTGTTAAATAGGTATTTTCTTTTAATTATTTCCAGAAAAAGTTGGAAGTTATAACATGAGACAGGAGAAAAGATTGGCTGGGTTGATGAAACTGCTTGGTTACAAAAAATCGCACATAAATGTTGTAATGGCAATAATGTCTCTTCCCGATCCTTTTACAGTTTCAAGTGTTATGGAACTGACAAATTACAGCAGATCATCTGTATCACAGATACTAAATGAACTGTACAGGATGAAGGTGATTGAAAGGTGGAGGTATGGAAGGAAATATTTCTATTCCCTGAAGGAAGGTTTCCTTTTCCAAAGTTACATGAACTTTGTGAACAGGCTTGAAAATGAAATTAGGAGTATAAATTTGAATAATATTTTTCCAAAAAGGATTGAAAAAATAATGGGTGAAAGGTATGGTTGATGTTGTTATAACAACGGACAGAACAATGATGAGCAACCATCATGGGAAGGAGTTCCTTGGTTTTGGAGCAACAGGAACACCCATATTCTTCTCTGAAAGATTCTGGATGTGGCTTTTTGCACCAAAAATGAAAACAAAGGATGGAATACCATGGCAGGCACCGTATGGAATAAGAAAAATAGAGGCAAAGCTTGTGGATTCAGGTATAGATACAGCTGTGGTGGATCCTGACTACCTTGACAGGTATCTTGCCAGTGCAAAGGTTCTTCTTTTATCACACCATGATTATTTCGGTTTTGGGCCCCCATCATCCACCTTTGCTTCAATATTTAAAACTGAACCCCTGAACGCAAGATCATTCAAAAATATGATGGAATCAGAAGCAATAAGAAAGGCAAAGGCAAGGGGTGTGAAGATAATAGCTGGGGGACCCGCAGCATGGCAGTGGAACTACAGGAAGGACCTTATGGAAAAATGGGGTATTGATACCGTTGTGGATGGTGAAGGGGAAAGAATTGTTGTGGATATTGTGAGGAAAGCATTAAGGAATGAGCCTTTGCCGCAATTTGTTGTAATGAACAACAGGGATGCGCCAACAATAGATGAAATATCAGAAATAAAGCATGCAAGCGTTAACGGTCTTGTTGAAATCATGAGAGGATGCCCCAGGGGATGTAAATTCTGCTCAGTAACATTGAGGGCATTAAGGCACTATCCACTTGAAAAGATTGAAAAGGAACTTAAGGTGAACACAAGGGAAGGTTTGAAGGCAGGAATTTTGCATTCGGAGGATATTCTCCTATACGGTGCAAACGGTGTTATACCAAACGCTGAAAAGGTGATAAAAGTACATGAACTGGCAAAGAAGTATTATAAAACACTTGCCTGGAGCCATGCCAGTCTCGCTGCAATTGTTAAGGGAGAAAAGGATTCTAAACTCATAAGCAGGGTAAGTGAAATCATAAGAAAGGATCAGGACTGGTGGGGTGTGGAGGTTGGTGTTGAAACTGGCTCACCAAGGCTTGCTGAAATAATCATGCCCAACAAGGCAAAGCCATTTGAAACAAAGGACTGGCCTGAAGTGGTTGTTGAAAGCGCTGGAATAATGCAGGATAATGGTATAATACCTGCCATGACACTTATAGCAGGTTTGCCCGAGGAAACGGAGGATGATGTAATAAAGACAATTGAACTTGTTGAAAGGCTGTGGGATTTCAAGGCATTAATAATGCCCATGTTCTTTGTTCCAATGGGTGTGTTTAAGGATAAGGACTGGTTCAGGGCATTCGAGTTAACTGAAAGGCACCAGGAACTTTTGAAAATATGCCTTTCACATGGAGTCAGGCAGGGAAAAAGAATACTCAAAAATTACTTCAACGAAAAATGGTATTACTATGGTATATATCCATTCTACTGGCTTTTCATAGAAACAATTGAAAGGGTTGCAAAAAGGAAGGGTTATCTTGTTGAGCCATCAAGGATAAAAATTCCAGAGGCACAGCCAGGCAATTAAAATTTCAATTTTTCTTCAAATATTTTCAAATTCTCTTTCAGATCCATTTTTTCAATAAACTGATAAGCTTTTTTCACGGTAAGCATATCTTCAAGCTTTTCCCTTGTTCCGGAGCCAATGGAAACCGGTACGTTTCTTTTTGATATTTTTTCAAAGAAATCCGAAGACAATTCGAAATAGTATTCCCCGAACAGTGTGTAATAGTCACTTGTGTTAATTTCAATGAAAATCTGCCTGGATTCAAGAACATCAATGAAATCATGAATATTTTTTTCTGAAAAATTCCTCGCTATGTTGTTGTGTGAAAGTCCCACCGGAACTTTTATTTTATCAAGGTAACTTAAAAGCATCCAGAATGGATGACCGCTGTACCTCCTATCCTCAACATTTTCAATCAAAACATAATCAAGTTTGTTCAAATTTTCATCGAAAACATTATCGATTTCAGAATAGTTTGAAAAATCAATTTCAATTGCTCTGAAAACCCTTATGCTGTAATCCCTGAATGTTGAAAGGTAAAGATCAATGTTCTGTATTGATCTTACCCTACTTGTTCTGTAGTTATCACATATACCTATTGCATCAAAGCCGTTCCTTGACGCAAATTCCACTATTTCATTAACTGTGAAAAGGCCTGTTGAAAGTATTGTGTGGATGTGATAATCCCTCATTGGTTATATATTCACCAACATCATTAATAAATTTTCCATCAAAGATCATAGACCATACCGGGTACCCTCGGGAATAGCTGTACATCACCCACATGATCCGCATGAACGATCCATGATATTAGCCTTTCAATACCAATACCTGCTCCTGCTGTGGGTTTTATTCTCCCGCTCTTCGATAGATCCAGAAGAACCCTGTAGTTTTCCTTATTAACGTTATCCCTTTCCATCTTTTTCACCAATTTTTCGTATTCAAATTCCCTTCTTGCACCGGAAAGTACCTCACCTATACCGGGTAAATAAAGATCGTAGTTATCCCATCTACCAGTTTCAAAATCCTGAAAATCGTAAAATTCCCTTGGAATATTAACAACCCAGACAGGGTTATCAATTTCCCGGGGTAAAACATCCTCCCATGATTTACCGAATTCATTCTCCAGGTCATTCATGTCATAAATCTTGAATGGTCTCCTAATTTTTTTAATCCTATCATGGGCAAATGGATTTTCCAGGAGTTTGTTTTTAAGATGAACCATTGCATTCTCAACGAGATCCATGATTTGCTTTGAACCTGCATTTCTTGATTCAAAATCCAGCTGTGTGAATTCATAGAGATGCCTTCCTGTTTTTGCCCTTTCCCTTCTCTCAATTCTAACGTTTGGTGAGAGAACGAATATTTTTTCATAAACAAGGGAACATGCAACAATTTTATGAACGATCATGCTCTGCGTTGTCCTCACCCTTTTTCCATAGATTTCCACCTCAATTCTTTTTTCTATGGATGCACCAGGATCGGGCCATAGAGGATCGGTTGAATATGAAAATACAACGGGTAAAAGCCACTGAAAACTATTTTTTAGAAAATAATCCGTTAGATTTTTTATCACTTCAGTTCCAATGGAACCATAAACTCTCTTTTTTTCCAGCTCTCTTTCACTTAAATTTTCAATTGATCCGGGTAGATAGATCTCATCCATAATGATAAAATTGTTTTGTTGAATATATTATTTGTTATTAAAAATTTAACAAATTGATAAAAAAAAGTAAGGAAAGTTAATAAAAATTGGACATTTTGTTAAATCATTTCCTTATCATTTTCCATGTTAATACAGGGTTCCTTACTGCCTCAACCTCATCTATTCTTCCAACAGGTGTGTTGTGCGGAGCCTCTTTCAGAACCTGTGGATTCTCCTTTGCCTCCTTTGCTATGTTTATCATTGTTTCAGCAAGTCTATCCAGTGATGATTTTGATTCCGTTTCCGTCGGCTCAATCATGAGTGCCTCCTCAACTATCAACGGGAAATAAATGGTTGGTGCATGAACACCGTAATCAAGCATTCTCTTTGCAACATCAAGCGTTCTAACGCCATATTTCTTCAGGTTTGTGCTGCTGAAAACCACCTCATGTTTTCTTAGATCCTTGTAGGGCAGATCATAGTAGCCCTTTAATTTTTCCTTGAGATAATTTGTGTTCAGCACGGCCCTTTCTGTTGCCCTTGTTAATCCATTTCCTCCCATCAGTTTCATGTATGCCCAGGCGCGCACAATAACAGCAAAGTTACCGTAATAACCGCTCACCTTTCCTATTGAATGTTTTACGTTATAGTTCAAATAATACTTGGATCCATCAAAATCAATGACTGGAACAGGCAGGAATTCAGCAAGGTGCTTTTTAACACCAACCGGTCCCGCACCCGGGCCACCACCACCATGGGGTGTTGCGAATGTTTTGTGGAGGTTGAAATGAACTATATCGAATCCCATCTTTCCCGGTGTTGTTTTACCCATTATACCGTTCAGGTTTGCACCATCGTAATAAAGGAGTGCGCCTGCATCGTGGACCATCTTTGCTATTTTCACAATGTTTTCCTCAAATATGCCCAGTGTGTTTGGGTTTGTGATCATGAATGCAGCGGTTTTATCTGAAAGTGCACTTTTCAATGAATCAAGGTTAACCATTCCATGTTCATTTGAAGGTATCTCGATTGTATTAAAACCTGCCATTGTTGAACTTGCTGGATTCGTGCCATGGGCAGAATCAGGAACAATGATCTCATCCCTCTTAGAATCTCCCCTGTTCTCATGGTACGCCCTGACAATCAATAGACCTGTGAATTCACCATCCGCACCGGCAACGGGCTGTAATGTTACAGCATCCATACCACCTATTACCTTAAGGTATTCCTGAACCTCGTACATGATCCTCAGGGCACCCTGGACGGTTGATTGATCCTGGTATGGATGTATGTACCTTATTTCATCCATGGATGAAATTTCATCTGCGATCTTCGGGTTGAATTTCATTGTACAGGATCCGAGAGGATATGTGTTAACATCCACAGCATAGTTCATCTGTGAAAGTCTAACGTAATGTCTCAAAACCTCATACTCTTCATTGTCAACAAGGTTTAGTGTGGATCTTTTCATATCCTCAGGTAAAATAACATTACCGTTGAAATCCTCGTTTGGTAACTTTACTGTTCTTTTTCCATTCATTTCCACAATAAGTTTTTCATCCCAGACAGCCTGATGGAACATTCATGCCACCTCCTTGAGGGCATCAACAAGCATGTTAATGTGATCATCCGTATGCACTTCGGTAACATTAAAAATCATTCCATTTCCTATTTCAGGATAACCGTTCCTTGAAAATGTGTTCAGGAGATATCCACCATGTATTCCCTTTGAAAGGAGATGATTGTGTATTTTTATTTCATCCCCTGGAAGCCTGATGAGAAATTCGTTGAAGAAGGGTGAATCGAAGACAAGCTTATAACCATTGATGGATGTTATTTTTTCCATAGCATACCTTGCCCTTTTCATGTTTATTTCCGCAACCTTTTCAAGGCCTGATTTACCAAGAACTGAAAGGTATGCTGCTGAGGCAACAGCACAGAGAGCTTCATTTGAGCATATGTTGCTTGTTGCCTTTGCCCTCCTTATATGCTGTTCCCTTGTCTGGAAGGTCATAACGAATGCCCTTTTCCCATTTTTATCCCTTGACATACCTATCAACCTTCCGGGCATTTTCCTTAAATAATCCATCCTTGTTGCAAATATTCCAAGCAGAGGGCCTCCGAAGTTCATTGCATTACCGAGAATCTGTCCTTCACCTATTACAATATCAGCACCGTACTCTCCGGGAGGTTTAAGTATCCCAAGAGAAATGGGGTTCACACCAACAATATAAATAAACTTCCCCAGTTCCCTTATTTTCAGAAGAGTATCATCAATTATTCCAAAAAAGTTGGGATTTTCCACATAAACCGCTGAAGTATTATCATTTATCAATGATTTGAGTTTTTCAAGATCAACCTTCCCAGTTTTTGAATCATAGGGATATTCAATTATTTTCATGCCCAGACCCTTAACATAGTTCCAGAGTACACTCTTTTTCTCCCAAAGCATATTCCTGGGAACAAGTATTTCCTTCTTTTCATTTATTGCATATGCCATTCTTCCCGCTTCACCAAGAGCTGTTGAAAAATCGTACATGGATGCATTTGCCACATCCATACCTGTCAGCTCGGCAATGTAACTCTGGTACTCAAAAAGCGTCTGTAACATACCCTGTGAAATTTCAGGCTGATATGGTGTGTAACTTGTAATAAACTCAGATCTTGATATTATTGTGAAAACGGAACTTGGAATGTAGTGGTTGTAAACTCCAGCGCCTATGAACATGGGCATATCAAAGGCGGTTATGTTCCTTCTGAGAATGTCTCTTGCAAGTATTCTCAATGAATGCTCATCAATTCCATCTGGTAGTTCAAGCTTTTTGATTTTTACCTCCTCAGGAATATCTGAAAAAAGTTCATCAATGCTCTTTATTTTCAGGAAATCCATCATTTCCTTTTCTTCCATAAAATTCACCTTCTTTTTGGACAGTATCACCATTCATCTAATAAATATTTGTTTTCGAGAAAATTTTTTAAAATTGTCCATTTATGGAAAATTCGTGAAAATATACTACGAAAAATATGGATGCGCCTTGAACCAGGCGGAAACAATGCACATTGTCCAGGGTTTTATCGATAGTGGATATGAGATAACGGAAAAGCCTGAAGAGGCAGATAAAATAATAATTGGCACGTGTGTTGTTATAAAACATACAGAGAATCAGATGTTGAAAAGGATTGTTGAACTGGAAAAGCTCGGCAAGGATTTGATTGTTTATGGCTGTCTTCCAGGTGCCAGGGAGGATCTCCTGAAAAAATTTAATGTTACAAAAATTAAGGCCAGGGACTTTGATGGAAAAATAAACATAAATGGTTTATCCGTAAACACTGAAAATATTCCTTTAATTGAGAACACTGTTACAATTCCAATTGCTCAGGGTTGTACCGGTCATTGCACATACTGTATTTCAAAACTTTCAAGGGGAAATTTGAAAAGTTATGATGAGGAAGTGATAATTGAAAAGGTAAGGAATGCTGTTAAAAAAGGATTCAGGGAAATTAGGCTCAGTGCCCTTGATACGGCCAGCTACGGTATGGATAAGGGCAAAACACTGGCCGATCTTCTTGAAAAAATAACTGGTTTGGAAGGCGACTTCAGAATAAGGGTTGGTATGATGGAGCCAAAAAATACACTAAGGATCATTGATGATCTTCTTGAAGTTTATAAAAATGAAAAGATTTTCAAATTCTTTCATATACCAGTACAGAGCGGTGATGACAGAATACTTGAAATTATGGGGAGAGAATATAATTCTGAAGATTTTATCAAAATTTATGATAAAATTAAAAACGAATTTAAACACTTTACACTTTCAACGGACATAATAGTAGGATTTCCCGGTGAGGATGATACAGCCTTTGAAAATACAATAAAAATTGTAGAAAAAACAAGACCTGATATACTCAATATAACAAGATTCTCACCGAGGGAAGGGACGATTGCATACAAAATGAAACAGATTCCATCAATAACAGCAAAGGAAAGATCAAAGGTTCTAACTGATATTCACTATAACATTTCACTTGAGAGGAACAGGGAACTGCTTGGTCTTGATTTTGATGTTATTGTTACGGAGAAGGGGAAAAGAAACTTTCTTGGAAGAACAGATGGTTACAGACCTGTAATATTAAAAAATGGTGAAATTGGAAAACATTACAGGGTAAAAATAACGGATGCAGAGCCATTTTATCTATATGGCGAAATTCTACAATAAATTGTTTGATAGAATTATTGATGTTATCAGATCATCAAAGGTCCTCATAAAACTGTTTATGTTTTTTGATTCCCATTCACAAACCAACCTGTTATTTTCAACTCTACACTCAACATAACCCCTGTTTTCAGGATCAATGGCCATTAAAACATTTTTTGGATCCTTGATTTCAAGTGCAATTTTGCATTTAATCACATGGTAAAATGGTCTTAAAATATATATTTATCCTTTGCATATAGGTTAAGGATCATTATGAGCAAGATTAAGGCAATTAATGATGTATCCGATCTTGTTGCTATTTTTCACACCGCAGATACGGAAATAAAAAGGAATGTTTTTCTTGATCTACTTGGTGGATGGAGGAGTGAGGAGGAAATTCTGAAGAAATATGGTAAGGATGGAAAACTCGCCCTCCTTTACCTGGAGAAGATAAAACTTGTGGAATCCCAGTGGCTCACAACTCCGTCAGGTCAGACAACAAAGGCATACAGGGCATTTTATGATACGGTTCAGATAAACGTTACATTACCAATAATTGAACTCCCCGATGTAATTTACATTTCAACCATGAGCGAGGAAGAACTTGAAAAATACGAGAAAAGAATACTGGAGGTGATGGGTAACCAGAAATCCGTTTACATTGGTAATGTTCAGACAGCTCTAAATCTTTCCCTCACATTTCTGAAGGGAATAATAAAAAGGAGTTCAAGGTTTGAGCTCAGGGGCCATTACCTTGAAAGGGTTGATATCTGAATGTTTGAAAGGATTAGAATGCTAGGCAGTTCCATATCAGGCCTGATTTCAGGAATACTTTTTGGAATAGTCATTGTTTCCCTTTATCTTTTATTCACCTACAACAATAACATTCTTCCCTTTATTTTTCCTTTAATTTTATCAATAATATCGGCAATTTCATTTTTTCTTCCGAAGTTTTTAAGAATTTCCTATTCAATTTCAGGTTTCATTTCTGGTATTCTTATTGTTATTACAGCCTTTTCAACCCTTGTAATTTTTTTAAAAGAAAACATAATTTTTCTTTTAATTGAAACATCATTTGTTGTTCTTGCATTTCTGTCAACCTTTATTCTCATGCTAACGATGGAAATAAGAATGGAGAAAAAGGAAAAGGAAGAAATTAAAGTTCCAAAACCACCATATGAGAGACTATGATAACAGTTCTTAGGCTTGGACACAGACCGGACAGGGATAAAAGAATAACAACACATGTATGCCTAGTTGCAAGGGCATTTGGTGCTGATGGTGTCATTGTTACAAAAAAGGATGAAAAACTTGAAGAAACTGTGAGGGATATAGTGAAAAGATTTGGAGGGAACTTCAATTTAACTTTTGATGAAAACTGGAAGAATGTAATTAAAAATTTCAAAGGTGTTAAGGTTCATCTAACAATGTATGGTATACCAGTTCAGAATGTTCTGGATAAAATACCCAGGGACAGGGATATTCTCATCATAGTTGGATCACAGAAGGTTCCGGGTGAAGTTTACACGCTTTCCGATTTTAATGTTGCCATCACAAACCAGCCACACAGTGAGGTATCAAGCCTTGCTATCTTCCTTGACAGATACCTGGGTGGAAGGGAATTGTATTTAAAATTTAACGGAGAGTATAGGGTTGTGCCTTCCGAAAGGGGCAAGAATTTAAAGATTTTCAATGAGAATGAATGTTTGAAGGTTCTCAGGGATCTGAAAATGCCTGAAAAGCTAATAAAACATTCCATTGCCGTGAAAAATCTTGCGGTGAAAATTGGGGAACTTGCGGGAGCGGATATTCCTCTAGTTATATGTGGATCATTACTCCATGACATAGGAAGGATCTACGATAGTTCAATTTCACATGGTATAACCGGATCCAGGATTGCAAGAGATCTTGGTTATCCGGAGGAGGTTGTAAATATAATAAAGAGACACGTGGGTGCAGGCATAGGAAAAGAGGAGGCTGAAAAACTTGGTCTGGATGAAACAGATCTTGAACCCGTAACCCTTGAGGAGAAAATTGTATCACATGCCGATAATTTGATTGTGAATGAAAAAAAGGTAAAGCTTCAGGATGTGATTGAATTTCACAGGAAAAAAGGTATGTATGACATAGCAAGGAAGATTGAAAGATTGCACAGGGAACTTTCAGAAATAATTGGAAAGGATATTGACGATATATGGTGATACCATGTCAGGATCAATTTATGAGAGGGAGATAAGAGAAATTCTTTCAGGGAATGAAGAATTTATAGAGAAATTTATAAAAAATTTTGGTGATGAGGAAAAATTCTATTACAGAAGCATTATAAAAAAGCCGTTCTTTGTTGTAAGGGC
Organism: Thermoplasmatota archaeon; assembly: GCA_031961585.1. Lineage (GTDB taxonomy): Archaea > Thermoplasmatota > Thermoplasmata > Thermoplasmatales > ARK-15 > JAVRLH01. The sequence goes on along the minus strand of JAVRLJ010000002.1, from coordinate 21,873 downwards.
GGCGGGATCCTTGGGTATTGATATTATGGCTGTGAGGGATGATTTTTCCATACCAATAGAGGTAAAGAGTTCAAAGGAAAATGTATTAAGGTTCACGCAGGCAAGCAGCAGGGCACAGAAACAGGCTGAGTATTATGTTTTAATAGCAAGGAAAAGCGGAGTTTTTCCAATTTATGCATTCAGGCTGAAGAGGGCAAATGAGGATCCCTGGAGATTTTTCACAATACCAGGTATGGAAATACACGGTAGAATGGCACTTTTGTATGATGTTTTGCCAAAAATGGACCTGACACAGAATGGAAATTTCGTTATGAAATGGGAAAAGGGCATGCCGTTGCATAAATTTTTCAGTTACATTAACCGCGATTTTTCCTTATAATGTATCTTTTTATATTCCCGCAGTTGAGGCATTTTATAATGACCCTTCCCCTTTTTATTCTTATTGTTGAATTCAATCCGGGTATAAGTATTGAATAACAATTTTTGCATATGTACCTTTTATCAGGAATCTTCACCTTATAATGTTTTGAAATTTCAAGAATAAGTTTTAGGTATTCTTTTTCAAGACCCTTTTCTCCTTTCAATTCCGCATCCCTTGCAAGATCCATGAGCTCTTTGATCCAGATCCTTGCCCTTTCTTTAATGAACTTTTTTGTCAAAGGATTCACCTTTTTCATCAATGTTTTAATATTTAAAATATTTTACCATCATATGCAATTCAAGGCTGTGGCAACGGACATTGATGGTACAATAACGGATGCTGATAGAAAAATAGTTACACCCGTTATAGGTGCAGTAAGAAAACTTGAAAGGAGGAATGTAAAGGTAATACTTGTAAGCGGTAACGTTTTACCGGTCACGTTGGGCTTCAAAATATTTCTTGGTACAACAGGTCCAATAATTTCAGAAAATGGAGGTATGTTATTTTATGAAAACAGGATATACAAGTATTTTGACAAAAGTGATATAGAGGAGGCTTACAAAAAACTTAAGGAAATTATGCCCAATGCGGAAAGAATATTTACGGACAGGTGGAGGGAAACCTCAATTGTTCTTGACAAAAGTCTCGATAAGGAAAGAATTAAAGAAATAATGGAAGGTATGGGTTTCAGGGTTGAGGCAACAGGTTATGGCATACACGTTACACATAGAGAACAGACAAAACTTTTTGGTTTAAAAAAGGCTGCCGAATTGCTCAACATAGATCTTGATGAAATTGTAGCCTTTGGTGATAGTGAAAATGATGTTGATATGCTTAAGGGTGTGGGATTTGGTATAGCTGTAAACAATGCATGGGAAATTACAAAAAAGAACGCAAAAATGGTAACTGAGAAAAAATATGGATACGGTTTTGTTGAAGGATTAAAAAAATTAAAAATGATATAATATTTTTATTGTGTTGTTTGCTGCTGTTGCTTCAGTTGCTCCTGCTGGTAGTACTGCTGAACGCTTCTTATAATTGTATCGTATTTTAAATATGCTATCAGAAGTATAATACCTCCAATGACGAATGCAAATAGAAAAGAAAGGATCATTGCAACAAGTGTATCGTGCTTAGCCTCAAAATATCTCTGATTGTTTAATTCCTTTGGTATTTTGCTGAAAATGTACCAGAGAATTATTATGTCAAATATTATTATGATTATTCCAAGAATGTTTAAAAAAATACCTATTATTAATGAAATTATTGCGAATATGCCAGCAATGAGGTTTAATGTTCTAACTGTCTGAACATCCGGCGGAACATAAACATTGGTTTGTGGTATCATGATTATGATTATTTTTTTCCCGAATATAAAATTTTTTTATCTTTTATAAAAAATCAAAAGATTAAAGATATGAAAAGATTTTATCTTATTGTTATGCCAATCCTTGAAACCCTTAAAGCATTGATAGGTCCAACGATTATAACTATAACAATTATAGTTATAATTCTTTATGTCGTTTCCTACCTCCGAAGAATTTTTGAATATCTTAAAATTAAGGAATCAAGGTTTTTAAGCCCCGATGCAATAAATTACCTTGAACTCATTGTATTTTACACAATATTTATGCTTGTTACAGTTGTCATCGTCTTTCTTTATTCACATGTTTCATCACTTTTCAGGACATATACTGTTGAAATCATCTATCCGTACCTTCCCATGTTCTTTTCAATCTTCCTTGTAATGCTTTTTTCACTTTTTTTCCTTGGCATAAATACAAGGGTATTTCAATATTTGAGAGGATATCTTTCATTGAAACCAAAGAGAATTATAAGTGAAAAGGTTGGATATTACACAGAAATTATTATAAAAGATACAATATACATTGTGGCATTAATTTCAATTCTTTTAATCATATTCTCAGGTTTTAATCTCCTTGGTAATATCCAGGAAAAAACGTATCTCTTTTTCTATAACAACATTGGGGGATGGATATGGATAATAATCATAATTTCACTGGGTATTGTTATTTACCTCATTACTGCAGCATCCATAAGAGATATTAAATTAAGATCAAAAGTAGAGAAGGAAAAACTTGGCAGATATTTAACATCAATTGCAAAATACGTAATTTTCATATCCGTTTTTCTTGCTGTTTTAATGATAATTCTTTCCATGCTTGGTTTTGCATACGCCGATATTTTTATCTTTACGGTATTTATTTTGATTTTTATTATTTCAAGCATTTTCATAATATTCACACCACTCAGAAACCTGTTTGCTGGAATTGTTATACTCTCCACAGAACCTTTCCTTGAGGATGATTACATTGTTATAGATGAAAACATTGAGGGAAGGGTACTGAACATTACACTTCTCTATACACAAATAAAACAGCCGGATGGAAAAATTGTATTGATACCCAATTCAAAGATACTTGAAAGCAAAATAAGTATTGTTTCTAGTTCGGGACTTTCTATACCGTTCACTATGGAAATCAAAATTCCTTCAAAATACAAAATTGATTTTGTTGAAAGGGTTTTCCAGGAAATAACATCGGAGATTGATGAACTTTTCCAGTCAGGTTCAAGGCCGTCGATAGTTCTTGAAGAAATTTCAGGTGATTATGATATTTACAGAATAAACTTTCAGATTGATGATTTTAATTCTTTAGAAAATGTGAAGGCAAAGATAATGAAAAAATTAAAGGAAAAATTATCTATGGAAGAGCATTGATATTCTTTCCAGATTTTCCCCTTCACTCTTCACCTTTCTAACTATCAACACCGGTCCATTCAATCTTCCAAGTATTTTTGGATCAGCTGAGAGCGAAATCCTTCCTTCAGCAAATTCCGAGGGTGGTGGTGTTATAAGAAGCTTTGATTTTTTTGAAATTTCTATTATTTTTGCAAGAAAATTCCTTGAAATTAGAGATTCTGTTGTGAATTCAACATTTTCATTTTTAAGAAAATCCTCATACTTTTCCATCAAAACAGACTTTTCACCATTGTATGTGAACTCATAAACCTTAATTTTTGCTTTGAAAAATTTTGAAAGGATAACAGCAATTTTTAATGATAACTCATCACTCCTTTTCTTTGAAACTATAAGTGTTATTTCATCAATACTTTCGGGTAAACTATCCCTGAAGATCAGCATATCACATGGAGCATTCCTGTATATTTTTTCCAGTGTTGATCCGAATATTATTCTCCTCACATTTTTCTGTCTCCATGTCATGAAAAGTAAATTCACATTTCTATTCCTCACCTCATCCTGAATTGCACTCACGGGATCATGGGATGCAATTATTTTCACATCTGGTGTTTTACCAAATTTCCTTGAAAGTTTTGACATCTTTTCCATCATTTTTATTTTTTCGGATGAATCGTTGTATGTTATTGATGAAGGTGAGATTGTGAGTGGTATTTCAATTGCTGAAAAAAGTGTTATATCCGCATCAATGCTGTTTGCGATTATTGAAGCTATCCTGACGGAATTTGGGAACTCTTCAGCCAATGGCACAAGCATAACGTTTTCCTTCACTTCTTCTATTTTTTCAGCTGGGGGAATGAGAGGCGATGGTTTTTCTATTGCCTTCTTACCTACCCAGAAGTAATAGATGAGAAGACCTATATCTATCCATGCTATGGCGATTAACCATGCCTCGGGGGAAAAAGACCATAATACTACGGCAACCATGACGTTGGATAGAATTGCCATTATTGGTATGAATGGGAAAAGTGGTATTTCATAACCTCTCTTTTTTGTTGGGTTTCTGTATCTATCAACTATTACTGCAATGTTAACAAGTGCAAAAAGGAGGAGGAACATTATGCTTGCTCCAGCAACCAGGGTATAAAGAGGCAGGAATAGAACCATTGCAGCTATGATTCCACCTGTAATGAAAGTTGCCATGTATGGTGTTCTATGTTTTGGATGCATTTTTGAGAACAATTTTGGAAGTGATCCATTCCTTCCCATTGCAAATGAAACCCTTATCGCGGAAAATACTGTAGCGTTTAGTGTAGCCCCTGAACCGAGGAGCATTGCAATTATAACAATACCCTTACCTATATACGGTATTGTCAACCCACCAAAGTTTATCATTGCAAATTCTCCATGACTCGCAACCCATTCCCACCCTGCCCCTCCTATCATCACAAAAAATAAAAGAACGTAAATTATTGTTACAATTCCAATGGAAAGGAAAATTGCCCTTGGTATGTTTTTTTCAGGGTTCTCAACCTCTTCGGCGGACTGGGCTATTATTTCGTATCCCTCGAATGCAACAAAAAGAACACCCATTCCAAGTATGATACTCATGGGATCAATCTGGAATGGCTGAAAATTGTTCAGAACATCTGGGGATCTTACCATTGCAATAATTCCCGCCAGTATTAGTATACCAATTAACAGGAGCTGAAGATGGTTTATGAATGATTGTGATTTTCCTGTTGTCGCGGTTCCCCAGTAATTTATAAGAATAATTATAAGAAGGATTGTGAGGGCTATAACTTTCTCAAAAATCACATGACTGAATGGAAAATTAATGTTGTAGGCATCAAAAAGCCATACAATGGCTGTTGCAAAAACAACAGTATAAAAGGCATCCGCAATGGAATGGGAAAACCAGGACATCCATCCACCCATAAATCCGAGCGGTTTTGGAAGTGATTCCTCCACAAAAAGGTAACCTCCACCGGCCTCCGGATAAACGGTTGAAAGTTCGGCATATGTCATTCCCGTTAACATTGTTATAAGATAGGTGAGACCAACGGAAACAAGTATTGCGGGACCAGCAATCTCCGTTGCCTGTCCAGCCATTACATATATTGTTGCTCCCGTCATCGCACCTATTCCTATATTCAGAAGATCCCTGAACTTCAGATCCCTTCTGAAACTGATGGATAGTTTCTCTTCCTGCATAACTGGAAATCATAATTTAATACCTATTCTTAATGTTTTTTATAATATCGTTCCATGTAAAATACAATTAATGCTGAAAAAATAGGGCCAAGTGAAAGGAAAATGAATGTATAGTATATGTTTTTAGAATATTCAATAATTGATCCAATAATAGCTGGTACAATAATCTGGCTTGGCTGTGAAATAAGGTTTGCAAGACCCATGGATGTTGCGGCCCTGCCCTTTGTAATTTCAGCTATGTATGTGTCAAGGGGTGTTCTGAAGAAATAAACAAAAAATCCCAGGAAAAAGGAAAAAATATAGAGAAGGTTAAGGGGAATAAAGGGAAAAATTATTAAAAATATAAAGAAAATAATAAGGGATAATATTACAACTCTTTCCCTTATTCTAAAATAGTCTGATAAAAAACCGGATAACGGACAGGCTATAATGCTTCCCATGGAAAATAATATTAGTGAAATGCCAGCGTAATAATAACTGTTGAATTTCAAAAAAATGAGTAGGTAAAGGAATGATGATGTACCCCACAGTCCCCAGAAACCAAAAAATCTTGCAATGGATGTAAGGATTGAAATTCTGTTTACTGCACCCTTTTTGATCTCATATTTTTCATTCTTTATGAATAAAACAACTATTGCTATAAAGAGTGTTAGAATTGATAGATATTGATAAACAATTCTCCATGCATCAATGCTAATTTTCAGAGAATAAACATTAACAATGAAAAGTGTTAGCGGTGCAACCAGGTTTAATGTACCTATTGATGTACTTTTATACCTTTCACTTTTTTCCGCGATCAACTTTACCGATCCTATGTACGTAGGTCCGGAAAAAATTCCTATAAAAAACATTATCATGATTGCTTCAAAATAATTTTCAATGGATGAAAAAGCATAGATTAATACTGCCATTATGAATAAAGAAATTGAAACAACCCTGAAACCATATCTGTCAACAAGGTATCCCATTGGTAAATTTGATATTGTATATCCTGTATAAAAGGATGTTAATATCAAACCTCCAAGGAAATAGTTTATTGCAAGAGTATTTGTTATCGGTATAATTGTAACACTGTAAACTAATCTAACGAAAACCTCTGGAAATGTTATAAGAATTGCCATTAAAACAATCAGCAATTTTTTTAACATTTTAATGCGGAGGGGGAGATTTGAACTCCCGAATCCCTATGGAAGCAGATCTTGAGTCTGCCGCCTTTAGCCAGGCTCGGCAACCTCCGCACAAAAAATCATAAAGATAATTCTTTATTTTTAATTTTTCATAAACCATTACTGCACTTTCTTTTTCTTTGTTGTATCCTTTATTTCTATAATTTTGGAATTCAAATCGCTTATCATTGCCTCAATGGAATCCTCCAGCTCCGTAAAAAAATCCTTAAGTTTATCATCGATGTCATATGTGATATGGTAATACGTTGTGTTTATTTTTGCCGATAGAACGTTCAGGAAAGAAATCTTGTTTTCAAGCTCTTCAAGAACCTTTTTAATTTCTTCCTGTGTTTTCTTAATATCTTCTATATCCTTTTCCAATTTCATCACCGTCTGCGAGAGTCTTTCTATTTCTTCTTCCGTTTTTCTTTTTGAAAACATTCCATAAAGTGATCTGAAATGAATATAATAAATTTTTTGGAATTCTATTAACACATGGATTCATTTTTTTCTATACCCTTAAAAAATGAAAGATTTTCATATTCCTTCATAGAAAAATTTTATATCCGGATAAAATTTTCATACCCTGTAACATAACCTTTATATTTGAAGTGTAATTTAGGTAAAGAGCACGGGCCCGTAGCTCAGCTAGGTAGAGCATCTGGCTTTTAACCAGGTGGCCGGGGGTTCGAATCCCCTCGGGCCCGCTGATAAGAAGGTGCTTAGTATGAGGAAAATAAATGTATTGGAACATGAACTGGTTCCTGAACACTATCTTCTTTCAGAGGAGGAAGAGAGGGAAATTCTTGAAAAATTAAACATATCAAAGGATTCATTGCCAAAAATAAAAAGAAGCGATCCGGCTATAAAAATGCTCGAAAAAATAAGCGGACCAATTAAACCTGGAAGGGTGATTAAAATTATTCGAAAAAGTCCCACATCTGGGAAAACAGTAGCCTACAGGGTTGTTGTGGAGGAATGAAAAAATTTTTATCCATGTAATATTAAGGATGTGGATAACATGAATGAGATTATTGATGCGTTTTTCAAACAAAAAAGTATTGTTGGCCACCATATTGCAAGCTATAATGCATTCATACCAACACCTGATAATCCCAACAGCATTCTTCAGCAGATAGTAGATTCAACAAGGGTAACTGATACGGATGAGCCCGGTGAAATGACTTTAGATAAATCAAAAACAGGCGGAAGGGTTATAAAAATAAGGTATGGAAGGGTAAAAAAGGATGGACAGTACAGTGCACCGACTGTTTATGTTTCCGTTGCCAGGGGAAGGGGAGGATCCGAGGCAAACAGAATAAATACGCCCATGGAGGCAAGGTTGAAGGATTTCACATACTCGGCGGAGCTGGGTTTAAGGTTCACAGTCATAGAATGTGATGAAAATGGTGAAAGATGTGTTGAACATGAACCGGAGGAGGTAAAGATAGGCGATATCCCAATAATGCTTAAAAGCAAGATATGCGTTCTTCACCCGGATAACATAGATGAGTACATTGAGGAAAACATAGGAAAGAATGAAAGGGTACCAAGCAAAAGTGATCCTTATGAAAAGAAGCTCAGCTTTGTTGGTGAGGATCCCAACGATCCTGGTGGATACTTCATAATTTCCGGAACAGAAAGGGTTCTTATTACACTTGAGGATCTTGCACCAAACAGGGTACTTGTTGAATATGAGGAAAAGTATGATACAAAGGTTGAAACTGCAAAGGTTTTTTCTGAAAACTCAGGTTACAGGGCACTTATTTCTGTTGAAAGGAAGCTTGATGGAATTCTTGCAGTTTCAATTCCCATAATAAATGGAACAATACCTCTTGTTATTCTGCTTAAAGCTCTAGGTCTGGAAAAGGATGAGGATATATTCAAGAGTATTGTAAGTGACAAAAGAATGGAACCTATTGTTCTTGCTAACATTGAGGACTGTGAAAGGGAAAACAATTACAGTGAGGAGGGTGTAAAAACAACGGATGATGCAATACAGTACCTTGAAAAAAGGTTTGCTGCGGGGCAGGCAAAGGAATACAGGGAGAAAAGATTATCACAGATCCTTGATAAAAATCTTTTACCCCATCTCGGGGATAAACCTGAGGACAGGCTTAAAAAGGCTCTTTACCTATCAAGGATGGCAAGATCCGTCCTTGAACTTCATTTTGGAATAAGGAAGGAGGATGATAAGGATCATCTTGCAAACAAAAGGATGAAACTTGCAGGTGATTTACTTGAAGAACTTTTCAGGCAGTCTTTTGAGGCCCTTCTCAAGGATCTCAAATACCACCTTGAAAGAACGTACAACAGGAAGAAGGGGATAAAGTTAAGGGCTGCAGTAAGACAGGATGTTCTAACGCAGAAAATTCTGCATGCAATGGCAACCGGTAACTGGGTGGGTGGAAGAACAGGTGTTTCACAGCTTCTGGATAGAACATCCCATATGAGCATGCTAAGCCATTTAAGAAGGATATCATCACCATTAACAAGGTCCCAGCCACACTTTGAGGCAAGGGATCTTCATCCAACGCAGTGGGGCAGGATGTGCCCGAATGAAACACCTGAGGGCCAGAACTGCGGTCTTGTAAAGAATGCTGCCTTAATAATCGATGTATCAGAGGAAGTTCCGGCCTCACAGGTGATGAGGGATCTAGTAAAATTAGGTCTCAAGCATCTTGAGTATGATACGGGGGAAATGAGCAGGGTTTACCTTAACGGCGATCTTGTTGGTTTTTATCCCAATGGTTCTGAGCTGGCAAGACAGATAAGGGAAAGGAGAAGAAGGGGTGAGATAGACCATAATGTAAACGTAAAATATGATGATACTACAAATGAAGTTATCATAAATTCCGATAGAGGTAGGTTAAGAAGGCCTTTACTCATAGTTGAAAATGGAAACATAAAGTATTCAAACAAAATGAGGGAAGCTATTAAAAATGGAACAATGAAAATTGATGATCTCATAGTTAACGGTGTTATAGAATGGCTGGATGCTGATGAGGAAGAAAATGCATTTATTGCTGTTTATGCCTACAATGTTCCCGATAGATGTCCAGTATGTGGTGCAATTCTTGGAAGGAATGATGTTACCTGGACGAACCTTGACAAGAGCGATTCATATGTGGAATTGAAATGCAGGTACTGTAACCACACCTTTAAGGTTGAAAAATTGTTGAACAATGAACACACACACCTTGAAATAGATCCAAGTGTAATTCTAGGTCCAATAGCAGGATCAATACCCTATCCTGACCATAACTCCTCAAGCAGGATAACCATGGGAGCTGCCATGATGAAGCAGTCTCTGGGTCTTCCCATGTCCAACTACAGGAGGAGACCGGACACAAGGCAGCATTTGCTCCACTATCCACAGGTTCCAATTGTTAAGACAAGGAGTATTGATTTTGCAGGATATAACGTAAGACCTGCCGGACAGAATATGGTTGTTGCAATTCTTTCATACCATGGATACAACATACAGGATGCACTTGTTATGAACAAGGCATCAATAGAGAGAGGTCTCGGGAGATCAACATTCTTCAGAACATATACAACGGAGGAAAGAAGGTATCCGGGTGGAGAGGAGGATAGGATTGAGATACCCAGTCCAGATGTGAGGGGTGCAAGGAGTGAGGAGGCGTACAGGTTCCTTGAGGATGATGGTTTAATTCCACCCGAAACGTTTGTCCAGGGTGGTGATGTCCTTATAGGTAAAACATCACCTCCAAGGTTCCTTGAGGAACAGCCTGGAATATTGGGCCCACAGAAAAGGAGGGAATCTTCAATAAGCATGAGACCTGAAGAAACAGGTATTGTTGACAGCGTTCTTCTGACAACATCAGAAAACAACAACAGGCTTGTGAAAATAAAGGTGAGGGATCAGAGGATACCTGAACTTGGAGATAAGTTTGCATCAAGGCATGGTCAGAAGGGTGTCCTGGGCGCAATAGTTCCTCAGGAGGACATGCCATTCACCGAGGATGGTATAATACCGGATTTAATAATAAATCCCCATGCCATACCTTCAAGGTTAACAATAGGTCATTTACTTGAAATGATAGGAGGAAAGGTTGGATCCATTGAGGGCAGGTTCATAGATGCTACCGTCTTTTCTGGTGAACCTGAAGAATCATTGAGGCAGGCTTTAGTGAGAAATGGTTTCAAGTACACTGGAAGGGAAACAATGTACGATGGTATAACCGGAAGGAAATTTGATGCGGATATTTACATAGGTGTCATTTATTATCAGAAACTACACCATATGGTTGGTGGAAAGTTCCATGCAAGATCAAGGGGACCTGTACAGATCCTTACAAGACAGCCAACCGAAGGTAGATCAAGGCTCGGTGGATTGAGGTTTGGAGAGATGGAGAGGGATACATTGATCGGACATGGTGCTGCTCTTGTTATAAAGGACAGGCTTCTTGATCAATCGGATGGAACAATACTTTATGTTTGTGGTAACCCTGATTGTGGACATATTGCAATATTCGATAGAAAGAAGGGCACTTTGAGATGTCCTGTCTGTGGAAACACAACAAATATATATCCAATAGAAACGAGCTATGCATTCAAGTTGATGAGGGATGAGTTGATGAGTCTTGGTGTTATTATGAGGATACAGCTGGGTGATCTAAAATGATTGGTGTTGAGATTCATAAAAGGATAAATAATCTTAAGTTTGCCTTACTCTCTCCGGACGAAATAAGGAAAATGAGTGCCATAAAGGTAACAACAGCAGACACATACGATGATGATGGCTTTCCACTTGACAGGGGTTTGATGGACCTTCACATGGGTGTTATTGAGCCGGGTTTAAGGTGCAAAACCTGTAACGGTAAGGTGGATGAATGTCCCGGTCATTTCGGCCATATTGAACTTGCCATGCCTGTTATACATGTGGGATTTGTAAAGGAGATCAAGGAAATACTTGAATCCACATGCAACACCTGCGGAAGAATAAAGATGAAGGATGAGGAGCTTGAGAATTTCAGACCAATGCTTGAAAAGTACCTAGAAGAGGGGAACACATTCGAGTTTTTGTCACTCGTTGATAAAATTAAAAATGAAGCATCACAAAGGACCGTTTGTCCTCACTGTGGTGCTGAACAGTATAAGATCACATTAGATAAGCCAACAACATTCAGGGAAAATGGAAGGAAAATATCTCCAAAGGAAATTAGAGAAAGGTTTGAAAGAATACCTGATAAGGACCTTATATTCCTTGGTTTGAATCCAAAGACGGCAAGACCAGAATGGATGATACTTACCGTTCTACCTGTTCCTCCGGTAAATGTTAGACCAACCATTACACTTGAGACCGGAGAAAGGAGTGAGGATGATCTTACACACAAGCTTGTTGATATAATAAGAATAAATCAAAGGTTGAGGGACAGCAAGGATAGCGGCGCACCACAGCTGATCATTGAGGATCTATGGGAATTGCTCCAGTACCACGTAACAACATACTTTGATAATCAAACATCAGGCCTGCCACCCGCAAGGCACAGATCAGGCAGACCTTTAAAAACATTGGTCCAAAGGCTTAAGGGTAAGGAGGGTAGGTTCAGGTCAAATCTTTCTGGCAAAAGGGTTAACTTTTCTTCAAGAACAGTTATATCCCCTGAACCATTCCTTTCAATAAATGAGGTTGGTGTTCCGGAGCTGGCGGCAAGGGAGCTTACAGTACCGATAACGGTTACACCGTACAACATTGAAAAGATAAGGGAAATTGTCAGGAGAGGTCCAAATCCAAAGGGTGAAAGGTATCTGCCCGGAGCAAATTATATAATAAGGTCGGATGGTAGAAGAATTAAGGTAACCGAAAAGAATGCTGAGGATATTGCAAACAAACTTGAGATTGGATGGGTTGTGGAAAGACAGCTAATGGACGGTGATGTGGTATTATTCAACAGGCAGCCAAGCCTTCACAGAATGTCAATGATGGCCCACAGGGTAAGGGTGATGAAGTACAGGACTTTCAGGTTCAACCTTGCTGTATGTCCACCATACAACGCTGACTTTGATGGTGATGAAATGAATCTTCATGTATTACAGAGTGAGGAGGCAAAGGCGGAGGCAAGGATTCTCATGGCCGTCCAGGAGCATATAAGATCCCCAAGGTTTGGTGGACCGATTATAGGCGGTGTTCATGACCATATTACAGGTCTTTTCATGCTAACGTATAAAAATCCAAAGTTCACAAAGGAAGAGGCTTTACACATTCTATCCTATGTGAAATATGATAAATTACCTGAACCACACATTGAGGATGGCAAAGAATATTACTATGGTAAGGATCTTTTCAGCCTTATACTACCAAAGGATCTGAACATTGAATACAAATCAAAGATATGTGATGGAATGGGATGCAAGGTATGCACACCTGAAAGCTGTCCACATGATGCATATGTTATAATAAGGAATGGAAAGCTCCTTGCGGGAACAATTGATGAAAGATCAATAGGGGCATTCAAGGGTATACTTCTTGACAAGATTTCAAGGAATTATGATTCATCCGTTGCAGCAAAATTCATAGATGATTTCACAAGGTTGAGCGTTGGTGTAATTTCATTCCTTGGTTTCACAACAGGAATAGATGATACGGATATTCCTGAAGAGACAAAAATACAGGTTGATGAAATAATTAATCAGGCAATAGAAAAGGTGAACCAGCTCATTGATGCATACCAGAAGGGCATTCTTCAACCATCACCAGGTAAATCACTGGAAGAAACGCTGGAGGACAACATAATGAAGGTACTTTCTGATGCCCAGAAGAAGGCAGGTGATATTGCAAGCAAGCATCTTGGTATGGAAAATCCATCCGTTATAATGGCAAGATCCGGGGCTAGGGCATCCATGCTTAACCTTTCACAGGTTGCAGCAACAATAGGTCAGCAGGCTGTCAGGGGAAGAAGGATAAACAGGGGTTACGTTGGAAGAACATTACCCCATTTCAGGAGGGGTGATCTTGGTGCCTATGCACATGGTTATGTAAGATCCTCATACAAAAAGGGCCTTACACCCCTCGAATACTTCTTCCATGCAATGGGTGGAAGGGAAGGTCTTGTTGATACTGCTGTGAGAACATCAAGAAGCGGTTACATGCAGAGAAGGCTTATAAATGCGCTTGAAGATCTCAAGGTTCTTGAGGATGACAGAAGGGTTGTTGATACAACAGACAATGTTGTTCAGTTCAACTACGGAGAGGATTATGTAGATCCAACAAGGTCTGTTGGAGGAAAACCGGTTGATCTCGACAGCATATTCACGAGGGTAATGGGAGAGGAATTTCTCGTTAAAAAAAGGGGTGAAGTTAAATGATATCATTCATATGGCTTGAGAACCAGGAGAGATGGAACAGAATTGTTGAAAAATTGCCCGTCAGGTATGCTGTAGATTTCCAGATACCAGAGGATATAACATTACCATTGAAGGCATTTGTAACACTTGATGGAAAGAGGATTGAATTTTCGGTTACAATAGAAAAGGTAATGGGAAAAGATGAGGAATATGACCTTTCAAGATCAAAGAAGAACATAGAGAATGTAATTTTAATAACATCCTATGAAAATGTGAACATGTCCATCGAGGAATTTGAGATCATAGGCAAGAGTGTGAAAAAGGTGCAGAAGTTTGTTCTTGTAAATGTTGAGGAATTTAAACCAACACTTCCTGTTAAATTCAGGGAATTGTCCGATATAGAAAAGAAAATTCAGGCAATAATTGAGAAAAGAAATGCTTATCTTCCTGAAGGGGTAATAATGGATTTAGCAAAATATATTGAAAGGTATTCGGCAGAGAAATACCTTGAAAAAATTGTTGAAGAGGCTATAAATGATTATGAAAAGTCACTTGTGGATCCGCATGAGGCTGTGGGTATTGTTGCAGCCCAATCAATAGGTGAACCCGGTACACAGTTAACGTTGAGAACATTCCACTTTGCAGGTGTTGCGGAAGTAAACATTACAAAGGGTTTGCCCAGGCTTATAGAGATTGTGGATGCAAGATCAAAGCCAAGCACCCCGACCATGGAAATATTCCTGGAGGATAAGATAAAGAAGGATCAGGAAAAGGTGGAGGCGCTTGCAAAAAAGATAGAGAGTGTAAAGGTAATAGACATTGCGGATGTTGAAATAGACCTTGTTGCTATGTCCATCACAATAGCTATTGATAAATCCAAGCTTGAAAAAAGGATGCTCAAAAAATCGCAGGTGCTTGATGCCATAAAAAAGTTGAGGCACCAGGGGATAACAATAAAGGAGGAAGGTGATAGAATAATAGTTGAACTGGATGAACCGTCCTACAAAAAAATTTATTTGCTTTCAGAGGAAATTAAAAATCTAATAATTTCAGGTATAAAGGGTATAGAAAGGGCCATAGTTAAGTTTGAGGAATCACTTGGTGAATATAAAATATACACACAGGGTTCAAACCTTAAGGCTGTTCTGGAAATGGATGGTGTTGATGCAAGGAAAACAAGAACGAATGATATCATGGAAATATATGAGGTACTTGGTGTTGAGGCTGCAAGGAATGCAATCATGGAGGAGAGTACAAGGACCCTTGAGGAACAGGGTTTGAACGTTGATATAAGACATTTAATGCTTGTTGCCGATATGATGACCTTTGAGGGAACTGTTGAAGCAATAGGAAGGCATGGTGTTGCTGGCAAAAAATCAAGCGTGCTTGCAAGGGCAGCGTTTGAAATTACAGCCAAACACCTTCTCCAAGCAGGTTTACTGGGTGAAAGTGATGAACTGAGGGGAGTTGCCGAAAACATTATAGTGGGCCAGCCCATAACCCTGGGTACAGGTGCCGTAAATCTCATATACAAATATCCTGAAAAGAAGAGGTGAAATGAATGGACATTGTAAGGGAAATTAAGAGGGCCATAGAAACAGGAAAGGTATATTTCGGACTTGATCAGGCCAGGAAATCTCTTAGAAACAAAACAGCAAAACTTTTCATAGTTGCAAGGAACTGTCCTGACCCATATTTTTTGCATGAAAGCGTTGAGAATGTTCCAACAATAATGTTCCAGGGAACATCAACAGAGCTTGGATCGGTTTGCGGAAAAATGTTTGATGTATCAATAATAACTGTCATAGATCCCGGAGAATCATCATTAATTAAAAAAGAGTGAAAGGTATGGGAACCATAAAACTTGATGAAAACAGCTTAAGGAACATGATGACATTTCAGTCATTAACAAGGGTTGACGTTTACGACATTGCCGAGGATGAGGAGTACATAATATTTGTTATCTATCCTGGTACTTTGAGGAAGGCAATTGTTAACAACGGTGAAAACGTTAAGAAGGTTCAGGAAAAGCTTGGTAAAAAAATAATAATTGTGGAGTATAGCCAGGACATAAAAAGGTTTGTTTACAATCTTTTTTACAGGTTTGGTGTAAAGGAAATTGAAATCAATGAAAGTGAAGGATCATACAATATCGCGGTGAAGGTGGATCCGGCCCAGAAGGCCAGGGCCATAGGAAAGGAGGGAAGAAATTTAAGATTGACAAAGGAAATTTTAAAAAGGCACTTCAACGTTTCAAATCTTGTTGTTAAGTAATCTCAAAGCATCATTTATTATAATATTATGGTCGAAGGCAAGAACAGGTATCTTATCGATAGAAAAGAATTTCAGATCCATTGCATCATCTCCCGCTTTAGCCTTCCCATCAACAATTTTCATCATGTAGGCGATTGATATTGTATGCCCTCTCGGATCCCTGTCCGGGGAAGAATAAACTCCAACGATTCTATCAACACTTGAAACAAGACCAGTTTCCTCAAGAATTTCCCTCACAATGGAATGCTCAACAGTTTCACCGTACTCAACAAATCCTCCCGGTAAAGCGTACATTCCGGCAAAGGGTTCATTTTTCCTTTTTATGAGAAGTATTTTTTTATCTTTTATTATTATACCATCAACCGCCAGGGATGGTACCTTGTATGGTCTCTTTATGTAATAGTTGAAAAGGTCAATATATTTTTCATATTCATTCAAAAGGTATGAACCATAATCAGTTAGATTTGCATTTCCCTTTAATTTTCCACCCCTTTTTGTTTCAACAATCTTTTTACCATGCAATTTTTCAAAGTTTTTTATTTTCCCCCAGGCATACCTGTAGGACATGTTCATTTCCTTTACGGCATCCATCAGATTCCCATGCTCCTTTATTTTGCTTAAAAGTTCATAAAGTCCCTCACCGAAAAGATATTCACCACCATCACTTTCAAACCATATTTTGAATTTAACGTTCATGATTGTTCATGTTATAAATAACCTATTAATTTTTTGGATGGAAAAAAATTTGAATCACTTTTTCATTTGACTGATTATGGAAACAAAGAAACTGTACCTGGATGATCCATATTTGAAGAACTTTGAGGCCAATGTTATATTTGCAAAGGATAATGAAATTGTTCTTGATAGAACAGCATTCTATCCTGAAGGCGGAGGGCAGCCATACGATACTGGAAAGATATTGAACGAAAATGAATTCAGTGTTATTGAGGTAAGGAAGGAGAATGAATATGTTGTTCATAAGTTGGACAGGAACTTTACGGGATCCCCGAAGGTTAAGGGTGAAATAGACTGGGATAGGAGATATGCACATATGAGGCATCATACAGCAATACATATAATGAGCGGTGTTTTATACAAAAAATACAACGCAAGGATAACAGGATCACAGATTTATACGGACAGGGCAAGGATGGATGTTAACTATGATCTTAAAAAAGAGGATCTACCCGTTATTGAAAAAGAAGCAAACCAGATAGTTGAAATGAATTTAAATGTTAATATAAAATACATAAAGAGGAGTGAAATGAAACAGGATCTTGTCAGGGTAAGGGAGGATCTTCTTCCCGATGTTGATATAATAAGGGTAATTGAGATTGAGGGCTTTGACATGCAGGCGGATGGGGGCACGCATGTTAGAAAAACAGGTGAGGTGGGAAAGATAGTGATCTCAAAGTATGAAAACAAGGGTAAAAACAACAAGAGGATCTATCTGAACCTGTCATGAAAGAAACCCTTCTTTTCCGGTTCATTTTCAAATTCCATTAACAATTCTTTCTGTCTCTGCGTTAAATGTTTGGGTATTGTAACATTTATTTTAACGTAGAGATCACCGTATCCATGGGAATTCAGCCTTGGCATGCCCTTCCCCCTGAACTTTAACACCTCCCCAGGCTGTGTTCCAGGCTCTATCCTTACGTTTAAATTTTCACCTGAAATTGTTTCAATGGAAAATTCTCCACCAAGAGCTGCCTTTGTGAAAGGAATGTTCAATTCAGTTATAAGATCATCACCATCCCTTTTAAACACCGGGTGGGGCTTGATTCTTACAATAACGATAAGATCACCCTCATTTTTACCATTACCCATTCCCCTTACCCTTAGTCTTGTACCATTCTCCACACCCTTTGGTATTGTTACCCTTATTTTTTCCTGAACAGTTATGATACCCTTACCCCTGCATCTTGGACATTTTTCCTCTATGATGTAACCCTTTCCCCTGCAGGTCGGACAGGGATGAACGGATACATACTGCATAAAGCCCATATTTTTTACATCCCTTACCTGGCCTGTTCCGTTGCATGTTGGGCACTTTTTTGTTTTACCATTTTTTGCTCCTGTTCCGTTACAGTCAGGACATGGTATTTCCCTTTCATATGTTATTGTTTTTTCTGTACCGAAGTATGCATCCTTAAGATCAATGTCCACATAGGTCTGAATGTTTTTGCTTTCCTCAAATACAGTTCCGAAACCGAAGTCCCTGAAAAATTGGTTGAACAGATCGCTTATATCATCGAAGTGTGTGAAATTATTCCAGTCAAAACCCTGTGGTCCGAATTTTACACCCTCCGCACCATACTGATCGTATATCCTCCTTTTTTCATCATCCATTAAAACCTCATATGCCTCGCTGATCTCCTTGAATTTTTCTTCATACTCCTTTCTGTTCTCTGGATGTAAATCCGGATGGTATTTTTTTGCCAGTTCCCTGTAGGCACGCTTTATTTCTTCCTTCGTTGCGTTCCTGTCAACACCAAGTATCTTGTAATAATCCTTTTCCATTTTTTACTCCTTTTTTCCTTCCGTATCAACATAATCCTCTTTCTTCTGTGAGGATGTTTGATACATGGATGCTCCCAGTTTCTGGACAACATCCTCAACTTCCTTCATTTTTGTTTTTATTTTTTCAATATCCTTTGCCTGAATTGCATCCCTCAGTTCCTTTATTTTCTCCTGTGCTTCCTTTACCTTTTCCTCACCAAGTTTTTCCCTGTATTCGTTGATGAATTTCTCAGATGTGTATGCCAGTGTTTCAGCGTTGTTTATTGTTTCAATTTCCTCCTTCTTTTTTCTGTCCTGTTCGGCAAACTGCTCCGCTTCCTTTTTCATCCTCTCAATTTCTTCCTTTGTAAGCTTGTTTGTTGATGTTATTGTAATGCTGTTCTGCTTTCCTGTTGCAAGATCCTTTGCTGTAACGTTGAGTATACCGTTTGCATCAATATCAAAGGTTACTTCTATCTGAGGCACTCCCCTAGGCGCTGGTGGAATACCTTCAAGGTTGAACATGCCAAGTGAAACGTTGTCTTTTGCAAGTGGTCTCTCACCCTGAACAATGTGTATTGTAACAACTGTCTGGAAATCCGCTGCCGTTGTGAAAATCTGTGATTTTCTTGTTGGTATTGTTGTATTTGCAGGAATTATTGGTGTTGCAATACCACCAAGTGTTTCAACACTTAGGGTTAATGGTGTCACATCAAGGAGAACAATATCCTTTATTTCACCTGCAAGAACCGCACCTTCTATGGCTGCTCCAATTGCAACGCACTCCATTGGATCCACTCCCCTCTCTATCTTCTTTCCAAGGAAATTTTCAACAAATCTCTGAACGATGGGCATTCTTGTAGGACCGCCAACAAGTATTACCCTGTCTATGTCCTCCTTTGTTAATTTGGCGGCATCAAGAGCCTTCTTAATCGATTCACCTGTCCTTTCAACTATGGGTGTTACGAGTTCCTCGAGCTTTGCCCTTGTTATTGTCATAACAAGATGCTTTGGTCCCTCGGGTGTTGATGTAATGTACGGTAGATTTATTTCCGTCTGAAGAGCTGTTGATAACTCAATCTTTGCCCTCTCCGCTGCATCCTTCAACCTTATGTAGGCATTTTTATCCTTCCTTAGATCAATTCCCTCCTTTTTCATGAATTCATCAGCTATGTAATCTATAAGTGCATTATCCATGTCCGTTCCACCGAGTTGTGTATCACCGGATGTTGAAAGCACCTCAAAAACACCGTTACCGAACTCCATTATTGTTACATCCAGTGTTCCTCCACCAAAATCGTAAACAAGTATTTTCTGTTCCTTTTCAGATTTGTCAATTCCGTATGCAAGAGCCGCAGCTGTTGGCTCATTTATTATCCTTACAACATCAAGACCTGCTATTGCTCCCGCATCCTTCGTTGCCTGCCTCTGGTTATCATTGAAATATGCAGGAACTGTGATAACGGCCTTTGTAATCTTTTCTCCAAGAAATGCCTCGGCATCCCTCTTTATTTTCTGAAGAATAAATGCTGATATCTGCTGTGGTGTATATTCTTTTCCGAAAATTTTGTATTTGTAATCCGTACCCATTTTTCTTTTTGCGGCATACACCGTTCCTTCAGGGTTGAGGAGCGCCTGTCTCCTTGCAGGTTCTCCAACAAGTAACTGTCCATCCTTTGTAAATGCAACGTAACTTGGAAATGCCTTTCCGCCAAGCGTTGTTCCCTCAGCGCTTGGTATTACAACCGGTTTACCTGATATAACCACAGCCGCAGCGGAATTGCTTGTTCCAAGATCAATACCAATTATTTTTTCCATTTCAATCACCTCTTTCTTAACACCTTTACCTTGGATGGTCTTATTACCTTTCCATTGAGCGTGTAACCTTTTTTGAACTCTTCCACCACAATTCCATCCTCATTATTAACTGTTTCTTCTATCATTATTGCCTCATGGTAATATGGATCAAATTTCTTCCCGACAGATTCAATTGTTTTCAGACCATTTTTTTCAAGGGTTGAAAGAAAATGATCATAAACAAGCTTAAATGAATTGTAGATATCTGAATTTTTATTTTTTAGATCATTGAGCAGCATTTCCATGTTTTCAAGATCCTCAACAAGGTCAAGTATTATTTTTTCTGAAGCAATCCTGGCAAAATTCTCCCTCTCCCTTTCCATATTCTTCTGGAAGTTTTCAAAGTCCGCCTGCATTCTTAATATTCTGTCCCAGTATTCCTTATTTTTCGTTTCAAGCTCCCTTATTTTTTCCTCCATTATCTTTTTTTCACTATCATACTGTTCCTTAAGTTTCTCGTACATTTCCTGTAGTTCCTTCTTTGTAATGTTTTTTGCCATGTTTACACCTTTTTCGCGTATTTTATCTCTTCTATATAAGTGTTTCTAAAGTGAAAATTTCATAAATGTAAGGTTTTTATTGAATAATTTTTTAATCCTATCAATGGTTAAACATTACCGGGGTAAAATTCCTGGAAAAAATGGTTGGTACATAAAATACATCGATACAATTGAAAACTTAAGCTTCTACCTTGAAATGTTATTAATAAAAAATAAAAATTACATTTTGGAAAAAGGTCCCATTGTTCGCATTAAGGATAAAAACATTGAAATTTGCTCGATAATTTCAGAAGGAATTTATTCATCAATTTTTGTTTTTGATAGAAAATTTCTGAAAATTCTCAAGGAATATTTAAGAAAAAGTTTTAAGATTGATCATATGAATATTTACGATTTAAATCTGGGTGCAGATGTTGAAACTGCTTTGGAACATATAAAAAATTTCCTGAAGAATAAAAATATTGAAAAGAAAAATTATGGAAACATTTTCATTTTAAATTCAGGAAATATGATTATTGAATTGTATAAGAATGGATCATTGTTTGTGCGCATTTTTGAAATTTTGCCATTTTCGAAAAAGGTTGTTGACATTGCAATTTTAATCTTCTTTATTTCAATTTCAACAATTCTATCAATTTTCAACAACAATTTTTTAATGAATGAATTAATAAGCGCACTTTTCACACTATTACCGATTTTAGAATCAACAAGATATGGTAAAGGGAATTCTCTTGCACTTTCACTTTCCAGGCTTCAGAATTCAGGATCACTTAAAATTCAATGAAAGGTTTAAAAGAAAGATTTATATAGGAATAGGTAATTAACCTTAATTGTTCAACTAAAAGTTTACAAGAGGTGGTAAATATGGTATTTAGGAGAAAGAAGGATGATGATTTCGATTTCGATGATATA
>JAVRLJ010000001.1:0-57088 GCA_031961585.1 Thermoplasmatota archaeon | reverse complement strand
TCCTTGCACAGGATCTTTTGCCAGGTGGCGGATGGGCATTGAACTGGTCAAGTGGACAATCATTGTATACAAATATAACAAGCGCTATAACATACAACAATGCAACACAGAGTATAACATTCCATCTCTTGAAACCCGATCCGGCATTTCTGTATTATGTTGCAGATGCGCTTGGTAGTGGAATCGTTGATTATAAGTGGCTTGCACAGCATGGAGCAGGCATAGAATTTACACCCTCAGGATTTTTGGATTACACAAAATTTGGGAATGAGGCAAACTATAATACCTATGTGCGCTGGAATACCATGGGATCAGGTCCTTACATGATTGAATCATACTTACCGGGACAATCAATTGTTCTAGCACCAAATCCTAACTTTGTTCCAATCCCTGGTGTGCCCGGGTACAATAAAGTTCCAACACTTAAGGTATATATACAGTGGGTAAAGGATCCTGAAACAGGATTATTGATGATGGAAAGTGGTCAGTCAGATATAACAACAGGATTGCCAACATCAGATTTTCCAATAGCTACTTCACTGCAATCACAGGGTAAATTGAGCATATACTACTTCCCCACACTTTCAAACTTCTTCTTTAACTTTGTATGGGACGTTAATGTATCAATGATGCAAAGTGTTTATGGATCCCAGTATCAATTGCCATACAACTATTTTGCCAATCCTCTTGTCAGAAAGGCATTTGCATATGCATTCAACTACACAGATTATATTGACTATATACTTGGTAACAAAATATACCATGCAAACTTCGGTTTCCATTACACCGGAATAATACCCAAAGGCATGATTGGCTATGTTCCTCCACAGAACCTTTCAAATGTTCCAGTATATAATCTTACACTTGCAAAACAGTTCATGATGGAATCTGGAATGTATAATAAGAGCGTAAATATTCCAATAGTAATATATGCCGGTGATCCTATTGACTATGCCGCAGCAGGCATGTGGGCACAGAATCTTACTGCAATGGATCCAAATGTACATGCATCACCTGTTTATCAGCCATTCTCTGCAACAATAGGTTACATGGTTCCAGGTGCAAATCCAATGCCTATCTATCTATTAGGATGGGCACCTGACTATCCATATCCTTCAGATTACGTAAACGCAATGTACCTGGAGGGTGGAACATATCCGGCAGCAAATGGATGGAATTACACCAATCTAATGGCATGGGGTTACACGCAGGAAGCACAGGAATGGAAGAACATGACAGATCTGATACTTCAGGCTGACAGTACTGCAAATGAAACACTTGCAATACACCTCTTCGATCAGGCCGAGCAGATTGCTGTGAATCTAACATTGTACGTTTACACATACCAGGAAAATGCATTCTGGTTCTATTCTCCATGGTTGCACGGAGTCCAGTATGAGGAGAACCCAATGATCGGCGGTGGCGGTGACACATTATACTTCTATTTAACAAAGGGATAAATTTCTAATAAATTATTTTTATTTTTTTATTTAAATATTTATGGGAAATGCTTAAATAAAACCATATTTTATGGGTGTTAAAAGAAGGTGACAGGTTTAATGAAACTGTCCACATACCTGATAAGAAGAACATTGATGCTGATACCAACGCTTATTGGATTGACTGTGATTGTTTTTGCACTAAGCAGAGCTGGTGGTATTCAGCTTGTAATTTCTTCATATATAAATCCACATATACCCTATCAGATCCAATATAATGAACTGGTTAAGGAATTCCACCTTAACGACCCATTATGGGTACAATATTACTATTACCTTGTAAGTTTGTTCCAGGGTAACTGGGGATACACAAGAACCGCAATATTTACGGGACCTGTTATCGATGCAATTACAATATTTTTGCCAAACACAATACAACTCAGCATTGTTGCATTTATTATTGCTGTCCTGATAGGAATTCCAGCAGGTACTGTCTCGGGCGTTAAAAAAGATAGTTTGACAGATCAGATAACAAGGGTAATTGCATTTGTAGGTATTTCTCTTCCAGTTTTCTGGCTTGCGCAGATTCTTAGCCTGGCCTTTGCAACAGGTACAATAAGTCCAAGCCTTGATATTTTGCCCCTTTCAGGAACCGTTGACGCAAACCTTATAGCAAACCTGAGCTGGGTTCAAAATGGTATTTCATATCCAACGCATGTTATGATGATTGATGCCTTAATACATGGAGACATACCTGTCTTCTTTTCAGCATTAAGGCATGTTATTCTTCCTGCAACAACACTCGCCTTTACAACAATCGCGCCCATAATGAGGTACATGAGAGCAAGCATGGTTGAAAGCATGAACCAGGATTATGTAAAAACTGCCAGATCAAAGGGTATTCCTGAAAAAATTGTAATAAAGAAACACGCAAGGAAAAATGCATTGATACCTGTGACAACAGTTCTTGGCCTTATATTTGCAGGTCTTCTTGGAGGCGTTGTTGTAATAGAGGAAATATTCAACTATCCTGGAATGGGTTATTGGACAGTTCAGGCTTTGATTAACTATGATACGGGTGGAATTATGGGATCCACATTGCTCTTTGGTCTTATTCTTGTTACAGCAAATTTCATTGTGGATTTACTCTATGCATATATTGATCCAAGGATAAGGCTGGGTGAATAAAGATGGCTGAATATACATTCAGGGAAAGTTTGAAACCAAGAATCGAGAATTTCAAACTCACAATGTCCATTCTTTTAAAAAGTCCAGCATCATTGATAGGCATGATAATTGTTATTGCCTATATCATAATTGCATTGCTTGATCAATTTTATCCTGCAGCTCTTGGTTTAACAGGAAGTGTTGGCTATCTTTATCCGAATTTCATAAATACTGTCCCAATGCCACCAGGTCCCGGACACCCTCTGGGTACAACATATCCTGGTATTGATCTTTATCAAGGAATAATGAAGGCCATAAGGATTGATTTAGGTTTTGCTGTCTTTGTTGTAACGCTTGGAGCTCTATTTGGAATTCTCATAGGTGTAGTTTCGGCCTATTATGGTAGATGGGTTGATGAAATTGTTATGCGTATAACAGATATTTTCTTTAGCATTCCATACCTTGTTCTTGCAATTGCTGTAGGTGTATTTCTTGGAAGATCACTTTTCATTCTCTCAATAGCTCTAATAATAGTATGGTGGCCGATCTATGCAAGGGTTGTAAGAGGACAGGTTCTTTCCCTAAGAGAACAGACATTTGTTGAGGCAGCGAGGGCATCTGGGGTAAAAAATGGAAAAATTATGTTAAAGCATATACTACCCAATACATTTGCACCCATATTCGTTCAATTTTCATTCGACCTTGCAACAATAGTTCTCACACTTGCAACATTATACTTCATAGGATTCGCACCTTCAAACACATATATGCCTGAACTTGGTTACCTTTCAAGTATAGGTTATGAGTATGCAATTGTGGGTGACTGGTGGACAATCGTATTCCCAGGTTTTGCATTACTCATATTCGCTCTTGGAATGAATTTGCTTGGTGATGGTTTAAGGGACGCTCTTGATCCAAGGTTGAGAAGGTGATTTAATGGAAAGAAAGGTACTTGTTAAAGTTGAAAACCTGAAAACACACTTCGTAACATGGAAGGGCATTGTGAAAGCACTTGATGGTGTAAACCTTGAAATTTATGAGGGTGAAACGCTGGGACTTGTTGGTGAAACAGGCTGTGGAAAATCCGTAACATCATTATCCATAATGGGCCTCATCCCTCCAACCCAGGGATGCATAGTTGAAGGTAAAATATACTTTGAGGGTGTTGAATTAACAAAGAATGTTGGAAAAGATGTTAGAATCGTTCAGAAAAGGAAGAGGGCAAAACTCAAAGTTAAAAGAAGACTTTACAATAAAACACAGGAATTCCTGAATAAATTCCGCGGAGAAAAAATGGCAATGATATTCCAGGAGCCCATGACCGCTTTGAACCCTGTCCTATCAATAGGCTATCAGCTAACCGAACCAATCCTTGAACATCAAAGGAAACAGCTTGCACAGAGGATCCTTGCAAGAGAAACTTTGAGTGATGAAAGGTTCATGGAAATAAAAAATGCTGTTTTCTCCGGAGACAAAAAGATCCAGGAAAAATTTTCAAACGATGCTATTTCAATGGCAATGGTACAGCAGATGAGTTCAATTTTTTACAGAACTGATCTAACACAACTTCAGAAGGAAGAGGAAATTGATAAACTTAAAAATGATAAAAAATTATCAAGGTTCAGAATAAATTATCTTAAGGCTGTGGCCGAGGGAAAAAATCCATTAATTGGAAGGATCCCAGGCCTAAAGGGCTACTTGAACAAACCTTTGATAAAAGAAGCTGAGAAAAGGGCTATAGAATTATTAAGGTTAGTGAATATCTTCAACCCCGAAAGTCTCCTGAATGCATTTCCCCATGAACTCAGCGGCGGTATGAGACAGAGGGTAATGATAGCCATGGCCATGTCCTGCGATCCAAAGCTCCTTATAGCGGATGAACCCACAACAGCCTTGGATGTAACAATTCAGGCCCAGATACTTGACCTCATGAAGGATCTGAAGGAAAGAACCTCATCGTCAATACTCTTCATCACCCATGATCTTGGTGTAATTTCTGATGTTGCTGACAGGGTTGCTGTTATGTACGCAGGAAACATTGTTGAAATCGGTGAAAAAATGCAGATATTCTATAATCCTAAGCATCCATACACGCAGGGGCTTCTGAGATCCATACCAACGGAAGAAACAATGAAATCAAAGCTGCATATAATTCCTGGGAGTATACCAAACATGATAAATCCCCCATCCGGATGCAAGTTCCATCCAAGGTGCGAATATGCCATGGACATTTGCTCAAGGGAAAAACCTCCCCTGAAGGAAATTGAACCGGGTCATTATGTTGCCTGCTGGCTCTACTGAGGTGAAAAAATGAATAATGAACCACTCATAGTTGGAAGACAGTTAAAAAAGCTCTTTGAACTAAAAACAGGAATGTTCTCAAGAAGTAAACTTTACGTTAAGGCTGTGAACGGTGTTGATATTGTTATACATAAAGGTGAGGTTGTTGGACTTGTTGGTGAATCTGGATGCGGAAAGACAACACTTGGCCGTTTACTTCTAAGATTAATTGAGCCATCGGGCGGAGAACTTTTCATAGATCCTCCCCAGGAGATAATGAATAAAGTTATGAACAATGAAAAATTAAGCCACGAGGAACTCAGAAAATATTCCCTTTACCATATGTCAAAGAAAAAGGTAAGGGAAATGAGGAAAGATATACAGATAGTTTTCCAGGATCCCTATTCCTCTCTTGATCCCAGGTACCTTATAAAGGATATTATAGCTGAGCCTTTGGTAACATTTGGATGGAAACAAAAGGATGCCTATAAAAGGGCAGAGGAACTTTTGATTAAGGTTGGATTGGGCCCTGAATATATGAACAAATTCCCCCATGAACTTTCGGGCGGTCAGAGACAGAGGGTGGCCATTGCAAGGGCATTAGCGCTTAATCCAAAGTTCGTTGTTCTTGATGAACCAACATCAGCACTTGATGTTTCAGTTCAGGCACAGGTTCTGAATCTTCTTGATGATCTTAAGAAGGATTTTAACCTTACAATGCTTTTCATCTCACACCATATACTTGTTGTAAGGCACATAGCGGATAGAATAATGGTAATGTACCTGGGTAAAATTGTTGAAATTGCTGAAACAAAGGAAATTTTCAAAAATCCATTACATCCATATACCCAGGCTTTACTTTCAGCAGTTCCAATACCTGATCCAAAAACAAAAAGGCAGAGGGTAATTCTTGAGGGCGAAGTACCAAGCCCCATTAATCCACCAAAGGGCTGTGCATTCCATACAAGGTGCAGGTTTGCGTTTGAAAAATGCGGTTGGGAATCAAGGGATCTTGTTGAACCTTTAAGGTTTGCCATTGATCCTAAAAGGAATCCCGAACTGGGTAATTCAGGTTTAAAGAGCATTGAGATTCTCAGCGATACTGATATTATTCTTGAATTCACAGGAAATGTTAATCCTGAGGTTTTAAGATCAATAATTGAGAAGGAGAAAAAGGAGTCAAACATAAGGGCTTTCTACGGTATCAAGGAAATAACAAGGGAGAATGAAAAAATACATGTAAAGCTTTACGATCAACAGGAACCGCAGTTAAAGGATACTGGTAATGGGCATTTTGTTTCCTGCTTCTTGTATTGAAACATAAAAAATATTTATAAAGTCTTTTTTCATTATTTTTAAACAATGAAGGAAATGCTATGGAAACCCGATAATGAAAGAATTAAGAATTCAAACATTAAAAAGTTCATGGATTATGTTAATGAAAGGTATTCAAAAGATTTCAGGAATTATTTTGATCTTTATAAATGGTCCACAGAAAAACCCGAAGATTTCTGGGAATCTGTCTGGTATTTCACAGGTATCAAATATTCAAGGAACTTTGATGAAATACTTTCAAAGCCCGTAAAATTTCCAGGTGCTGAATGGTTCAAAGGTGCAGAATTAAACTTTGCTGAAAATCTTTTAAGATATGAAGATGGTATTGCAATAAAAAGCTACAACGAGAATGGTAAGATTAAGGAGATCACCTATGAAAATCTGAGGAGGGAGGTTTCGAGGATACAGAATTTTCTGAAGGAGATTGGAGTAAAGGAAAATGATAGAGTTGTTGGCTATATGCCAAACATATCTGAAACCGTAATTTACATGCTGGCAACATCATCACTTGGTGCAATATGGTCTTCAGCGGGAACAGAACTTGGGCCTGGTGTGATTGAAAACAGGTTTTCACAGATCGAACCAAAAATAATGTTTACAGTTGATGGATACTATTACAAAGGTAAAAAATACTCTCTATTGGAAAACATAAAATCTCTCTCCAAAAGTTTGATTTCTCTTAAAAAAGTTGTAATTTTTTCATATATTGGTGAGGAAAAAATAAAAGATGATAAAATTATCTATGATAATGAAATTGAATATGTGAATAATGAAATAGAATTTGTTCAGGTTCCATTCTCGCATCCCCTTTACATAATGTTTTCTTCTGGAACAACAGGTAAACCAAAGTCCATGGTTCAGAGCGTTGGTGGTGTTTTAATCAACCATCTTAAGGAATTGATAATACATTCAGACTTGAAGAGAAATGATGCAATAACATATATAACATCACCCAGCTGGATGATGTGGAACTGGCTTGTAAGTTCACTTGCTGTTGGACCACAAATCATCCTCTATGATGGAAATCCAAATCATCCTGACTGGAAAAGGATGTGGGAAATAATAGAAAATGATAAAATAACAGTATTCGGTTGCAGCGCATCCTATATAAATTATCTAAGGGGTGTGAATGCAAAGCCTGGAGAAATTTTTGATCTATCATCATTGAAGGAAATATCACAGACAGGATCACCTCTCTCCCCGGAGGGATTCAAATGGATCTATGAGAATGTAAAGAAAGATTTACATTTTAATTCAATATCAGGAGGGACAGATATTAATGGATGTTTTGCAATAGGTTCACCAATTCTACCTGTTTATCCCGGTGAATTACAATCACCAGGTTTGGGCATGAAAATAAAGGCTTACGATGAGAATGGTAATGAAATATATGACAGTGTGGGTGAACTCGTTTGTGAATTCCCCACACCATCCATGCCAATATATTTCTGGAATGATGAAAATTATGAAAGATACATATCATCATATTTTTCCTACTACAGGGAAAAGGGAAAAAATGTATGGAGGCATGGTGATTTTGTTATATTCCACAGCGATACCGGAGGTATAACAATCCTTGGAAGATCAGATACAACATTAAAACCTTCAGGTGTAAGGATTGGAACTGGTGAAATATACAGTGTAATTGAATCAATTCCAGAAATTGAGGACAGTGTTGTTGTTGGACAGAACTACAAGGGTGATCAGAGGATTATACTTTTTGTTAAATTAAAGGACAATATTATTTTAAATAAAGACCTTGAGGAGAGAATAAAAAGGGAATTGAGAACAAAGGCATCACCGAGGCATGTTCCTGATCTCATATTTCAGGTACCTGACATACCGTACACATTCAATGCAAAGAAGGTGGAAATTGCAGTATGGAACATTGTTAATGGAAAGAATGTAACAAACAGGGAAACTATAATCAACCCTGAGAGTTTGAAATACTTTGAGGAAATAGCAAAAAAATTGAATTCACCTTGAGAGTATTGAAATAACCCGATCCACAGCATTGTAAAATTCAGGATCCTTTCTGTTCCTTGGTCTTGGAAGGTTTACCTTGAAATCCTCAACAATCCTCCCTGGTCTTGGGCTCAATATCAATATTCTATCGCTCATTAAAACCGCCTCATCTATGTTATGTGTTACAAGTATAATTGAATCTGGTGGCAATGATGGATCGGCCCAGAGCATAAGAACCTCTTCCCTCAATGCATCGGCGGTGAGGGAATCAACGGAAGAAAATGGTTCATCCATTAGGAGAACCTCCGGATCCACCGCAAGTGCCCTTGCAAAACCAACCCTCTGTTTCATTCCACCAGACAGTTCCTTGGGATATGCGTTTTCAAAACCATCAAGACCAACAATTGAAAGATACTTTTTTGCAATTTTACCTGCATCCTCCTTAGAATATCCAAGTGGTTGAAGAACTATTTCAACGTTCTGCTGAACCGTTAGCCATGGGAAAAGAGATGGATTCTGAAAAACCATTGAAAACCTCGGTTTTGATTCTTCAATTGGTTTATCCATATAAAGTATCTGTCCGGTTGTTGCCTTTTCAAGACCTATAATAATCCTTAAAAGTGTTGATTTACCGCATCCTGAGGGGCCAACAATGGATAAAAATTCCCTTTTTTCAAGTTTAAATGAAATGTTTTCCAGAGCAACAACCTTTTTACCGTTAACACCGTATACCTTTGAAAGGTTCCTGACCTCAAGGAAAGCCATTGTAATGGAAATCATTCAATCATATATTGCTTTTTCCATCTTCCCTTGGTGCAAGTATTGGATATAGAATAACTTCCTTTATGCTTTTTGCACCCGTGAGTATCATTGTTATTCTGTCTATGCCAATACCAACACCACCCGCTATAGGCATACCTACCCTTAATGCCTCAACAAAATCGTAGTCCATCTGCTGTGCTTCCTCATCACCAAGCGTTCTCCTTTCCATTTCCTCTTTCAAAAATCTCTCCTGCAAAACAGGATCGTTAAGTTCAGTATAACCATTCGCTATCTCAATACCATTAATGAATAACTCAAACCTTTCAACAAGATCTTTATTGTTCCTGTGTAGTTTGCACAGGGGTGTACTTTCTTTTGGATAATCTATAACAAAGGTTGGCTCTATAAGCTTCTCCTCCCATATTTGTTCGAATATTTTCGTAATTGCAATTCCCCTGACAAAAACAGGCATCTTTATTCCATAATCATCAAGCATTTTCTTTATATCTTCATCACTCAACTTTTCAACATCTATTCCCGCTTCACTGAGCATTTCCATCATTGGTTTCCTTTTCCATTTACCCGATATGTCAATTTCCCTACCATTCAAATTCAATTTTAAACTATTGTTTACCTTTTGGGCAAGGTGTTTTATCAATTCTTCAGTTAAATCCATCATATCGTTGTAATCCTTATACGCTTCATATATCTCTATCATTGTGAATTCAGGGTTGTGTTTTGAATCTATATCCTCATTCCTGAAATCCTTTCCGATCTCAAAGACCTTTGAGAATCCACCAACCAGCAACCTTTTAAGGTAAAGTTCATCAGATATTCTAAGGTAAAAATTTCTGTCTATGGCATTAACACGTGTTATGAACGGCTTTGCGTTTGCACCACCATAAACTGGCTGTAAAATTGGTGTCTCGAATTCAAGAAAACCCCTGCTTTCAAGGAACCTTCTTATTTCGGAAACAATTTTACTCCTCTTCCTGAATATTTCAAAAACATCCCTGTTAAGGATAAGGTCAAGGTATCTCTGCCTGTACCTTGTTTCAACATCCTCTATACCAAACCATGTATGGGGTAAATCATACAGGGATTTTGAAAGAATTGAAAAATCTTTCACAAGTATGCTCAATTCACCCTTTTCAGTTCTCACAACAGTGCCGGATACACCAACAATATCCCCTTTGTCAATGTACTTTTTAAAAAAATTGTACCTTTCATTCAAAACATCAAATTTGAGGAAAAGCTGTATCCTTTCCTGATCCTGAACAAGATCACCAAATCCAACCTTACCATGAAAACGCAATGCCATTATTCTTCCCGCAATTCTCACATCCCTGTTCATGAAGGATTCAGGATCCTTCACTATTTCACCTATTTCATTTGTTATATTATAGGAATTTGGATAGGGATTTATGCCCAATGAATTTAACTCTTCAAGCTTTGATAGCCTGTAAAGATAATCCTTTCTTTCAGGCATTTTTCACACCGATATGGATTCCCTTACCTTTTCAAGCCTTTCCCTTATTCTCTTTACCGCATAAAGAAGCGTGTCCTTTGCCTTCAGTGATCCATCAGTTTCGAACTGAAAAACAAACCTTGTTTCATCCTCAAAAATCTTCACATCATCGTGCTGGTAAAGGCTTGCAATGTATTTGCATGGAATATCATCTGTAACAACTATTACATCATCCCTTTCCTCAACAACACTTTCAGGGCATTCCTTTTTGATGTTTTCAAGAACATCTATGTATTTTGGAACATGGAATTCCCTGTGGTATTTGTATGCAACACCGCTTGTTACCTGGTACCTTGCATGTTCCTTTGCCGTACCCATTACTGCCTCTGCATCAACTATAAGCGCCTGGTTTTCCCTCAATTTTACTATGGGAATTTCCTTATCAACAGGGGCGAAGCTTGGATCACCAACCGGAATGAGATCACCGGAATAAACTGTGCACGGACCGAACTTTGTTATGTTGTATGTAACAGTGCATAGCGGACATGCCTGGTCTGGTGGGTGTGAACACTCACTCCTGAATTTCATGTTAAGATCCGTTGGCAATGGAACAAGACCAAGCCTGTGTGCTATTATTTCATTAAAAAGGGGTGCTGAACTGTTGTAAATATGTTCCTGTCCATTCTCATCTATCCTCTGTATTGAACCCAGATGGAATGTTACATTCTTTATTGCAAGCTTTGGAATATCGTTTATTAAAGTTCTCCTTAAAATGTTTGCAATTGAATAATTTATATCACTTACCTCAAACCTTATGAATCTGTCATCAATTTCAAGGATTCTGATATTCATAATGGTGGGTTGATAAACCCGCCACCTCCTTTATACTCTCCTTCCCCTCTTTCCACCCTTTCTCCTTGTTCCATCATGCGGAATGGGGGTAACATCCTCTATTCTTATTACCTTAAAACCTGCCCTTGTAAGTGCCCTTATGGCTGCCTGCGCACCCGGACCTGTTGAATGGCTCTTGCTACCACCCGGTGCCCTTACCTTTATTATTATATCGTTAATGCCCTTCTCCTTCAATTTTTCAGCGACAATATCCGATGCCTTCATTGCAGCATAGGGTGAGGATTCATCCCTGTCAGCCTTCACAACCATACCACCTGATGCCTTGGCAAATGTTTCAGCACCTGTTATATCCGTCACCGTAATTATGGTATCATTATGTGAAGCATAAATATGAACAACAGCTATTTTTGTCATTCTGCCTCACTCCCTTCCTCTTTTGGCTTTACACGCATTGGATGGAGTTCATTACTCAACGGTGAATTTTCATTGAATTTTATTAAAGGCTCCTCACTCTTCTTTACCATATAACCTGGTATTGAAACCACCCTTTCACCTATGCATATATGGCCATGGGTAATGAACTGCCTTGCCTGCTTAACAGTATTTGCCATACCAAGTTTGTAAACAACGTATTCAAGCCTTCTTGCAAGTAATGATTCAAGGTTTAGTGCAAGAACAGCATCAATGTTCGCTGTTTTTTCATCGAGCAAACCGTAGGAAATCAATTTATCAAGCAGCTGTTTTAACTCCCTGTTTGCCTGCGGATCGTTGTACCTTATCTTTGCCTGGAGTTTTCTTGCCTGTGCCCTGAAATTCCTCAAAATTGATTCTGTTTTCCATATTTCCCTTTTGTTTTTTAGACCATACTCCTTTAGGAGTTTGTTTTCCTGCTCTATCCTTTCCTTCTCCCATGGGTGTCTTGGCTTTTCATAGGTTTTCCTGTTGAACTTTGGATCTCCCATTAACTCTTCGCCTCCTCCTTCTTTCTTGCCACACCAACAGTCATACCGCTCCTGTTGTTTGACCTTGTTCTCTGACCCCTGACAGGAAGGCCTCTTTCATGCCTTATTCCTCTATAAGCCCTTATTTTCTTGAGCAAATCTATATCATCCTTTACAGCAAGATCAAGATCAGCCCCCACCAAATGCAAATTTTTACCTGTTAAAAGATCCCTTTTTCTGTTCACAGCCCACCAGGGTAAATGTTCTCCTGCATTATCAATAATTTTTTTCAATTTATCAATCTCATCATCCGTGAGTCCTCCAATCTTTTTATTTTTTGGTATTCCTGCAGCTTTTAGAATAAGTTCCGATGCCCTGTAGCCAATACCCTTTATCTGCATAAGTCCATAAACAGCAATTCTATTACCATCTAGATCGGTATTCGCGAGCCTTACAATGTATCTGAACTCCTTATTATCTTCCATAGCAATCCCTTTGAATGTTTGTATCATTCCATAATTGTTACCCATATATGAATTTTATTTAGATTCACATCATTGAAAGTAAGTCAATGTATTTGTAAGCCTCCTTTCCCTCATGGAAACAGTATTTGACCGTCTTGTATTGTGATTTGAAATCCTTCACATCCTCCTTTACCCTGTTTGGATCCTCATTATCCATTGCAACCCTCTTTATGAAATATGCAATTTCATCCATTTCTGATTCTTTCATCCCAACCCTTGTTACCTCCTGTGTTCCTATCCTTATGCCTGAAGGATTCCTTGGCTTTGATGGATCGTCATAGGGTAAAAGGTTCATGTTCAGGATAATGTTTGCCTTTTCAAGGTTCTCAGCTACCTTTCTACCACCACCCTGTGCCTTCACATCAACAAGTATTGTATGGCTCTCGGTGAACCCAACCTTTTCACCCAGCACCTTAAAGCCAAGGGAATGAAGTGTTTCCGCAAGCCTTTTTGCATTCCTTATCACCTGATCAGCATACTGTTCACCAAACTCAATATGTTCAGCAAGTGTGACACCAAGGGCAGCCATTGTGTTCAGATGGTGGTTGCTTATAACACCCGGAAACACTGCCCTCTGTATCTTTTCCCACATCTCCTCATCCTTTGGGTTTGCAAGTATTATACCCCTCTGCGGTCCTGGTAATGTTTTGTGTGTGCTTCCCGAAACAACATGCGCACCTTCCCGCAATGGATCCTGGAATCTTTTCCCGGCTATCAATCCAAGAACGTGAGCACCATCATACCACACATAACAACCTGCCTCATTGAAAGCATCCTGCAGTTCCCTTAAGGGTGTTGGGAAAAGAAACACAGACTGACCAAACAATGCAACCTTTGGTTTAACAATTTTTATCAATTTTGATGTAAGATCAACATCAATGTTCATTGTTTCAACATCAAAAGGGTAGTTTATAACATTTAAACCCCTGAAGCCCACTGTACCAAATTTAGCGCTGCTTATATGTGCTCCACCCGCAAGCGGTAATGCCGTTATTATATCACCCGGCTGTGTTAGAGCAAAAACAACAGCCTGGTTTGCATTGGTTCCTGATATTGGTCTAACATCCACATATTCCGTCCTGAAAAGTTTCTTTGCAAGTTCTGTTGTTAGTATTTCAATCTGATCAACGTAATAGTTTCCCTGATAGTACCTCTTTCCGGGAAGACCTTCAGCGTACCTTGATCCAAGATCTGAAAGCAACAGTTCCTTGGCAAGAGGTGAAATAACATTTTCACTGGCAATTAATGGTATTGATTCCTCGAACAATTTGTTATGATCCATCGCAAGCTGCCTAATTTTTAAAGCATTTTCAAGATTCTCATCCATATTTACCACGGAAAACTGTAATGATTAAGTTAATCATTAAATTTTTTAAATTCATTGAAAAAAATTTTAAGTAATAAATCACTTTTTTCCAATCCATGGAATTCAGCAAAAAGCAGTTTAACGAATGGTACAATGAGGTTATCGAGGAGGCAAAGCTTGTTGATAAAAGATACCCGGTTAAGGGCATGAATGTCTGGCTACCCTATGGCTGGGCAATTGCAAGAAACTTTGACGAGACATTGAGGAAACTTCTTATTGAAAAAAACCATGAAGAGGTTTATTTTCCTCTTTTAATTCCAAGGGATCAGTTTTCAAAGGAGGAGGAGCATATTAAAGGTTTCAGCAATGAGGTTTTCTGGGTTGAGAGGGGAGGGGATTCAAAACTTGATGTCCCTCTTGTTTTAAGACCAACAAGCGAAACAGCCATGTATCCTCTATTTTCTCTGTGGGTAAGAACCCATGCAGATTTACCATTAAAAATTTTCCAGATTGTTAATGTTTTCAGGTATGAAACGAAACAGACAAGAACATTTCTGAGGGTAAGGGAGATACATTTCTTCGAGGCACATACCTGCCATGAGAGTTTCGAGGATGCTGAAAGACAGATAAAAGAGGATATGGAAATATGGGAAAAGCTGTGCGAAAAACTTGCTTTACCATATGTCTTAAATAAAAGGCCTGACTGGGATAAGTTTGCCGGTGCATTTTATACAATTGCAGCGGATACATTTTTACCATCAGGTAGACCCTTACAGATAGGTACAATGCACCAGTACAAACAGAATTTTTCAAAGGCGTACAATATAACTTTCCTCAAGGAGGATGGATCAAGGGACTATGTGTATCAAACAACCTTTGGAATAAGTGAGAGAATTATAGGTGCGCTTGTCGGGATACATGGTGATGATAGGGGCCTTATTTTACCGCCTGAAATTGCACCAATACAGATAATTATAATTCCTATTGTTGGTGAGGAAAAGGAAAAGATAATTGATGAAAGTAAAAAGGTTCTTAATGAACTTTCAAAAAATTTCAGGGTAAAACTTGATGACAGGGATAATTATACTCCAGGCTACAAGTTTTATGACTGGGAGCTGAAGGGTGTTCCCCTCAGGGTTGAAATAGGTCCAAAGGACATAGCAAACAATGCTGTTACAGTAGCAAGAAGGGATACGCTGAAAAGAATTACACTGAGCAGGGAAAATTACGTTGAAAAGATTGGTGAAATACTAGAAGATATCCAGAAATCGCTAAGAAAAAGGGCATGGGAAACCATGTTTTCTCAGGTAAAGGAGGAGAATAACCTTGAGGATGTAAAAAATAGTGAACTTGTTTCAAAGGTATACTGGTGCGGTGAAGATTCCTGTGCACATAAGATTGAGGAATATACGGAAAAAAGGATACTTGGAACACCACTGGAGAAAAATGAAAAGGTAGGAAAATGCATTGTTTGCGGAAAGGAAACAACAAACTTTGCCTATGTTGGTAAACCCTACTGACCCTGCTTTTCACCTGTCCTTGCAAGTATTACACCAAGTATACCGAATAAAAGTATTGGTGCGACGAATGAGTAAAGGCCAACATCAGTCCAGGCATTGTAATATAAAGCCCAGCCAAAATAGAATAGAAGGGCAACAGTTATCAGAATGTAACCGAATATTTCTATGAGTGTATTCTTAAGCATATGCTTTTGGGAATTATTATCAATATAAAAGTTTTATCTATTTCCTTTAATTATCTTTCATGATGAAAATTGGTACATGCGGATTCTGCAGATCCCAGGAATATATTTTCAAAAAATTCAATGTGGTGGAACTGCAGAATACATTTTACGATTTTGTAAAGGATGAAACCATTAAAAAATACAGGGAAAAGGCACCTGAAAATTTTGAATTTACAATAAAGGCAATACAAATAATAACACATGAAAAAAACAGCCCAACATACAGAAGGTTCAAAAGCAAGAATTTTAACATGGATAACTTTGGAAATTTTAAATTGAACGCTGATACTGAAATGGCAATGGAAAAAATGCTTGGTTATGCAAAAATTTTAAAATCAAAAATTATAATATTTCAATCACCACCCACGTTCCATGAAAGTGATGAAAATAAAAAGAATGTTTTTGAATTTTTCAGAACATTCAAAAGTGATGAAATTACATTTGGATGGGAAACAAGAGGAAAATGGTCCAATGAAACATTAAAAAAAATTTTCAGTGAATTTGATATGATACATGTGGTGGATCCATTCAAAAATAAACCTGTTTATGGAAAATTCAATTATTTCAGGCTTCATGGCATTAATTCATATTCCTATATTTACAATGATAACGATCTCAAAAATCTTAAAAGTATGACTAAGGAAAATGACTATGTACTGTTCAATAATGTAAATATGTGTGATGATGCATTAAGGTTCAGGAGGATCTTTAATGAAATCCAGGGCACCGGCAAAGGTAATACTATTCGGTGAACATGCCGTTGTTTACGGTGAGCCGGCCATATCAATGGCAATAAACCTTTATTCCGATGTTGAAATAGAATACAGCCATGAAACAACCATAGATGGATTCAAACCAGATTTCAAGTACCATTCATACATTTTAAAGGCACTTGAACTTGCAGGAATTGAAAGGTATGTTAAAATAAGGACTGAAAGCATGATAGAAAGCGCATCCGGTCTGGGATCCTCTGCATCAATATCTGTTGCGACGATTTCATCCGCCCTGGCCCTGAAAAATTCATGGAAAAGGGATGAAATAGCAAACCTTGCATTTTTGACAGAATACCATGTGCAGGGAAGGGCAAGCCCTGTTGATACAAGTACAATAACAGCGGGTGGATGTGTTATTGTGTCTTCAGATTATAATGAAAATACACTCTGGAAAATAAGTATGGATGATAAAACCTGGTTTATTTCAAGGGTAGATATTTCGGACCTTAATTTTATAGTTGTTTTTTCAGGCATTAAGGGATCAACAGCCGAACAGGTAAGAAAGGTTTACAATTTTGTATCAAGAAATTCATTCGGTATGGAAATAATAAAGAAAATTGGTGAAATATCAAGGAATAGTTTGAAGGAACTGGAGAATGGTAATGTAGAAAAATTAGGTGAATTGATGAATGAAAACAACAAACTCCTTTCAATACTTGGTGTCGGTCATGAAAAGACAAATGAAATCATGGATATTGTTTCCAATTATTCATATGGTGCAAAAATTACAGGTGCTGGTGGCGGTGGATCAGTCATAATACTTCCAAAGAATGAGGACAGGGTAATTGAAACACTTGAAAAAAAAGGTTACAGACCAATCAGGGTAAAGATTGAAAAAAATGGTGTTTCATTAATTTAAAAATTTCAAATTTCAGGAATTTTTGTGGATGTTATTACCCTGTCATTCTCCTTGAGCTCAATGATCCTAACACCAGCTGTGTTTCTTCCCAGTACAGGTATTTCCTTCACGGGAATCTGAATGGTCATGCCATTCATTGTTTGAACCATTATGGATCCTGAATCATCCGTGACGATCATTGAAACCATGGATCCTGTTAATTTGTTCAGCCTGTGTGCCTTAACGCCCATGGCGCCCCTGTGCGAAAGTCTGAATTCAGAAATTTTTGTTCTCTTTCCCTTTCCAAATTCTGTTAATGTTAAAAGGTTATCTTCATCCCTTCCTATTGCCATGCCTATGATTTCATCTTTATCGGAGAGCCTTATACCCCTCACGCCATATGAATTTCTTCCCGTTGGTCTTATTTCCTCCTCACTGAACTTTGTTACAATACCATTCTTTGTACCGATCAGAACAAGATTTTTACCCTCACTGTAAAGAACATCAGCAAGAGAATCTTCACCAAGGTTTATTGCAATTATACCCTTTTTCATGGGGTTTGAGAAGGCTTTGAGAGGTGTTCTTTTCACATATCCCTTCCTTGTAAGAAATATAATATAGCCTGAATCAAATCCCTTTACAGGTATTATCTTTTCAACCCTTTCATTCTCCTCAAGGTTAACATAGTTTATTATATTTTTGCCGTTTGCCTTCCTTGATGTTTGAACTATCCTGTAACACTTTAACCAGTACACTTTTCCCTTATTGGTGAATAGCAACAATGTGTCCCTGTTGTTTGCTATGAATATCTGCTTCGGGTAATCCTTTTCACCGTATTCTGTTATGAGACCAACACCCCCTCTGGACTGTTCCCTGTATTCTGAAAGGGGTATTCTTTTTATGTATCCATCCTTTGAAAATGATACAAGAACATTCTCCGGTGGAATTAGATCCTCAATATCCCTTCTGGTTATTTCCTCCATGACTATTTCTGTTCTTCTTTCATCACCATACTTTTCTTTTATTTCATTAAGTTCTTCAACCATTATCTGGTATATCTTTCTCTCATCAGAAAGTATTCCTTTCAGCTTCTCTATTTCCTCGCTCAGGGATTTTTCCTCATTCACTATCGATTCCCTTTCCATGGCGGTCAATCTCTGTAGCCTTAATTCTAGAATAGCCTTGGCCTGTATTTCTGTTAATGAAAACTTTTCAATCAGCGATCTTTTTGCCTCATCGTAGTTAAGGGATGATCTTATGGTTGATATCACATCATCAAGGTTATCAAGTGCAATAAGAAAGCCCTTCAGTATATGCTCCCTCTCCTCATCCTTTTTTAGATCATATTCAACCCTTTTCTTTATTATGTTGAATCTGTGATTTACAAACTGTTCTATAAGATCCTTGAGCGTAAAAAGTCTTGGAATGTTATCGATTATTGCAAGATTTATTATGCCATAGGATATTTCCAGCTGTGAATGTTCAAAGAGCTGGTTTAAAACAATATCAACATTTGCATCCTTTTTAAGTTTGAATATTATCCTTATTCCATTTTTGTCAGATTCATCCTTTATGTTCTGTATTCCTGTTATTTTTTCCTCCTTTATTAAAGATGCTATTTTCTGTAAAAGATCCGATTTGTTAACCTCATATGGAATTTCCGTGAAAACTATGCTCCTCTGATTTTCATCACCCTCAATGTGGTATTTTCCCCTCAATTTGAATGTACCCTTTCCTGTTTTATATGCCTCTATTATACCGGAAAAATTAAAAATCTGACCGCCTGTGGGGAAATCCGGACCCTTAATGAAATTAATGAGATCATCCACGTCCGCATCCCTGTTATTAATGTAGTATATTATGGCATCTATAACCTCAGCAATATTGTGCGGTGGCATGTTTGTTGCCATACCAACAGCTATACCGGATGATCCGTTAATGAGAAGGTTTGGTATCTTTGATGGTAAAACTGCCGGTTCCTTAAGTGTACCATCAAAGTTCATCACCATTGGCACCGTTTCCTTTTCAATATCCTCGAGCATTTCCTCTGCTATTTTTGTAAGTCTTGCTTCGGTGTACCTCATAGCTGCGGGAGTATCACCATCAATGCTTCCAAAGTTACCCTGACCATCAACAAATGTATACCGCATGGAGAATGGCTGCG
Source organism: Thermoplasmatota archaeon (assembly GCA_031961585.1). GTDB lineage: Archaea > Thermoplasmatota > Thermoplasmata > Thermoplasmatales > ARK-15 > JAVRLH01. The sequence goes on along the minus strand of JAVRLJ010000001.1, from coordinate 37,530 downwards.
CCATCCTGACAAGAGCATCATATATGGGTGCCTCGCCATGGGGATGGTATTTACCCATTACCTCACCAACAATCCTTGCACTCTTTTTGTAAGGTTTATCATGGGTTAAATTCATTTCATACATTGAATATAAAATCCTTCTCTGTACGGGCTTAAGACCATCCCTTACATCAGGTAAGGATCTACCAACAATTACACTCATTGCATAATCCATGTATGAACTTTTCATTTCCTCCTCAATTGCCCTTGTTTCAACGTTTGCCATATAAACACCTCATACATCTATGTTCATTGCTTCCCTTGCATGCTTCATTATGTATTCCTTCCTCGGCTCAACCCTGTCGCCCATGAGAAGTGTGAAAATCCTGTCAGCTTCAGCACCTGTTTCAATATCCACCTTTATCAACCTTCTCGTTTCAGGGTTCATTGTTGTTTCCCATAACTGTTCGGGATTCATCTCTCCAAGACCCTTGAATCTCTGAACAATGGCTCCTTCTCCCATCTCCTTTAGAACATTTTCCTTCTCATCATCAGAATAAACATACCTCACATCCTTTCCCTTCTGTATTTTGTAAAGTGGTGGCTGTGCAATGTAAACATGGCCATTGGTTATAAGATCCCTCATGTATCTGTAAAAGAATGTTAATAAGAGAGTTCTTATATGCGCACCATCAACATCAGCATCCGTCATTATTATTATTTTTCCAAACCTGAGTTTGTTTATATCAAAATTTTCCTTAATACCGGTACCTATTGCTGATATCAGTGCCTTGATTTCCTCACTCCTGAACGCCCTGTCAAGGTTTGCCTTTTCAACGTTAAGTATCTTTCCCCTCAGGGGAAGAACTGCCTGGAACTCCCTGTTCCTTGCCTGTTTTGCCGATCCACCCGCACTATCACCCTCAACAATGAAAAGCTCGGTTTTACTTCTTTCCTCCAGTGTACAGTCAGCGAGTTTGCCAGGTAAATCAAGCGTATCGAGGAGATTCTTCCTCTTTACCATTTCCCTGGCTTTTCTTGCTGCCTCCCTTGCCTGGGCTGTGTTTATTACCTTTAATGCAATCAACCTGGCTGTGTTTGGATGCTCCTCAAAATACTTCTTCAGGTTTTTCTGTGTGATTGAATAAACAATTCCCTTAACCTCACCATTTCCCAGTTTTGTTTTTGTCTGCCCCTCAAACTGGGGCTCAGGGTGCTTTACAAGTATTATTGCAGTTAGACCCTCTTTTACATCATCACCCGTTATGTTTATTTCACCAAGGTTGTTCTCCCTTATGTAATCATTTATTACCTTTGTCAATGCTGTTTTAAATCCAACAACATGTGTTCCCCCTTCCTCCGTATGAATATCATTAACATAACCAAGTAAAGTCTCGTATGGTGAATCCGTATATTGCATTGCTATTTCCACATATACGGAATCATCACTCTCCGAGAAATTTATTATATCCTCATGGATCGGGTTGTTTCCTTCATTCAGGAATTTTACAAATTCAACAAGACCACCATCATATTTAAATTCCTCAACCAGATTGTTTCTGAGATCCTTGAGGACAATCCTGAGACCCTTGTTCAAAAATGCAAGGCTCCTCAATTTCCCCTTCACAATATCGTATTTGAAATTTGTTGTTTCAAAAATTTCAGGATCCGGCTTGAAATGAACGTATGTTCCATGGGGTGTATCAATTTCAAGTTTTATATTTTCTGGTAGATCCATAACATTTTTCCATTCACCAAGATCCATGATTTCCGTTTTCTTCCTTCCCCTTTCATATTCCTGATAGTAAACCCTTCCATCCCTTCTAACAACAATCCTGAACCATTCAGAAAGAAAGTTTACAACATGTATACCAACACCATGCAGGCCACCTGAAACCTTGTAAACCTTCCTGTCAAACTTTGCACCTGAATGAAGCTCTGTTAGAACTATCTCAAGTGCAGGTTTATTGTAGAGTGGATGTATTTCAATGGGTATTCCTCGCCCATCATCCTCAACACTTGCCGATCCATCCGGATAAAGTTTAACTATAATGTTTTTGCAAACCCCCGCCAATGCTTCATCAACACTGTTGTCCACTATTTCCATGAGTAAGTGATGTAATCCCCTTTCCTCTGTGCTCCCAATGTACATTCCCGGCCTTTTCCTAACCGCATCTATGTCGCTTAATATTTGTATATTTTCAGCTTTATAATCATTTGCATTATTTTCCATACTTACTTTTCTCCTTTTTTATTCATATCTATAATATCTTCATTAATAAAAATTTTTTCTTATCGCTTTTTCCCTATAAAAAACAATGTTACCATATTGTATATTTTATTAAATATTTTTCTCTTTATTAGATATTTTTTCCTTTCAATGATTTTAAAATTCCAAAGAAAATCTTCCATTTCATTTTCATAAAAGTAATGCGTGATTATTCCATTACCCCTCAAAAATGTGTTTCTTTCAACTTCAATTCCCTTACCATACCTGAAATCTTCAACAGAAAATACTTCAACAAAGATATAACCATTTTTCTTTGTTACCCTCTCAATTTCATTCATGATTCTTTTTCTATCAAACACATGTGATATTACATGAATTGCAAGAACAGCATCAAAACTTTCATCTTTGAACGGCATGGAAAGAGCATTACCAAGTACCCTCTGAAACTTTAAATTCCTCAATGCATTCATAGAAAAATCCATCATTATTACATTGTAACCCCTCTCAATAAGATACTTTGATGATTTACCCTGCCCCGATCCCAGATCAAGTATAAGGAATGATTTTTCAAAGTATTTCATCATTTCAGACCAGTCCTTTTCACCCCTCCAGAGTACCCTGTTTCCCCTGTATTCCTTTTCCCAGGCCTTACGCTGGTTCTCATACCTCATAGGAATGTAATTTTGCCCTTTCATAAAGCCTTCTCCATAAAAGTTTATTCAAGGTAAAAACAACGATAACCATAACCATAACATATAGAATGTTCAATGCAACGTTTCCAAGATCATATGTTGCGTAATCAATGAGATAACCTAAGCCAAGAACGGAATAAACAACACCATTCACAACAATGTATTCTGAAACAATTAAAGCATTCCAGCCACCACCCCAGCCCGTTATGCTTCCGGTAATAATAGATGGATAAATGCCCGGGAGAAGAACCTTTCTGATGTACTGCCATCTTGTCAGCCTGAAAGCCCTTGAAACATCATCAAAATCCGATGGGAATGTATTTATTCCGGATAGAACATTGAAAAGTATGTACCATTGCATTCCTGTCATGATGAGGAATATGCTTGCAAGATCCACACCAAATGGTAAATTTATTAACAAAAGAACAAAGAATGGGAATAGAGCAGTTGCAGGGATTGATGCAAGTATTTCAAATACGGGTACAAGATACTTGGATTTTTCTTTTTTTGATTTAAGGTAAATTGCAACAGGAATGATCCATAATAGGGAGAGAAAGTACGCAATGGAAAGTCTAAGGATTGATAGAACTATTGCAAGAGGAACTGGATATAGATAGGATGGTGAAATTTCAACGCTAATACCATGCTGGAATGCCAAAATGATTGCGTAAACTATAAGTGAGAAAATAAAAATCAGGAAGGCATAACCAACGTATTTAACATTTTTCCATATTTTTGAAAATAGAGGAAATTTAGCAACAGTCGTTATTCTTTCAATGATTTTCCTGAAAATGTTTAATGGTTTTTTGAACAATGGTAAGAATTTTAAAATGTTAAGCAGGTATAATCTTCTTTCAGGTGCAGTTTCTGCAACACTTTCATATTTATATTTTTCAGATACTTTTGCTAATGGTCTCCATATTAAGATATCCATTGCAATTATTATAAGAATCAATGTGAAAAGAGCAAGAAGACCATTAAATATATGGCCGTCTTCAACCTCTGTCCAGAGGAAAGATCCCAGACCAGGTAGCGTATAGTTTACGTTTCCAACAGAAATTATTTCAGCAGCGAAGAGAAAATACCATCCACCAGCCCATGACATCATGCTGTTATAAACAAGCCTTGGTATCATGGCAGGGAAATATAGAATCCTGAACCTTGAAAGACCAGTAAGGGAAAATGCATTTGTTACTTCCCTCAATTCCTTTGGTATTGTTATTATGCTTTCATATACACCGAAAGCCATGTTCCAGGCCTGGCTTGTGAATATTAGTATTATGGATGCAAGCTCCACGCCAATACCAGCAGGAAAATAATAAATAAAAAGGAAAAGAACAACGGGAAAGAAACCTAGAATGGGAACGCTCTGAAGTATATCAAGCGTTGGAATAAGAATTTTCTCAGCTTTTTTATTTATGGCTGCATAAAGACCATAAAATATGGAAAATATTAAGGAAATAACATATGCTGCAAGCATTCTCCCGAATGAAAACAATGAATAGAGAAAAACCTTTAAGTCAATAGACTGTGGGAACAGGGCATATATTGCAACTATCAAAAGTATTGAAATTTCAACGATCAAATACTTTCTTATCTCTTTCCACACCATCCATCCTAAAATTTCATTAAGGTATATACATTTTTTTGGAATTTTTTTAATTCGATAAGATTAAAATAATGTATGTTTTCATGTGTTCCATGGACAAAAAAGCGCTCAATGATGCAGAAAAACTCTACAATAAAGAACAGTTCGATCAGGCACTGAAACTTTACCTTCAGGCCCTGAATGATGCGGAAGAAAAAGAGAAGGTGAATATACTTAGAAGAATCGCTGAATGTTACATTTACAAGGATCAACCTGATGTTGACAATGCCCTAAAGTATGAGGAAATGCTTTTAGAAAAAATTAAAAATGATGAAAAAAGCTATCTAAGGGAAAAAATGTTTTATGCAACAATTCTTGCAGAAAAGGATGAGAAAAAGGCCCTTGATATTTTTAATGAATTGGAAAAAATATGTTCGGAAAAATATCCTGAACTATTGCCTGAACTTTATAACAACATGGGTCTTTTATTATGGAATGATAAAATGGCTGCAGAAAACTATTTCAAAAAGGCACTGGAAATTTCAAGGGAAAAGAAGGACTTTGAAAACTATATACTTTCATTGCAGAATCTCAGTTACCTTGAAAGGGAAAATGGAAATATGACAAAAGCCCTTGATTATCTAAAAATTGCAATGGATGCAATAGATGAGACCATGAAGGGAATTGCAAAAAGTAAAAGGAAGGAGTTTAAAGAATCATACATGGATGTTTACGACCAGGCCGCTGACCTTGCACTTGAAATGGAAGACTTTGACCTTGCCATGGAAATAACGCAGAGATCAAAGGATATTTCATAATGAAAAATTATCTTTTACAATACTCCATAGTTTTTCAATAACATATTCATCAATTTTTTCACCAAGTTCTTTTGATGCACCATTAGGATCGCTTAATGTTCCATAGGTGTATATTTCCCTGTAATTCCTTGTTACCATATATTTTTTATCAGGCTTTTTCTCAAATATCCAGTTTTTCTTCACAAGATCCTCCCTTATATGCAGCACCCTTGATGTTTCAATTATTCCGGCATGTGAATCATTTTCAGGAACAAGTTTTGCTCTAAGTTCATAAGCAATGTCATAATCGGAAAGGACCATAATTTTAACATCCTTTTTCTCAAGTATCTTCCTTGCAGCATACCTTATTGCACCCATATGGAGCGAACTTGCGTGCCCTGAAATTATCAGAATCTTTTTAACTCCATCTTCTGTAATTTCTTTAAGTATATCATATACAAGGTTGTAAAGAGTTTCAAAACTGATTGAAATTGTGCCCTTAAAATCATCAAGCTCCGTATACCCATAATAAATGGGGGGTAAAATTAAACCGTTTGATTTTTCTGCAATTTTTTCAGCAACATATATGGCCTGCATTGAATCGGAACTTAAAGGTAAATGGTGTCCATGCTCTTCGGTGGAACCAACAGGCAAAATCACAAGAGGATCATGCTTTAATCTTTCCTCAATTTCCGGGTAGGTGAGATCCATCCAGTACATGATACAAAATATGTAACTTAAAATTTAAAATTTTTGAGTCCCGGCTCCCGGACTCGAACCGGGGACATGCGGATTTCTGCGGCGGCTTTTTTCCCACTACAGTCCGCCGCTCTACCACTGAGCTAAGCCGGGTAATTACTTTTATATCAAAAGATTATTTAAAATTTATTTTTCATAAAAACTTTCGGTAAAACAATAAAATAAAAGGGGAGGAGGGGCATCAGCGTGATTGATTGCATGCTCATGCAACTGGTTGACTGGTATAATTATAACCTTATATTTAAAACCTTCGTTTCAACAGGTAGATTAAAACAAAAATTGAAATAATTAAGGCAAAAACGTAATATGGGCTGTAGATAAAAAGTGGAATTATGAAAAATATTATTTCTGAACTAAAAGTATGAACAACACTTGAAAAAATTAATGGAAAGATGTAAAGAGTGGAATTTTCAATATATATGTTTGAATAGAAAGAAATAATTGATATACCGGCGAAAATTGAATCATTTTTAAAGTATACCGTTGATGAATAAATGTAAATGCCTGTATTGGAAATACCTGTGTGAAATTTTGAATTTTCAACAACAATATTAACATTTTTTCCATAAAGTATTCCTGCTGATGAATTTGCATAACATTCATTTATCAAATAATAACCAGGTAGATCAAGGTAAATCGCATAGCCCGAAGATGAATTTAAAATCAAACCAGATAGAATAAAAGGATCGTAGTGTTTGCCTGTTCCAACTATGAATGAATAGTTTAGAAGATTATTTTCATTTTTCAATATAATAGCATTTGTGTAAATGTATTTGTAATTGGATGGCCAGAGCGTTTTATCAATACTGGTAACCTTACCAATCAGAAAATCATTCTTTATGAATGGGATTTCCATTGCACCGTAAATTGTAAAATTTCTCTGTATCAAATAGGCAGAATTAACATCCATGCCGTTTACATGGAAATCCCTGAATTCAACGGGACCAAGGTTTGTGTAAAATGAACAGGGCCCAACACTTTCAGCAAAAACATATAATGAAACATTTTTTAATTTTAAAGGTATTGAATAAATATTATCATCAATATTTATTATTGTAAAATTTGATTGAAAATTGATTGAAACATTGTATAGATTGTTTTCAACAACCTTTTTTTCAATAAGGGTTATTTTTGAACCATTACCATAAAAAAAGTTTGAATTACCGTTATCGTAAATTCCAAAATCAAATGAGAGGTTATAGGATCTTATTTCAACATAAAATGAATTTTCCTCAAACCTGTGCATGGGATATTGGGAAAAACCCCTCATTTCAAATGTTATATTTTCAACATTTGTATAATTACCAAGAAAGACATCTGTAGAAAAACTTTTAACAGGAAATGTCCATTTGTCTATTTCGGGTGATCCAAGGCCTATCTGCTGATGCCATATGTAAACATTTCCATTATAGTAAACATCATGGAAATCTGAAGGATTGTAATATTTCATATAATAAAGCTGGGGTAAAAAGTATCCAAGTGAAAAATGTAATTTTGAATACAAATCAAGCAACATACCCGCAAAAATTGGTGCCGATAAGCTTGTACCTCCAACACCGGTAATACCATTGCTGTAAATGAAAATACCTGTCTGTGGATTACCATCCAGGGAAATATCCGGAACACCTCTCCCGCTTGAATTTAAAAAGAATTGCCAGGGGGGTCTGGTAAAAATTGAACTGTAACCACCACCGCTTTCAGACCATGCCCTTTCATAAATGTAATTATTATTGAGATACAATGTTGTTCCTCCCACACCAACAACATAGGGATCAGATGCAGGGTATTCAACAGTTGACGAGTCGCCGGATGATGCAATTACCGTTATGTTTTTATAAGCTGCTTCTTTAAATATTTCATGAAAATATGGATCATATATTTCATCTTCAGGACCGCCCCAGCTCAAAGAAATAACATTACCAATATTTTCCTCTATAACAGTTTTAAGAACATTTTCAAGTGATGAAACATTATCATCAGGTGAAACTGCAAGAATTATATCTGCACCAGGCGCGAATGCATGTATTGTTTCAACATCCAGATCTGTTTCAAGAACCCATTGGGATGGAAATATTTTTGGTTTTGAAAGGAAATATTTGATTGTTAGATTCAATGGAGGTAAATTATAAATATTATTGAATTTATTTGTATTTTCTGTTATATTTGGATCACCATATGGTACTACAACAACGGCTGTGAAATTTTTTCCATTGTACCCCATGTTGATGAGATTGTTTACATTGTAAGCATCAACAGTTTGATTTACAGTGTATGGATCATTGGAAAAAATCAAATTTGAACTAACGTTTGTATCAATGTAAATCAAGCTGCAATTATTCTTTATATATTCCGGTAGATATGCTTTATTATCATGAAAATTAATTGCTTTGCTAAGAGAATACCATTTACCCGATATAGTGTAAAAATCGCCATATTTTTCAACATGAAGATTAAAATAAGAAAAATAGTTGTAAAGATCTGAAAAATTACCTTTATAAATCATTATGATCTTCACATCTTTATTTGAATTAAGAAAATTCAAATGATAGATATTTATTTCACTTAAATTCTGAACATTTTCATTTATTAAAGGTATCTGGATGAGAATTAAAATTACTGCAAACAGTACCAGTATTTTCATTTTATAAAGGATAGATCCTCAGGATTAAAAATATTTTTGTAATGAATTCATTTACATAGTGATCATGGAAATACCTGTTTTCAATTTAACAAAAAAAGGAATTGAGGGCTATAAATCAATAGATGAATTTTTCCAGAACGTTAAGGATAAAACAATATATGTAATAGACATGGATTCACTGAAAGGGAAGGAAATTAATTTCAAAATACTTTCAAAAATATCAAAGGTATATGATGTCTGGTATGAATTCAATGCCAGGTGGATGAATGATGTTTCCGATGTCCTTATATCCGGTGCGAAGATAGCAGTTATGTCGGGTGAGAGAATAAAAAATAAAGTTATAAAACATTCACTTGAAATAACGGAGGATATTGCTTTAAGATCCGAGGATTTTAAAACACTGAAATTTTTTGTTGAAAATGGTGGCAAAATTATAATATCATCGATACATTTTGAAAATGTTAGGAACTTCAGGGTGATTGATGGGAAGCTGGTGGAAATATGATAGATAATCTAAAGATGGCAATATTTTTCGTTGAAAAGAAATGCGGTAAAAAGGAGCTGAAAAGGGAGGATTTCCTAAGAATACTTTCATTTGAAAGCAGATGGCTTGAGCCATCGATGGTTGACAAATTCCTTGAACTTTGCACCAGGATACATTTACTTGAGAAAAACAATGATATTTATGTTTCACAGTTCAGCACAAAGGGTATGGAAATACCAATAGATTTTTTCCTGTCCCCAGAGGATATTTTGAATTTTCAGGAAACAAAAGAAACAAAGGATATATTTTTGAATGTAGTTGAATACCTCCAGGAAAAAACTGGAAAGGGAAAGAATGAAATTGTCAGCGAAATAAACAAAATAAAGGCCAGAATGAAATATATTACAATTGAAACCGCAGCCCTGATATATGCAAATGATCTTGATGTGGATGTTTCACAATTCATTAAGGAAATTGAAAATTCTATTATTTCTAAAAAATAGAATAATAAAAACTTCCTAAAAAAAGTCATTTTTGGGAAAAGGATTTTTCTGACATACTCTCCGCATTTAAATGCGAAGGTTCAGGGTATAGGTTGTTTTGGCTCTCACAACCATTTCACCACTATACTTGCCGTGTTTTTGTAAATAGTATTTTTTTCATTCTTCATAAAATATATTAATACATTAGCCCAAGCTCTTGAATCTTTATGAAATGGATCAAGGTAATATTCCAGCTCACAGTTTTTAACAAAATTTTAATCATTTTTGTTTGTGTTATTAAGAAGCATGGAAAACATCTGATTAAAAATCTGCAAGGGCAAGTAATAAATATGCAAAAGAATAAATTCCATTCGTTCATCAAATAAGCAAGGAGAAAAAATTTTTTAATATAAGATATAGATATTTGCAGAGTTTATGCGGAAATACCTGGCTACAAAAATTTTAATAATGATTTTCCTTTAAATTGAAATATGGAGAGACCGGACTGGGACGAATATTTCATGAGAATGGCTTATCTTGCGGCTACAAGATCCACATGTTTAAGAAGGAAGGTGGGTGCCATAATTGTTAAGGATAACAGGGCAATTTCAACAGGTTACAATGGTCCTCCTGCAGGGCTTGCACACTGTGATGTTACAGGCTGTATAAGGGATGATCTTAACATTAATTCAGGTGAAAGGCATGAGCTTTGCAGGGGCTTGCATGCCGAACAGAACGCAATCATACAGGCTGCCATGCATGGTGTGAGCGTTAAGGATTCAACAATTTACGTTACAAACCATCCATGCGTTGTATGCGCAAAAATGATAATAAATGCGGGAATAAAGGAAATTGTTTATGCTGAAGGTTATCCGGATGATCTTGCCAAGTTGATTATACTTGAAAGTAACGTTAAGGTTAGACAGTATTCGCTGAAGGACAAATCATTCGAAAGGTTAATTGATGTATCCGCTAAAAGATTCTAACCCCTGAAGTATATTTTTTTATTATCCATAAGGGCATCCATCAATTTTTTACCCTGTTCTGACTTTATCTTTATTTTTGCAATACCATCCTTTGAGAAAACAATGTTGAAAAGATATTCATTGTCAGCATATATACCACCCTTTTTACCCGAGAGTGATTCATCACCAATCAGATATATAACATCCTTTTTCTTCTCAACCATAATTTCCCTTGTTAATTTTTCATCCTTAAGAGGATAGACTTCAATATGCATTCCTATTATTCCCTCTATTTCATCAATGTTTGCTCCCTTCCTTCCTATTACCTCCGGTATTTCATCCTCCGGAACGTAAAGATTCATGAGGTTATCGTTCACAATTTTAACTTTCACAGGCATTCTTAGATATTTTTTTATCAGATCCAGAACCTTGGATTCAGCAAGTTCTATTATTTTTCCCCTTTCCTCCTTCACGGGAATTACAACAACCTCCTCTCCAAAGGTATAGATTTCATATTCAACACTGTTTGTGTAATAGTCTTTAACTAAAATAACAGGTCTCGCAAGATCCTGTTCAGTCATACCACTAGGTATCTTCACAACATATTCAAGAATAAGTATCTTTGAAATTTTACCATCCTGGATGTGTATAACAGTATCAACGATCTGTGGTATCATACCAAGTTCAATCCTTCCAATAAGTCTCTGTATTGCATCAATTGCCCTTGTTGAATGGACAACACCAACCATTCCAACACCCGCAAGCCTCAGATCCGCATAAACCTTGAAATCCTCTGTTGTCCTTACCTCATCGAATATTGTGTAATCAGGTCTTACCATAAGGAGAATGTTTCCTGTCTTTTCCATATCTCCCTCAAGGGCCGTGTACTGTGTTATTTCATCTGAAACCTGCAGATCCCTTGGCCTTTCCATGGTTTTTACAACTTTACCATTCCTTGAATAAAATTCTGCAACAGCCTGGGCAAAGGTTGTTTTTCCTGCACCTGGTGCACCCGATATTAAAATACCGCGTGATGGTTCAAGCAATCTTTTAAGCAATTTTTCATCAAGTCCATAATGTTCAATTGAAAATTTAACAATAGGCCTTACAGCGGTAATTTCAAGACCATCAGAGAATGGTCTCCTTGTTATAACTATCCTGTATTCCTTCAGTTGAACAACGGTAACACCCTTCATCTCATACTCAATATATGAATCATCACCCCTTGCCCTTTCTATTATATCGTTTGCTATGTTGTTCAATTCATCCTCACCTATTGATGAATTTGATAATGGATATAGATGAAAGTTTCCCGGCGAACCTTTCTTTGCCATGGGAATGGTATTCACCTTTAGATGAACGCTCATTGTGCTTTCATCAAAAAAATCCTCAATCTTTACCTTTGGACCTGTTATTTCACCAAGGTAAATAACATTTATACCCTTTATCCTTGCAACGGTTGATTGAATAAAGTCCTGTGTAACGAGTGTTGCATTGTTTTCCATTGCAACATTCCTTATCATTTCATCAATCTCTCCACTCTTTGCTCTATCAATCTGCCACTTTTCAGGTCTTTTGCCACCGAATGACAATTTTATTACATTTTTATGGTAAAGATCAATTATTTTTTCAAGTTCGTTCAAACCTGTGAAACCTATCATCAATCCCCTGTTTGCCTGTGCCTCTATCTCCGATATCACGGCCTCGGGTATTATCACCTCCCCTCCTTCCTTTGATACAAGATCATAAAACTTACCGCTTATTATCACAGATGTATCCGGAACATATTTCATGATTATCACAAATAATTATTACTTAAAATAATTTTTTAAAATTTCATCAAGTATCCTGTTAACCATGGATCCATCCGCCCTTCCTGATACCTTTTCCATAACCGTTCCCATAAGTATTGCCTTTGCATTACTTTTTTTAACTATGCTCTCATTTTCCTTTATTATTTTGTTTATTAATTCCCTTAGATCATTCTCACCCATGGGTCTGTAATTTTCAACTATTTCATCAATACTTTTTCCATATTTTATGTAATCCCTAAGAATGTATGGTATTCCATCCTTCACAATGTATCCATTCTTAAGGAAAAGGAATATTTTTGAAAGTACATCCTCATCAATCTTTGTTGTATCATAACCGTCCTTTTCAATCTCCGAAATTGTGTTTATTAAAGTTCTTGATATAACATTACCGTTACCGTAAATTTCATAGAGTTTCACAAATGTTTCATCAAGATCATTGTTTATTATCTGGTATGCCTGCTGCTTTGATATACCATATTTCTTTGAGAATTCCTCAACAGTTTCCTCAAAACTCTTTGGAAGATTTTTCCTTATTCTTTCTATCATTTCCTCTGTAATTTTTACTGGTGGTATATCAGTTTCAGGATACATTCTTTCCCTTCCAGGTAAGGGCCTGAGAAATTCGGTTGTACCATCATCCCTTGGACCCCTTGTCTCCTCTGTTATTCCCTCCTTTGCCTTTTTTATCCTTTCAATGAGCATCGATATGGCTGTTTTTGCCTTATTTAAATCCGCAACGACAAAAATTATCGCATCCCTTTCACCTGCATTGAAGAATTTTTTCAAATCATTAACTTCCTGCTCGGTTATTCCATATGCTGGTAATTCATCTGTATGGAAAAGTCCTCCTATGCCCAAAACCCTTACTATTTCTGCAAGCTCCTTCCCAAGCCTGTATTTTTCACTTTTTAAATAACCTGCAAGGTTCGAAACATAGAGCGCATATACCCTGTTATTATTTTCAATTCCATTTTTGATTATTTTACTTTTGGTGTTATTGAAAATATGGGTCACATCACCTTCTTTGAAATCAAATTTTAGATCCTTCAATTCCTTTGAAAGATCAAGTAACATTTTTTGCCTTTCCGCTTCATACCTTGATATTTTTTCAAGGAGGTTTAGCCTTGAAACACCCTTCACCTCAACCCTTTTGCCATCAATTGATATGTTCAGATCCTGCCTTATTGAGCCAAGTCCCCTCTTCACCCTTTTTGTGGATCTCAGAACAAAACCAATCATTTCTGCAACCTTTTTTACCTGCTCGGGTGCTGTTAGTTGTGGGGCTGTGGATATTTCAATCAATGGAATGCCAAGCCTGTCAAGCCTGTAAACAGCATAACCCTCCTTTTCATCTATTTTCCTTGCAGCTTCCTCCTCAAGACATACTGTTGGAATATCAATTCTTCCAAATTCAGTATCAATGTAACCGTTAAGGCCTATTAATGCTGTCCTCTGAAAACCCGATGTGTTTGATCCATCTATAACAATTTTTCTCATGAAATGAACCTCATCAACTATTTTACAGTGCAGCAACAATGAAACGGTTATAGCAATTTCCAGCGCATCCATATTTAGGGGATGCGGAGGCTCTTCATCCATTTCAACAAGGCATGAATTCTCAGTAATCTGATAAATGAATGTCCTGCTCTTTTTTGATTCTAAAAGTGCCGCAGCATCATATTCACCAAGTTCGCTCTGTACAGGTCTTAAAGTTCTTACAAATTCACCAAGAACGTTATCGCTCAAATATGAATCGCATGAACAGAAAAGTTTCTTTGTATCCAGCTGTTGATGGATCTCAAGACCTGCCCTGAACATTCAGTTCACCCTCCTGTCTGAAATTTCACCTGCAATATTTTTTTCCATAATCTTTTCATAATTATCTGGAAAGTTACCCATTGCCCACATAAGTTTAACGTATGCCACCTCAGGAAGCATGTCACCAAGGGGTCTCACACCTGCCTTCACCATCTCCCTGCCAGTTGAGTAAACATTCAGATTTACTGAACCGTAAAGGCATTGGGATGTTATGCCCACATAAACACCACTATCGATCAGATCCTTCAAAACTTTTATTGTATCGGATGAAACATGACCTAAACCTGTACCGGCGATTATTATACCTTTTTTTCTCGAACCTATGTATTCAAGAATATCGGTATCCATGTTTGGATAAAAGTAAATCAAAGCAACACTTTCATCCATCTTATCGTATAGTTTCAACGGGCCCGATCTTTTTTTATAATCACTGAGAAACTTCACATTTTCATTTATCCTTGCAATGATTTCGCTGTTTATTGATTTGAAAGCATCCCTCCTGCTCGTGTGCATCTTCCTTACCCTTACACCCCTGTGAACATCAACATAGGTATCCGATGTGGACCCATGCATGGCAACAACCACTTCCCCAAGATCTGTCTCAAACAACTTGAATGATGCAAGTAAATTTAAATGAGCATCACTGCTCGGTCTGTCCGATGATCTCTGCGCACCAACAAGTACAACAGGACCTGGAAGATCCTGTAGCATAAATGATAACGCTGCGGATGTGAATGCCATTGTATCCGTTCCATGGGGAATCAGAATACCCTGGGATCCATCCATAAACGCATTGTATATTTCCCTTGCAATTACCTTCCAGTGTTCAACCTTCATATTTTCGCTGAGTATGTTAAACAATACCTTTGTTTCAAGGTTATATCTATTACCTATTTCAGGCACGGCGAAAAGAAGTTCATCGGGTGTTAAAGCAGGTTTCACCGCGCCTGTCTTGTAATCTATGTAACTTGCTATTGTACCACCAGTTCCAAGAATTGTTATCTTTTTACCATTTTCATTCTTTTTTACACTTATCTCTTTCCTTTTTAACTCATAATGCTCAATGAATTTAATGTCAATAATTTCACTTTTTTTCAAACCAATATTGTATCCATTTTCAAGCTTCAAAATTAAAATATCATCTGAACTGAAGTCATGTTTTGGCATAATGTATCCTCTAAAAACCCCCTTCCTGGTTATCAATTCAACAAAATCTCCTACAGAATAATCCATAAAGGTCGGTATTTATTATAACAAAATTAATTTTATGGTATGAATTTTCATAAATTATGTTCATAACGTTTGAAGGTATAGATGGATCAGGCAAGACAACAATAGGTAAAAATGTTTACGATTATTTGAAAAATAAGGGAAAAAGTGTATTTTACACAGAGGAACCCAAAAACATTTTATTCGATGTTAAAAAGATTATGGAGAATGATATTGATGATTTTACAAGGTTATTCATCTTTATGGCTGATAGGGTTGAGCATCTTAAATTGATAAGAGAGCATATTGAAAAGGATGAAATTGTGATATGTGATAGATTCATCGATTCAACCCTTGCATACCAGGGATCAAAGCTTGTGGATAAACTTGGATCCATGGAAAAATCCTATGAATATATTATGAAAATTTTTGAACCATTTGGTCTAGAACCGGACTTGATTGTTTATCTTGATGTTGATCCGGAAATGGGTTTAAAAAGAATTGGAAATAGAAAAAAGGAATTCTTTGAAATGGATGTGAAATATTTAACCATGGTGAGGAATTTTTATTTATTTCTATCAAAAAAGAGAAATTATGTGGTTATAGATTCAAACAGAAACCTGAAGGATGTTATTGATGATGTTTTGAATGTTTTTCAAAAAATTATATATAAATTATAAAATTTTATATATTCTCTGCAATTTTTATATTTTCATAATGAATTTTATCCCTTCAGGAGTTAATATTCATAACCTAGATCTCTGTTTAATACAAAATTTGGATCACTGCTCGATTTTTAAAGATTTCTAAAGAGCTAAAATACACTAAAAATTTTAATATGCCTTTTGATTAAAAGGATTATGAATGAACTTTTTAATGATCTTGATGGAATTTTGATATACAACGAAGGAGAGCCTATTGTTGATCTGAACTTTTTCTACTTCACAAGGTTGCTTGATTCTGGCCTTTTTGAGGGATCGTACCTCTTTATGACAGAAGAAAAGAAAATTATAATTACAAGCCAGCTTGAGGAAACATCTGCAAGAAAATCTGGTATGGATGTGAAAATATTCACAAAGAGTGAAGAGAAGGAAAATATACTCAGGGAAATTGTTGGAAACAGGAAAAGAATTGGAATTTCCTTCAGCACAATATCAAAGAAGGAATACGATCACCTGAAGAATTTACTAAAGGATGTGGAATTTGTTGATGTGGACGAAAGGATAGCAAAAATGAGGATGATTAAGGATCAGGAGGAAATTAAAATAATAAAAGAGGCATGTAAAATTGCAAGTGATGTGGCAGAAGATATTGTAAATTACATAAAAGAAGGAATGAGAGAATATGAACTTGCAGCTGAACTTACACACCTCCTCTTGAAGAATGGGGCACAGGACAATGCATTCACACCAATCATTGCATTCGGTGAGAATTCCGCAGAACCTCATTATTTCAGCGGTTCAAGGAAATTGAAGAAAGGGGATATTGTCCTCATGGACTTCGGTGCAAAATACAGGAAATACAATTCAGATATGACAAGAACCTATGTATTCGGGAGGGCAGATGAAAAAATTAAAAGAATGTACGATATTGTCCTTGAGGCACAGAAAATTGGAATAAATTCAATAAAGAAGGGAGTGAAGGGATCTGATGTGGACAAGAATGTAAGGGATTTTATAGATTCAACAGAGTTCAAGGGATTGTTTATTCATTCTACAGGTCATGGTGTTGGTCTTGCTGTTCATGATCACGCTGCATTGAGCCAGTATTCAAACATTGTTCTTGAAAATGGCATGGTTGTAACAGTTGAACCCGGGGTTTACATAAAAAACTTTGGTGGTATAAGGATAGAGGATGATGTTCTTGTGGATGGAGAAGGTGTTGTTTTAACACATGCCAAAAAGGATCTGATTGAAATCTAGACAACTGAAAAGTTTTATATAACATCTTAATTTATTGGTTTATTCACAAAAACGGTGTTTAATATGCCAAAGGTTGCTGAAAGGGCTGCTGCTAAAAAGGTCAAGGATAAATGGAGAGCGAAGGTGTGGTACAAGATAATCACACCCGAAAGTTTCGGATCCAAGGAGATAGCTGAAACTCCGGCCGAAACTCCAGAGCAGGTTATTGGTAGGGTTGCTGAAACAACCCTTTACCAGATCTCAGGGGACATTAAGAAGGACTACGTTAAGCTATTTTTCAAAATAGTGAAGATTGAAGGGGATCAGGCAAAAACAGTTTTTGTCGGCCATGACGTTACATCGGATTACATAAGAAGGCTTGTGAGGAGAAGAAAGTCAAGGATAGATGCAATATTCCCAATGACAACAACCGATGGTTATAAAATAAGGGTGAAGATCACGGCCATTGCGGACAAAAGGCTTAATTCTTCACTGAAATCAGCAATAAGGAAAAAGATAATTGAGGCCGTTCAGAACAATGGCTCAAATCTATCATTCTACGAATTTGTAACATACATGCTTTCAGAGAAGATAGTTTCAGATATAGAAAAAAATGTTAAACCCGTTTACAACATAAAAAAGATAGAGATAAGAAAATCCAACCTTCTTTCAACACCAATGGAAACAAATGTAGAGGTTACACAGTAGCCGGGGTGGCTCAGCTGGTAGAGCGTCGGACTCATAGGGTTCTGGACTGAGCTTGGGATATCCGAAGGCCCCGGGTTCGATCCCCGGCCCCGGCATTTTAAGTTTTTTAAATTTTAATTAATTTAATTATGAACGAATTTCAATCAACCATTTCCAGAGAGGAATGAACATTATTTTTTTATTTTCAACCTTCCATTCGTCCTCATAATCCCATGTTATCACCGTTAGATTATCACATTTCAATTCATTGGATGCTTTTATTAATGAGTTCAATTCCCTTTTTTCTATTTCATCCTTTCCGGAGGAATATGTTACCTGGATCAAATATTTTATCCTCACACCATCCTTTATTGCAAAATCAACTTCATGATCCTGATAATCCTTATAATAATAAATTTCCCATGGTTTATACCAGTAGCTTCTTCTCCTTAAAAGATCAATCGCAACAACATTTTCAATTATTCTTCCAAAATCCTCTTTAAATTTCATTGATATCACATTTATCAATCCTGGATCCGTCACATAGATCTTTTTTGGAGCAACTTCTTTTTCTTTCGGCTTGAATGAAAGTTTATTTATGAAATAAACAAGGTATGATTCGTTTAAATAATAAAGATAATTTTTTGCCGTGTGTACACTTTTTAAACCAAAAGAATTTTTAATACTGTTTGATGTCACATAATTTCCAAAGTTATCAATTACCGTAGTGGCTATTTCAATGAATGTTTTTTTGTATGCAATGTTGTATCTCATAATTATATCTTTTTCCACTATATCATTGAATAACTGTCTAAGATAAATTCTTGGATTTTCTTTCTCCACTACGATTTCTGGAAAACCACCATTTTCCAGATAATTCAACAGATGATTTTTAACCAAACCCTGTCCTACAGTTGTTTCAATCGGTTCTTTAAATTTTAATGCATGTAAATATTCCCTGAAACTAAATGGAAAAATTTCCATTTGTATATGTCTGCCCGTAAGATGTGTTGAAAGTTCTTTACTCAGAAGTTTTGCATTACTTCCAGTAATGAAAAGATTATATCCGGATCTATGCAATTTATTTACAAACAATTCCCATGCTTGCATATTCTGAATTTCATCAAAAAAAATTATATTCATATTTTTCCCATAAACTTCAAGTAAAGCTGAAAAAATATCGTTTGAATTAACATTTTTTAGCATGGGTTCATCAAAATTCACATAGCTAAAATTTTCATTCTTGAGGAGGGAATAGGTAAAGAATGATTTCCCTGACCTTCTTGCACCAGTTGTAACCTTTATCAAATTACTATTGATAAAATCTTTAAAATTCTCTAAAAATTCTCTCTCCACAAATTCAGTTTTTCTGAATTTTTCTTCAGTTTCATACTTTTGATCCATCAATACCTTTCTCAGGATTTGCATCATTTGCAGTATAACTGCAAACTTTTATTTAAAAATTTGCAGTGACAATTAAAATAGTGCAAATTTTAAAAGTAACAGGAAAGCCATGTTGTCATAATAAAAATTGAATTTGTTCACCATTCATCTAAGAGGGATATCCGAAATGTTTATATATAGTAAAATTTAATAAGCATTGCCTATGGATGAAGGAAATATACTTAAAAATGTTGTTCGTGCGATACTTGGAAAGAATGGTTTCAAGATCTCATCCGAGATCCTTGATTCCTCCAGCTACGATATAGTGGCAAGTAAAGATAATGAAATTTATATTATCAAGGTGCTTTATAACGTTGATACATTCAAAAAGGAAGCAGCTGAGGAATTAAAGTTAATTTCAAAACTTCTGAAGGCAAAGGCGCTTATTGTGGGTATTAAATGTGGACTCGGAAAACTTGACGATTATGTTCTCTATTCAAGGTACGATATACCTGTTTTGAGCCTTAAAACATTCACAGACCTTTTGAAATATGGAGAATACCCCTTCAGTTTTGCGGCACCTGGTGGATATTATGCAAAGATAAATGGAAAAAAGCTCAGGGAGTTCAGAGAAAAATATAACATTTCACTTGGAGATCTTGCAAAGATTGCAAATGTTTCAAGAAAATCAATACAGCTTTATGAGGAGGGAAATACTGCCGTATCTCTTGATGTTATTGCAAGGATTGAGGAATATTTCAACGAAACATTCATGGAAAGGATCAATCCATTTGAAAATTTACCCGAGCCTGAAAATTGCTCCATGTTTTTGAAAACAAACGATGTTTTACAGAGTGAATTCCATAATGTTTTCAGGAAAGCAGGGTATACTGTCTATTTCACAAGAAGATCATCCATTGATGCACTATCAACAAACAGGGATGAACTTATTTTTGTCGGAATTTCAAAGTTCAAAAGGGATCTGATCAACAAGGCAACAATGATAGAGAATATCACTGAAATAACTTCAAAGGATGGTATTGTTGTCACTGTAACAAAGGAGGATACATATGTAAGGATACCCGTGATTTCACTGGAGGAACTTGAAAGGGCAAAGGATAAGGATGATGTAAAAAGCATGATACTTGAGAAAAAGTTCAGGACCTCCTGATTTCATGGTAAATTAAAACTACAATTCCTGAAATAACAAAAATAATACCGTAGTAAAGGTATGCGTGAGGATAAAATATTTCAATCTTAAGATCTGTGTAGGAATTGTTTGTCCAGTTTATGCTTTTAAAAACAAAAATGTACTGAACATTACCATGTAGATTATAATTGAAGCTGTTCCTATATCCAGATTTTTCAATCAATACAGTTTTATTTTCAAGCCAGAGCGATTTGGTTGTTATACCAACCATAACATTCCAGGTTCCGTTCCAGGAAACATTTATTGTGCAATCAGATGAAGGGGAAAATGTGTAGTTAACGTTTGCAAAAACATAATCTGGTGGTTCATAGGGAAAGGATATGGTTGTTGAGCTTGTTTCAGTTAATGGTATAAAGGAAACAACAATACCAAAAATAATGAGAGTTATTGAAAGAATTTTAACGATTTTCATTCTTAAGCTTCTCCAGAATTTCCTTTGCCCTGTCCACCCTAACCTTTTTCTCACTTACCATTATTTCCGCAACTTTGTCAATTAAATCACCTGTTGCACCCGCCATAATTGCTATGTTCCTTGCATGAAGGCTCATATGACCCCTCTGAATACCCTCCGTTGCAAGAGCCCTCAATGCTGCAAAGTTCTGTGCAAGACCAACGCTTGCAAGTATTTCAGAAAATTCCCTTGCAGATGAAACGTTCAATATTTTTCTTGCAATCTTTGCCTTTGTATGTGTGGATGATGCACCGCCAACAGTACCAACAGCAACGGGTAATTCGATGTAGCCAACAAGATCTCCATCGTTATTTATTTCGTAGTGTGTTAAACTTGTGTAACCATTAAGGGCTGCATATGCATGGGCACCAGCTTCAACAGCCCTCCAGTCGTTTGCTGTAGCTATAAGAACAGCATCTATACCGTTCATAATACCCTTGTTATGTGTTGTTGCCCTGTATGGATCAACCCCTGCAAACTCATATGCATAATAAATGCCTTCAACAGCATCACCTATTTCCGATCTTGGAAAAATTGCCCATGCCCTTGCAAGCCTGTATACTGCAAGGTTGCTCAGAATTCTAAGATAAACCTTTCCACCAGTAATATCTTCTATGTAGGGTGCAAGACTTTCAGCCATTGTGTTAACGGCATTTGCACCCATTGCATCCCTCACGTCAACAATGATATGAACAATAACCATGGGTCCAGGTTTTGTATCCAGTATCCTCACCTCAATGTCCCTGCATCCACCACCCAGGTTAACAAGAACAGGATCCTGTTCGTTTGCGATCCTGATCAGCTGCTGCTTATTCTCAAGTATCTTAAACTTTGCACTGTATGGATCCTTGATGTTAAGAACCTGGATCTGTCCGATCATCAAAGGTTCTGTTGATATGGCCCTGAATCCCCCCTTCGTCCTTGCAACCTTTGCGGCATTGCTTGCCGCTGCAACAACGCTCGGTTCCTCTATTGCCATCGGTATTAGGTAATCTTTGCCGTTTATGAGGAAATTTGTTGCTATACCCACAGGGACGTCCATAAGATAAACAACATTCTCTATCATTCTGTTTGCAATATCCATGTCCAGTGGTTTTTTCAATTCCTCAATTTCCTTTTCTTCAAGTTGCGAAAATTCCCTTACAATATTCATTCTTTCCTCAATGCTAAGGTTATAGAAACCGCTAATCCTTGATGTTTTCATCACCAAGCACCTTCTTTCATTATGCACTTCTTTATTAAAATATTTTATGTTTTTATTCGAGAATATTTTCAATCCTTTGGGCTATATTAAAAATCTCAAGGGAAGCGGGAGAATTTCTATCATATTCAATTACTGTTTTTCTCATTGCCATGGATTTTGGTATGTTTTTATCGTATGGAATTTTACCTATTATTTCAAGGTTCTCCTCCCTTGCAAAATCTTCTATTTTGCTAAATCCAGGATTTATATCGTACTTGTTAATAACTATGAAAGATTTAACCCTGAAATGCTGTGCAAGGTAATACACCCTTTTAAGATCGCTAAGACTTGAATCTGTTGGCTCAGCAACAAGTATTGCATAGTTTGCACCGCTCAATGATGCAATAACCTGGCATCCTATTCCTGCTGCTGAATCAACAATTAAATTCCTTATTTTTCCATCCTTCACCCATGATCTTCCAATGTTTTTTACCTCAGTAACAAGTTTACCGCTGTTTGCCTGACCAACATCCATTTCACCCATCACGAATGGTGAAAATTCAGTTTCACCTATTCTAATCCATCCTGAAAAGTTATTCTGTGAAATTTTTATTGCACCAACAGGGCAAACAACACCGCATGCATTGCACCCCTCGCATATGTATTCCTTTATGGTTGGTGTTGTTGTTCCTTCTATGGCCTCATACGTGCATACATTCTTGCAGAGCATACAGCCCGTACATTTGCTGTAATCTATAACAGCAATACTTTTGCTTTTAAATTCCCTCTCCTCCTTCCATTTTACATCCAGAAGTAAATGAAGGTTTGGAGCCTCAGCATCAGCATCAACAATTCCCACACCATGATCTTTGAATATCAATGAAAGTGACGATGAAAGTGTGCTTTTTCCAACACCACCCTTACCGCTTGCCACTACAATTTCTGCCATATTTCAATCACCTTATTATATATTCTATTGAATTCCTTTGATGCATCGCTCTCAGGAAAAGTTTCAACAACAGGTTTGCCTGAGATGTAACTTTTTAAAACTTCATCGCTCAGAGGTATCCTTCCAATTATATCAAGGCCATTTTCATCAAAATTTACAACAAGATCATACCTGTTAACAACAACATAACCTTTCTTTTTCTGTTTGTTGAGCAAATTCATTATCATTCTGAGATCATGTATGCCAAGGGGTGTTGGTTCAGTAACAACTATGGCAAAATCGGTACCATCTATTGCAGCAGCAACAACGTTACCTGTTCCAGCTGAAGTATCATATATTTTTATGTCCGCATCTATCTCCTCAGCCCTTCTTTTTGTTTCAAGAACAAGCGGATAGGATCTTTCCTCACCTTCCTTGAGCATTCCTGTAACAAGTGTCAAATTTTCATTCAACTGGGTAACAAATGTATGCCCTATTATTTTCCTATCACTTTCAATTGCATTCACAGGACAAACAAGCTGACAGGTTTTGCATCCGCTGCAGAGTGTGGGCATTAAAAATGGATAACCTTCCTTGAACATAACAATAGCATGTTCCGAACAGTTATCCCTGCAAAGACCACATTTTATGCATGTTTTATAGTTAAACTTGGGCCTGAATATGTAAGCTTCCTTCTTATTTTTTAATTCCAAGGATAATAGAATATGATCGTTTGGGCATTCCACGTCAGCATCAACAAGAACAACTTTATTTTTCTTGGATAATAACCAGGCAAGGTTTATTGCTACCGTACTTTTACCTGTTCCACCCTTGCCTCCGGTGACAGCAAACTTCATTCAATCACCAGTTCCCTGGTCCACCCCTTCCGTGTCCTCTCCTTCCCATTCCCCTGCCCATTCCACCACCCATTCCCCTACCCTGACCCATGGATGGTGGTAATTTACCTTCAAGGTATGCATTTACTGCATCCTTGATCGTAAGGGGTGGTGATTCCCTCATATCCACCCTTCCCATGGACAGAACCTGGTATGAATTAGGTCCTATACTTCCTGCTATAAGAACATTGCATCCTTCATTAACAACGATCTGGGCAGCCTGAATACCAGCACCGCTTCCGGCATAGGCACCCTGGTTTGGTATGACCCTTACATTCTTTATTTCACCATTCTCAACATCAACTATCGTGAATGAGGGGCATCTACCAAAAGCAGAACTAACCATATCTGTAAGACCGCCATTTCCAGATGAGGCAACACATATTCTCATAAACATCACAGAAAAGGGGTAATAAAAAAAAGTTATTAAATTTTAGGTTAAACGAAATTTATTTCTTTAATTCATCCAGTCTCCTTTTCACATCCTCAAGCCTTTCCTGAAGATACCTGTACTCATTTTCAAGTGCTGTTTTCTCATCTATGTTACCATAGGTCCATGTGTACCCTGGAAAGTTTTGCGCTGTATATGGTGTGTAAGGATTGGTCCATGAGCTTGGCGGGTTTGTATAAGGATATGCTGAATAGCCCGGCCAGTAACCCCACCATCTCCATCCTCTGGGCATACCTGTCCAGGGGCAGTAACCGAGTGTTGCTCCCCATCCTCTACCGAATCCTCTTCCATACCATCCAAACATATCCATCACCTTAATACTCAAATGTGTAATAATATTTAAATTTTGCCAGAAAATTTTAAATAATAACATAAAAAATTTCAATGGAAAGGAATTAAAGTATTGAAATATTTAATACCAAAACCGCAGAATGAACCAAAACTGGATTTTTGCACCGGATAAAAGGAAAGGGAATATGTACTGAAGGAGATGGAAAAGATAAAGAAATCAAAGATTGAAATACCTCTGATAATAAATGGAAAGGAATACAGAACCGAAGAAAAGGGCTATTGTATTTTGACGAAAAAAAAAGATGCTGCTGGCAATTTCTACATCAATGACAAACCAACAGGATCTATTATCAAACAGCAACCATTCGGTGCTTCAAGGGCTTCAGATACAAAAGACAAAGCAAGGAAGTAAATGGAACCTTATTGGATGGGTAACGCCAAGGGCAATAAAAGAAAACTTTAACCCGCCAACCGATTACAGATATCCATTTATGTACTGAGTGCAGGTGCCGGGATTTGAACCCGGGTCGAGAGCTTGGAAGGCTCTAGTGCTACCATGCTACACCACACCTGCTCATTCACACCATAAATTAAAAGGATAGATAAAACTAACGCTTCAATTTTTTTATTTCACCAATTTGAATTTCTTCATTCTACTCACATTAAAAAACCTGAAAAATGGACATGAAAGATGAACTCTCATGGCAAACTTTTCCCTGAAGTTCATAAAAGAATAGAGTAAATGATTAAAAAAATTTTTGATATGCAAAAGGCATTCACAAAAATTAAAATATTCCCTTTATATTAAAGATAAAAGCACGGTGTATAAATATGGTTACATTCAAGGTTGTTGTATCCGATCCAAAAACAGGAAAATCGTTCCAGAAGGATGTTGAAAGTCCAACAGCTGATTCTCTTATCGGGAAGAAAATAGGTGATATAATAGACGGATCCATTGTTGAACTTTCAGGTTATAAATTGAAAATAACGGGTGGAACGGATAAGGATGGCTTCCCCATGTCACCGAACATACAGGGAGGTATAAGAAAGGCAATCCTTCATTCGGGAGGTTTGGGTTTTCACCCAAAGAAAAAGGGATTGAGGAAGAAGAAACTTTTGAGGGGAAATACAATAACCGGTGAAATTGTTCAGATAAACACAATGGTTGTTGAATACGGTGAAGCGCCATTCCCGGCCAAATCCGGAGATCAGAAATGACAGAAATGCCAAGGCAGCCGGAAGTGAATATCGGACTGGTTGGTCATGTCGATCATGGTAAAACAACCCTTACCAAGGCATTAACAGGAACATGGACAGATACATACAGTGAGGAAATTAAAAGGGGTGTTTCAATAAAACTTGGATATGCGGATGCTGCCTTTTATATCTGTGAGGAGAATGGTAAAAAGAGGTATGTTTCATCAGCAAACCTGAAGTGTGACGGAAACCTAACACTTGAAAGGGTAGTTTCATTCGTTGATTCGCCAGGGCATGAAACACTCATGGCAACAATGCTCTCAGGTGCAGCGATAATGAACGGTGCACTTCTCCTTGTTGCAGCGAACCAGAAATGCCCACAGCCGCAGACAAGGGAGCATTTAAAGGCACTTGAGATTGTTGGTGTTTCACAGATTATTATTGTTCAGAATAAAATTGATCTTGTTAGTCAGGAGAGAGCTCTTGATAATTATAAAGAAATAAAAGAATTTGTGAAGGGAACAATAGCTGAAAATGCACCCATAATTCCAGTGAGCGCACAGCAGGGTGCGAACATTGATGTTTTGATTGAGGCCATAGAAAAGGTTATAAAAACACCAAAGTTCGATCCGGACAAACCTGGAAGGATGTACATTGCAAGATCCTTTGATGTTAACAAACCGGGTGCTCCGCCTGACAAACTTGTTGGTGGTGTGGTTGGTGGATCAATAATACAGGGAAGGTTCAGGGTCGGGGATGAAATAGAGATTTCACCGGGTTTCCAGGTAACCAAGGGAAAGAAGACTGCCTGGGAACCAATATACACCGATATAGTTTCACTTTATTCCGGTGGAAGGAGCTGGGAGGAGGTAAGGCCCGGAGGACTTGTTGCAATAGGAACAAAACTGGATCCATCCTTGACAAAGGCCGATGGATTGATTGGAAGGATGGTGGGAAAGCCTGGAACCTTACCCGATATTATACAGGATTTAACAATAGAGGTGCATCTCCTCGAATACGTTGTTGGGTTCATTGAGGAACTTAAGGTTGATAAAATAAGGACAAATGAGGCTTTAATGTTAAGCGTTGGTACAACAACAACTGTAGGAGTAGTTAAGAGTGCAAGGGATGATGATGCTGATATAACATTAAAGTATCCTGTCATAGCTGAAAAGGGTCAGAGGGTTGCAATAAGCAGGAGAATTCAGAACAGATGGAGATTGATAGGTTTCGGTATAATCAAATAGAATCTATTTTCATCTGTGTACCCTTCACCTGCATATATTTCTGAAGGCTGAAACTATCTATGACCATTTTAATTAAAATTTCCTCAAGCTCCTCCCTGTATTCCTTCTTTGGTATGTAGGCCGGCATATTTTTCGGAACGGTTATGTTCATGGATTCAAGAATTGCTATTGCATTCTTCCTTTCATCACCGTATACCTTATCGCACTGTTCAGGCCTGCCAACACCACATTTATCCAGTTCCCACTTTAATATTGGTCTTCTGAAAATTTTATAAAGAATGTAAAGGCATAAATCGGATGATTCTGGATGTTCTGAGACATAACCACCTATTATTTCATAAATTGTTTTTTCATCGCTTGAAAGAACCGAATAAATCTTTGATGGCTGTATTTCCTTTTCCTTCAGTATGTTAAGATCCCTCAGGGCCTGCAAATAGCCCGTTAAAATAAGCCTGTGTATCTTTATACCATCCTTTTCAAGTTCTTTGGATATGGATGATATGCTCTTCTCCTCTCTGTTCAATATTTCGACTATTTTATCCTTCAGGGTTGCATAGATCATTTTCTGATTCATTATCTCAGGTAAAATAGCAATTAAATTGAATACTAATAAATTTTCCTTTTTTTAACCAATGCCTATTATGAACCTTTTTTTAAACAGATAGATTAAATTTCTCAGACCATCCTTGAATGTCTGTAGTTTTCTTTCACCTCCCCTCAAACCATAATGTATGGGAAGTTCCATGGCCTTTCCATGGTACCACGCCTCAATCTTCAGCTCTTCAGAAAATGGCATTCCATCACTGTATACCCTTATCTTTTTCAAAAGATCTTTTTTGAAGATCCACATACCGCTCTGTGAATCCTTTATTTTTATAAAAAATAGTGCAAGGACCGCTATATTCAAAACAAAGTTACCGAATCTATGGGCCTGTGACATTGCCCTTTTATCAAGATATGTTAATCTATCACAGGATATGAAATCAATGTTATTATCAATCAAATATTTCACATAATCGTTTATTACTTCGGGAGGATAGGTATTATCACCATCCATTGTAACTATTATCTCCCCATTTGCATGTTCGAATCCTGTTTTGTAAGCCCTTCCATATCCCTTTCTTTCCTCATGTATTACCCTTGCACCCATGCTTTTAGCTATTTCAGGTGTTCTATCGTTACTTTTATCAACAACTATTATCTCATATTCACCCTTAACAGATTTTTTTATCCTTTCAATTACAGTACCTATTGTTTTTTCCTCGTTCATTGTTGGTATAACAATAGATATCATTGGTATCACCTAATGTTTATCTTTGCATAAAGGTATCCAATTAAACCGAAGGATAATCTTAGAATACCATATATATTTATTTGATCCTTTCTGAGCATGTTCTTGAATGAATAGGATTTCCACAGATTTCCATGCTTCCTTGTTAACTGTTTTCTTCCATAACCGTTCCAGAAAGCCTGTTTTAGGAATGAAATAACATCACTCCTTGTTTTATGGTAAACAACAGCATTTTCGTTGTAGAAAAATTTTGCACCTGCCATAAGTGCTCTTAAATTAAGGTCTATATCTTCAGCCGTAATAAATTGGGGATCAAAGCCCCCTATTTTAATGAAAAGATCCTTCCTGTATGCAAGGTTGCAGGATGGGTATGTTAAATCTATGCCATTGTAGTAAATACCAACCCTGTCAAGTACCTTGAACTTTTCCTTTCCCACCTGTATGGTTTTACCGGCAACAAAATCATAACCCTCAAGGAATGGTCTATTCATTTCACTCAACCAGGAATCGGATACAACAACATCACCATCCGTAAATATTACTATTTTTCCTGAAGAATTTTCAACACCTATGTTCCTTCCCTCCCCTCTGGAACACCTTTTCACAATTATTTTCATTTTCAATCTTTTCTCATAACTTTTTAAAATTTCAACTGTTTTATCTGTACTTTCAGCATCAACAACAACAAGCTCAAAGTCCTCCTTCTGTCTGGAAAGTGATTCCAATAGATCTTTTATATGCTTTTCCTCATTCCTTACAGTTACAATAACACTCAATTCAGTCATTTCAGACATTCTCCTTTATTTCAGCATTACCTGGCGGAAGGATTCTCATTACCTCATCCTTATCGCAGTTGAATTTTTTCGAAACAATTTCAGCTATCTGGCTTTTTTCCACATTACCTGGAACTATTATAATGTAATCCTGTGTTTTTGCCTTTACAGCATCAAGGGGACCGCACATCATTATTTTCTGCCCCTGGTATTCAATAATGCCTATGGCGAGCATCAATGGAAGATTCCTCATATAGTTTCTCTTTCCCCTTATTACCCATGCACCCTTTGGAACGTATTCACCAGATTCTGCCATTTTACTCACCTGTGAATATGTTACCCAGTATGCATCGCCTGTCATCAACCCAGCATTCCATGCCTTTGAATAGGAAAGGCCGAATATTCCTGCCTCTATCAGAGTTTTTTCTGTAATGTTTGTGTTCTTAACAACAACGCTGGGCGCACCATGAATATCAGCGTGAACATAATAATCCCTTTCTCCAAGGTACTTTTTAACAACCTCCTCGTTCGTTCTTGCATCCCTTCCAGCAAGGACCAGTGCACCTTCGGATGAAAAAAACCACCTGTACTTTTCGAACCAGAACCTGCTCCTCTCCTTTTTTATTTCCTTTTTCCCCTTTTTTTCCCTTTTTATTGACATTGCTTCAAGGGCACCCTTCTCCTTCTCCTTCATTTTCTTTGATAGTTCATAGTAAAAATTACCGTTCTCGCTCACCTTTTTTGATAGATCAAGTTTTATTTCATTTGGAAAATCCTGGAATTTGATTGTAACATTTTTACCATCCCTTTTAACAAGGTTTTCAACATTCATACCCTTCTTTATTTCTTCAACTATTCCATTTATCTTTTCAAGATTTGAAAAAATAAAATCACCTATGTTCCTGTATTCTTCAGCAAGCTTCCTGAAATTCTCTATTGCCTTGATCTGCTCTTCCCTTATTCTCTCCTCCTCACTTTTTTCCACCTCTTTTGGTATATTAAGAATTGCATCGTTTATGTTTTCATATTCAACACAATCATTAAATTTAATCACACTCAACTTGTTATTGCATATATAACCCTTTCCATCAATGCCATCAAGGATCTTTTTTGTTTCATTGTAAATTCTTTTAAATTCATCATCACTTAAATCCTTACCCAATTTATCTTTTTCAATGTTTGCTATTGAACATATGTATTCCGAATAATGGCTCAGGTTGAACTTAATTGCAAGTATCCTTACAATTTCCCTGTTCTCCTTTAAATTCTCAATGAATTCTTTCTCCGATAAATTTAAAGGATTAAGTGTCTGCGGTGGAGGGCCATATGCTTCACCAACCTTTATTTTCCTTGTTCTCCATTCCCTGTATTTTATGGCGAAGATAATTTTTTCATTTTCAGTTAAAATAAAATTTCCACCACCGAACATCTCAAATATTATTTTCATATCACCTGAAAGATTAAAAATCAATATTCTGTCAAAGTTAAGCTGGTTCACATTATCAATCCTTTTGTTTTCAAGTATATCCCTCAAAAATTTTACCTTTGATGATATTTCATTTTCCTCCCTTTCACCGAAATAGATCCACCCCTGTGGATCAAGAAAAAGATCCCTGTTCCCAAGATCCCTTTTGTGTATTTTTAAAATAACCCTCTCATCATCCATAAAAATTTTCTTAATGTATGAATTTTCAATAAAGTATGAATTCTTTTTCAACCACGCGTAAATGTCCAGACTAGTCATTCCTTCCTTCATAATCCCAGTGCCGAAACCTTTTCGGGTAAATAAACATCCGTTACGTAATCAAGACCATATTTTGCAAGAGCCTGCTGTTCTGCCTTTTTACCCAATTTTAGCATAAGTTCTATTTCATTCTTCCAGAACTGTGTGTTGAACCTTGGATCGCTCAGTTCTGCATGCAATGCAGCAATATCCCTGTCATTCAGCTTGTCCGTTGGTAAATCGTAGTTAACAATATCGCTTGCTGTTATTCCTATGAACTCGGCCGTGGGTGTTGCAAGGAATTCTGAAATGTGTGCGGTTTTTATTGCACCGTATGCCACACTGGCATATATCCTGAATGACCAGGGATCACCATCCGTGAAAACAAGAACAGGTAATTTCCATTCTTCGTTTAATCTTTTCAACAACCTCCTTGTGCTCCTTGCTGGCTGTCCCTTGAGATGAACAAGTATTGCCCTTGCCTTTTCATCGTATCCGTTTTCAACAAGCCTGTCAAACATACCTCCTGTCTCTATCGCAAGAACAAAATCCGCATCAACGTCAAGTATCTTTAACTTATCCTTTTCAACGTTGTATGGAATTGCATAACCGGCATCACCCACATCGTCCCTGCAGTTTATTTTCTGTGGCTTACCCTTCCTGTTTATTTCCTCAAATGTAATGTTTCCTATAACGGTCGCTCCATTCTCTTCTGGCCTCAGCTTGAAATCCTCCCTTAAAAATTTAGTTACAATTTCAAGATCCTCAACAAGTTTGTCCGATTCGTCCTGTGTGTGAAACTTGGCAAGATCCCAGCCCTCGGATATATAGTACATTTCCCTGAGCGTTGATGACTTACTCTGAACTATCATCTCCTTTATGAAATCCATGAGATACATTGTTCTCAGCAAGGTATAGGCTCCATCAATTTTCTTTGCGGACCTAACGATCTTTTCATTTCCATATTTCCATACACCTGTTAAAAGGTCAAGTTTTATGTTGTGTTTGTTTCTTGCAGGAAGCGACATGGATGGTATTTCTCCAATTTCAAGCTGTTCATAAACGTTTTTAACAATATTTTCAAGTGCTTCAAGTGCTAGTTCGTATCTACTCTTCTCCATTTTCCTCTTCCTCCTCTTCTTCCTCCTCTTCAATTATTGCCTTGAGCTTTTCAATGTTCCAGTCACCAGGTAATGGTTCAGCACCAACAACATGAACCGGATCCATTCCTTCTATGTAGTATGTTGTTTCACTGTAATTTGATTTTAGATCATAAACAATAAACTTTAATTTTTTCAATTCAAGAGATTTTATCTGGAATTCCCATAATATATAATCCTCACTTTCCATGTATTTACCATTTTCATCTATTGAATTTTTATCTATCTTACCTTCAGGTATGTCCCCATACAATTTTATATTTTTATCATCAGGTGTAAAGTTCCATACATTCACAGTTATGTTTGCGATTGATCCTTTCTGTTCAACATTTTCATCAATCCATAAAACATTCATTATTTTTGTAATGACAGGTTCAAGTTTCGGAACAGGTTTGTTCAAAATTGATGCACTTTTTTCAGCAATCTTTGGAAGTATCTTCTGCACCAGAAAGAATTTATCCGTTAACTTTTTCTTTACCTCCTTTTTAATCAAAAATGTTTTTATCTGTCTGCCGGATTCCTTCAGTGCCAGGTCAAGTTCATTCATTATTTCAGGTATTTCAGCAATAGCTTCTTTTGCTTCCGATGTAAAAGGTACCTTTGTTGACGCAACATGAACAAGTATTATCATGGGCCCTACGGGTATACCAGTTCCACCCCTCTGCTCCAGACCGTACTTCCTCCAGTCAATGTTTTCAACAGCCTTTGTTATTGCGCATGCACCTGCTTGATAAAGTAAAGGTACCTTGTTCGCAAACCTTAAGATCCTAACGGGCTCATCCTGAGGTATATCACCACCGTAAACAAGTCCAACCTCAACAACAAATGGATTTCCCGAATAGACTGAAGGCTTCCTCGAGACAGGTATTGAATAAAAACTGGGCTTTAAATCACCAAGAACATTTTTCAAACCTTTTTTTATTAAAATTTCACCTATGGGCGATAATGATTCAGGTGATGGTGGTAAAATTTTTACAGAATTAAAAGCATTCTGTAATTTTTTGAAATCTTCCAACTGTAATGAATGTGGATCCATTTCCGGGTCCAGACCTGCTATTTTACATATTTCAAGTGAAAGCTGCGTGCTTATCCTGCTGAAATCTTCAGTCAAAAATCTTGATAATTTTTTTGCCTTTGTTATCCTTGCCATCTTCATTAACTGTCCGATTTCCACACCGAGAGGATGCGGTTTTGTTTCCTTTGGGGGCTGAATTGGTTCATTCCATACCCTTTCAAATGTTATTTTCATTCCATCGGGATCAACAAATGTTATCTGTGCTTGCGGGTTCACAATTGCTGTGTTTTGCAGATATTCAATTATGCTCTGCTTACCTTTAACATATTTACCCTTAAGAGGAATCTGTAATTTAACACCACTTTTTTTGTTAACTATTACAACATCTTCCTTTAAAACGTTTGGCTGATTTTTTGTTGTGTCTATCATCAATTCAAAATAATGGGCATAGTCTTCACTTGCTATCTTTGATATTATTTTTGTTGGTTTTCCCGTTGTTAACTGACCATAGAGAACAACAGCCGATATGCCTATACCCTGCTGGCCCCTTGTCTGCCTAACTGAATAAAATCTTGAACCATACAAAAACTGTCCGAATACCTTAGGAACCTCTTTTCTCACGATCCCGGGGCCATTATCCTCAACAGTTAAAAGGAATTCATCCCTGTCAACCCTTTCAAG
The DNA here is from genome assembly GCA_031961585.1 of Thermoplasmatota archaeon. Classification (GTDB taxonomy): domain Archaea; phylum Thermoplasmatota; class Thermoplasmata; order Thermoplasmatales; family ARK-15; genus JAVRLH01. The sequence goes on along the minus strand of JAVRLJ010000001.1, from coordinate 3,604 downwards.
AACAACATTTATTTCAGGAAGTATCATGGCCTCCTCACAGGCATCAAGTGAATTATCCACAGCCTCCTTAACAGCCATAACAAGTGATTTTTGAGGTGAATCAAAACCTAATATTTGCTTGTTCTTTTCAAAAAATTCCGCAATAGATATTTCCTTCTGCTTTTTTGCCAGTTCTTCCGCAATGTCCATACGTTTTCTCTTTATCTTTTTCCTTTATTTAAAATGTACGAATTGCTGGAGAATGTAAAAATAGTTATTCAAATTCTTTAATAAAAGGATCTTTGTGAGCAAAAAAGATATCCATTTTTAATTTTTGAAAATAAAAAATACGACAGTTTCTTAAAAAATTGTTTATAATTTTTAACTTTTGTCGAAGAAATATATATATCTTTGGTAATAACATTTATTTGGGGATATACATGGCAGAGAGAAAATTAACTAAAAGGGGAGTTGCTTTGATAATATCTTTAATAATTATACTTTCAGGTACTGCAGTCATAGTATATGCTCAATTAAATGATCAGTCAATTTCTGTAAGAGTGGTTGATACTAATGGAAATCCCATATATAATGCTACAATCCAGGGAATGATGCTTACACCACCATCAAATGGTTCCATATTCCAGCCAGTATTTTTAACGCAAACCGACCATAATGGTAATGCATATGTTTCAAACTTTACTTTACTTAAAAGGATCTCAAATGAATGGTTGAAATACTACCATGGAAATCTTTCAAATGCAGATTATCTCCCAGAGATACTTCTTTTTGTAACATATAAGTACAATGGAAGTTTGTATTTTAAAGAGGGAAGTATATCCCTCACTCCAAAGGACATTTTAAATGGGCATTCAGGATCGGCCGTTATTGTGGTAAAACATGACAAAAGTGAACATTTAGTGAATGAAACAAATGTTACCCCGTCTGTTAAATTAAATTCTTTAGAAAATAAAATACAAAATAATATTGGTTCTCCTTTACCAAATGTAACTTTTAATGGAGGTCTGGAGTGGGTAATGCAAAATAATACTTTCTATCCATCTGAACCTGGCAACCTTGCACAGATACCCATTGCATGGGCCACTTTTGGTGGTAGTGCTTATGGCGAGATTTTTACACAAATGGGAGTATCTGCAGCATCTTATGCTGGCTTCGTTCTTAATCCCTTTTCATCAACAAATGTGGAATTTAATACTGGTGGTTCGGTTTTCACTGTCGGGTATACAGGAACTGCTTATGTATTTTTAGGTAATAAAACATTGAATCCTTGGAGTATAGGTCCTTCTGGTTATATATATGTGAAGGGGCAGATTGAACTTGCCACTTATAGAGCATATTACATTCCTTATCACGGAATTCCTGTGCCTCTAAACTATTCTATGGCTGAAGCAGCCATAGTTTCTATAGGAACATCAAATAACCAGGTTTTAATGGGTAATGGAACAGGGATACCTTCTGTATTTTCAAAACTATCAAATTATACAAATTATCAGTTTTATAACGCAAGTATTGGGACTGGAGCAGGTTTAAAGTACAATATTACATCTGGGGAAATTTACCAGGGAGTGGCAAATTACGGACTATTAGTTCAAACAGCTATAGCAATAGGCGGGATTCTTGTTGCTGTTTATGCACCTGCAAATACGATTTTGGGAATAGCCGCCTCAATTGTAGGTGCTATCTTTGGATTTTTTGTATGGCAAAGCTCGACAGAAGGAGCTGTGTTTACTACTATTGCTTATAATGCAGCACAGGGGCAAACAGTAGATGCATATGTTCTCTATTCCAATCAATATTATCAAATAAATGGTCAGGGTTCCATGGAAATACCTTTGTTGGGTGCATACATATATACAATATCATCCAGCGGTGGAGGATGTGTGGCTTACGGAACAAACATTACATTATCAAATGGAGAACAAATACCTGTACAGGATCTTAAGGTGGGAATGAAAACACTCTCCTACGATCCAAATACTGGAGAATTAATTACAACAACGGTCTCTCAAATTAAGGTTTTGAATTCTTCTTATATTATGATAATAAATGGAAATATTGAGGTGACAGGATTAAACATACAACCAATATTTGTAAAGTTTGAAAATGGATCTGTTGGCTGGACTATGATCGGAAATTTGAACTATACCATGAAACTATACTGCCCTCTGAATAACACATTGGTTCCCGTAACATCTCTTAAAATCATATTCGGAAATTTCACTGTATATGATATAATGACTGCAAGACAGATTAATGGTGGATACGTTTACAGTGATTACATAGCAAATGGATATCTCTTAGATTCAAAACCAAAACCAATTTAATTTTTTTACCAATTTTTTGTAAATATATTATAAAATATCGGCCGGCATATTTACAATTTTTTGTAAAGCTTCCTTTTCCACGAAATGAAGATTGCCCAATATAACAATTGTGTGCAAAGGTTCACCCAGATCCCTTTCCCTTATCCTTGAAAATTTGTCAACATTTACTTTCATTTTTTCCGAACAGGCTTTTGATATAACTACAATGATCCTGTCTTCATTAATAACATCACCATGATACAAGGATTCCATTTTCTCCAGTATATCGAGAGCCATGATTGCATGCATTTCAAGATCCTTCCTTATGTCAAGTAAGACAATGGTATGAAGACCATTCTCAATATTCTTTTCAATGTACCTGTAAACACTTTCTGGGTAAAAATCGTATTCAGGAAATGGTATTGTTACGGTCCTTCCAAACTTGTAACTCTGTATCCCAAGTATTGAAGGAATTACAGTCTGAATTGAAATACCATTCACAATGTTAACAGGAATTCCCGAATCCTTTGCCATGAGAACCAGAGAAACATGTGTCGTTGCAATCATTGGATCCCCTGGAACAAGTAATGAAACAATGCTTTCCTTTGCCTTTTCAATTATTTTTTTGCCATCCTCCACATCCTCCCTTTCCAAAATTTCAATATCCTTTTTAATAAGATTTTCAAGCGATTCCTTATCCATATCCACTATCCTTGATGTGTAATTTTCCATGAAAATTGTTGATGATTCATCTATTCTTTCCATTGCCTCAAGTGTTAAATGTTTCCTGGGGTTCAAACCAAGACCAACTATGTTAAGCATAATGCAAGGATTAACCATTCCCTTAAAAGATTTTCTTAAAAAAATTTGGTTAAATTCTCAGTTAAATTTAAATAGAAGATTAGGATCAACCACAGGTTGATAAATACGGAGGCGTTGATTAAGAATGGAAGAGGATGACGACGGCCATCCACCTAAAAGTTTTTGGTTTGAGTTGACATTTTTGAATTTTGTATACAGGATTATCAAGGGGGCCAGATATGCTACCTAGAGCAGTGATTTTGGCAGAGGGTGTCTATGGATCAACGAATGGAAAAACAGCCCATGGCCTTGTAAGGTATTCGAAAAGATACGAGATCATAGGTGTTATAGACTCAAACTTTGCCGGCATGGATGCAGGTTATGTCCTTGATGGAAAATACAGAAACATACCAATGTTCGGATCAATAGAGGAAACCTATGCACTTAAACCTGATATACTCATTGTGGGTGCGGCAACTGATGGTGGGTATTTACCACCA